>CANJCM010000085.1 GCA_947472765.1 Opitutia bacterium
CCGACGAATTTTCGCTTCTACGTCCCACTCGAGCAGCAATTCACGCCCGCCAGTATTCGCGCCTCGGTGGAGGAGAGCCTGCGCGAACTCGGCGTGGACTGCATCGATCTGCTTCAGTTGCACCAGTGGTACGCACTCTGGACGCGCCGCCCGGAGTGGTTGGAGACGTTTCGCAGCCTGCGTACCGAGGGCAAAATCCGCTTCTTCGGCATCAGTGCGCAGGACCATGAGCACGATGCCTTGCTGCCGGTCGTCGAGTCGGGGCTCGTGGATGCGGTGCAGATTATCTTCAACCTGCTCGAGTCGCGACCGCTGGTGTCGCTCCTGCCACTCTGCGCGGAAAGAGGCGTGGGCGTCATTGCCCGCTGCGTGCTCGATCATTCCGGCGCGCTCGCCGGCGGCCGGACCGCCGACTGGCTGGCGGCGAACGATTTCAAACTGAAGCACGCCTCCCGCGCCGTCGTGGACGAATACGCCACCCGGATCGCGAAACTCGAAGCGGAAGTCGCGCGGCCGGCCGGCCTCAGCCTGCTCGAACTCGCCATTCGCTTCGCGCTCTCCCACCCGGCGGTGAGCACGTTGACGCTTTCGATGCAGGAGCCGGCACACGTTAGCCCCAATCTCGCCGCGGCCGCGCAAGGTCCACTCCCGCCGGCAATCGTGAGCGCCATCGCCCGCGACCATGTCTGGGTGAAGAATTTTTATTACTACACGCGGACGCCGCCGAAACACTGAGCCGATCTCATTGCCGATTTCCAAATAGCAATTGCCGAATGAGCTGGACGAGGAGCGCCGGCCCTAACGTTGACTGCCTGCGTCCGGCTGAGCCCCATTTACCCATGATGACTCCCATTCTTTCCCGTCGTGAGTTTCTCCGCACCGCGGCCATCGGGGCGACCGCGGCGTCACTGCTGCCGCGGCTGGCTGGCGCGACGGCGACGCCGGCACGCATCAAGGTCGGCGCCCATCCGTGGGTGTATGCGGCCAAAATGCCGGGCAATGATTTCACGCCGCTGCTGCCGGAGATTTTCGCCGACTTCAAGGCGGCCGGGTTCGATGGCATCGAACTCATGAACATGGTGCTGCGGCACGACGACGCGGTGGCGCGGATTGGCGCGCTCTCGCGGCAGCACGGTCTGCCCGTGATCGGAACTTCCTTCAACGGACCGATGTGGGATCGCGCGCAGCACGCCACCGTCCTGGGGATCGCGGAAACGGTCATGACGCGGCTGGCGGAGCTCGGCGGCCGGACGTTCGGCACCTCCGTGGGCCCGCTGCCGCCGAGCGAACCGAAGCGCCGCAAGACGGAGGTGCATTTCGATGCGCAGGCCGAGTGCCTCACCCAAATCATCGCGCTCGGGAAGAAGCTCGGCGTGGTCGTGAATCTCCACAACCACACCTACGAGGTGGAAAACGACTTCCACGATCTGAACGGTACGCTCGCGCGGCTGCCCGAGGTGAAGCTCGGGCCGGATCTGAACTGGCTGATCCGCGGCGGCGGCGATCCGGTGGCGTTCATCCGGCGACACGGCAAACGAATCGTGTTCCTGCACCTCCGCGATCAGGTCGCGAATGGACGCTGGGTGGAGTCGATGGGCGAAGGCACGACGGACTTCGCGGCCATCGCGGCGGCACTGCGCGAGGTCGGATTCGCGGGCGATGCCGTAATCGAACTCGCCCACGAGAAGGACTTCACGCCGACGCGCCCCTTCCGCGAAAGTTTCCAGCGAAGCCGCGAGTTCGTCCGGCGCACGATGGCGATCTGAACGCGCGGGGGCGGGTTTGGGGTTTCGAGTTTGGAGTTTGGCGTTTTGCGTTCCGGGTTCTGGGTTCAGAGGTTGGCCGTGTAGGGCCGGCGCTCGCCGCCGGGCCGCTTCGCGACTGAAGCACGTGGACCTGGTTGGCTTTGTAGCCCGCGGCGTGAGCAGCGGGACAGCATTGAGCACAGTAATGAAGAAGTCCCTGCCCTCACGGGCAGGGCTACGCTGGAGGGATGAATTCCGGAATCCAGGCATTACCTGAATTCCGAAGTTTTAACGGTTCGCCGTGCGCCTGACCGTGAGGACAGGGACTGCGCCATCGCTTCGCCTGAAAATCCTCCCGCTGCTCATGCAGCGGGCTACGGGGCCGGAGCGCAGAAATCGAAAATCGAGATTCGAAAATCGAAAATCCCCTCACTTTCCCAGCTTCCGCAGCCCTTCATTGATCTTCTTCAGATCGCAGGCCTCGGGGTCGTAATCCGGCCCGAGCCACTCGAGCCACTCGCGGCCGAGCTCAGTGTTCGGTTCCTTGATGCACGCGAGCATGTCGTGGAAAGCATCGATGCCGCCGCAATCCTCGGGCGGGCCGGCGCGCTCACCCCCGGTGCACACCGGATAGAACGCCTTTTTCTCCACCGGCCCAATCTTCTCGACCTTGATGTCGATCTGCCAGCCCTCGCCAAAGTGGTAGCCGTAGGTAAAGCGTTCGCGCTGCTCGAGGTTGAGATCCGCGAGCATGACATCGCGGTCGTCCTCGATCGACAGCTCCTCGCGTTTCAAGGGATTGCCGAAGCGAAGGTCGTCGAGGTTGAAGGCATGGGTCTGGTAATCGAACCAGTCGAAGGCCACCTGGATGCTGTCATGGAGCCGGGAGAGCCACATGGACTCACGCACCACGAGCTGGCGCCAGATGCGCGGCTGGCAGCGCACGACCGTAAACCCGAGCGTGAAAACGCGTTCGGCCGGCTTGCGCACCTTGGATCCCTTCCCCTCGTGCAACGAAATCATCGCCGCCGACGAAAGACATCCGATCTGGAAGCGGCAAGTCCGGCGGCTTCGGTTTGCGCTGCGCGCAAACCCAGGGTCGCTCGCCGCGAGCGACCCAAACACAAAGGCCGCCCCTTTCGAGGCGGCCCGTGTGACCTAACACCAAGCAAACCATAAGAACTACAAACCTACACCGTCCAGCGACGGTGGTGACTACGGGAAGATAGACGGGGGTCTTTTCAAAACGCTCAATTCTCCGGCAGGAATTTTTGGTGTGCGGGGCGGGCGACGGCGGACGAAGGGCAAATCGTGCTGCAGAGCTGGAACTCTACTGCATGGCAGTTGGAATTTTGGGCACTCGTCAGCGGGTATGATCCGGGTGTAGCCCTGCCCGTGAGGGCAGGGATTGCTTAAACTCTTGGGATCATGTCGTCCCGCTGCTCACGCAGCGGGCTACAACGGCCAACGATCACAAGCCCGCCCCTACGAATTCCTGCGCGGCCTAGTGGACAATAATCGACTGCACCGCCGAAGCCGGGCCAGTCGCGGGCGCGCCGGCCTTCAACGGATACCGGTAAACGCCGCCCTCGTAATTCCGGAAGACGATTTCGTCCTCGGTGATTTTCTCCACGTAGTCCGGATTGATGGGCACTTTGCCGCCACCGCCGGGCGCATCGATCACATACTGCGGCACCGCGTAGCCGGTCGTGTGACCGCGGAGCGCCTTGATGATCTCGATGCCCTTGCGGACATCCACCTTGAAGTGGGATCCGCCGGTAATCAGGTCCATCTGGTAAATGTAATAAGGCCGCACCCGCATCCGGAGCAGCCGGTGCACGAGCGCCTTCATCACCTCGGCGTCGTCGTTCACGCCCTTCAGCAGCACGCTCTGGTTGCCCAACGGGACACCCGCGAACGACAGCCGCTCGCACGCCGCCTTCAGCTCCGCCGTGCACTCCTTCGGATGATTCACGTGGATGCTCATCCAGATCGGGCCGTATTTCTTGAAAATGTCACACAGCGCCGGCGTGATCCGCTGAGGCAGGAACACCGGGATGCGGGAGCCGATCCGGATGAATTCCACGTGCTTGATCGCCCGCAGCCGCGCCAGCAGGTGCTCGATCTTGCGATCCGACAGCAGCAACGGGTCACCGCCGGACAGCAGGACGTCGCGAACCTCCGGATGTGCCTCGATGTAACGCAGGCCCTGCTCGAACTCGGGGTGGAAGTTGTAGTCCTGGGCGTTCGAAACCAGCCGGCTCCGGGTGCAGTAGCGGCAGTAGGCGGCACACCGATCGGTCACGAGAAACAGCACCCGATCCGGATAGCGATGCACGAGTCCCGGGACGGGCGAATGTTGATCCTCCCCCAGCGAGTCGAGCATCTCGCCGTCCGAAACCACCATCTCGCCGGACCGCGGGATGAGCTGCTTGCGGATCGGGCAGTCGGGGTCGTAGCGGTCGATCAGGTTGAAAAAATAAGGCGTAATCGCCAGCGCCAGCTTCTGGTTGGCGAAGGCACAGCCGGCCTTCTCGTCGGCCGTCAGCGTCATCAACTGTTCGAGCTGCTCAGTCGTCGTGATCCGGTTCTTGAGCTGCCAGATCCAGTCCTGCCAGTCACTGGCCGGCACATGTTGCCACAGACCTTGGCCCTCAAACCACGTTGATCGATCTTCGGAATATGCCATTTGCCGGGGCACAGAGATAGAAGTCATGGGCTGGAGCTGTCAAATGGACGGAGCAAATTCGCTGGCCACCGTGGAGCACAGTTCCGGCAAAAGCGGTCCGAGCAGGCTGTTACCGGACAATCCCAGGCTCCTAATTGTCCGGGCACGTAAGTTTCCTGCCTGCTACGTCTGCAGGAACTGCGAAAACCCCTGTCATTCTGAGCGCAGCGAAGAATCCAGACCGGGCGCTCCCGTGAAGATTTGGATTCTTCGCTGCGCTCAGAATGACAGGGGGAGGGCGAAATTTCGGGCGTGGACGAGCCACGCCCCGACGATGCCGGCCGTGACAAAATCGTAGGGGCTGGCCTCGTGCGCGCCCAGTTGCGCAACGTGCGAATGAACCTGTCGGAAGGCTTTCCACGATCCCCACGACAAAACCCTTGGCAGAGGTCCGTTGAGGCTCTTTCGTCAGGCTTTAATGTCCTCCGCCAAACCCGCAGTCCTCGCCCTCGAAGATGGTTCTATTTTCCGGGGCCGCGCTTTCGGGGCTGACGCCATCGTCTCCGGCGAATGTGTGTTCAACACCTCGATGACCGGCTACCAGGAGATCCTGACGGATCCTTCGTACTTTGGGCAGATTGTGACGATGACGGCCGTGCAAATCGGCAACTACGGGGTCAACCACGAGGACACCGAGGCCACGGCGCCGAAGTGCTCCGGTTTCGTCATCCGCGAGCTCTCGCCGGTGGTCAGCAACTGGCGGGCAAAACTCTCCGTCGACGAGTATCTCCGCAACTACGGCATCCCCGGCATCAGCGAAATCGATACCCGTGCCCTGACCAAGAAGCTCCGCGTCGACGGCGCGATGAAGTGCTGCCTCAGCACGCTGCCGATTTCGGACGAGGACGCCGTGCAGCGGGCGCGGTCGTGGCGTGACATGGCGGGCGCGGACTACGTGAAGGACGTGACGTGCCGCGAGCCCTACCTCTGGCGGGCCGACGCCCCCGAGAATCACAACGCCGCGTATTTTCCGGTCGGCACCACGATGAATGCGCCCGGGATTCCCGAGAAGAAGTTCCGGGTCGCGGCCTTTGACTACGGGGCCAAGCACAGCATCTACCGCAAGCTCGTGCTCCACGGCTTCGAGGTGCAGGTGTTCCCGGCCACGGCGACCGCCGAGCAGGTGCGTGAACACAAGCCCGACGCGGTGTTCCTCTCGAACGGCCCCGGCGATCCGGCGGCGCTGCCCTACATTCACCAGACGGTCACCGGGTTGCTGCCCGAGTTCCCCATGTTCGGCATTTGCCTCGGCCACCAGATGCTGACGCACGCGCTCGGCGGCACGACCTACAAGCTCAAGTTTGGCCACCGCGGCGGCAACCAGCCGGTGAAGAATCTCGAGACCGGCAAGGTTTCGATCACGGCGCAGAATCACGGTTTCGCCACCGACGCGAAGTCGATCGCGGCCGGCGGTGCGAAGGTGACGGAGATCAATCTCAACGACCAGACCGTCGAGGGATTGCGCCACACCTCGCTGCCCGTCTTCAGCGTGCAGTACCACCCCGAGGCGGCTCCCGGCCCGAACGACGCCGACCCGCTCTTCGTCGACTTCTACCGCCTGGTTGAGCAGCGCAAGGCCGGGAAAATCTAGCCGGCCCGCCGCCCCGCCCGCTGGGACCGCCATTGCGAATCCGATGGCCGGCAAAGTACAGGCCGTCGCCGCCGATTTGTCGCGGCTCCTGGGGTCAGTGCATCCGCAAGGCTGACCACCGACCGAACCGATTTAGACCGGATGTACAGGATGGGCAGGATTTGGGCGGAAATGCGGCAAGCGATTAGTCCGAGCGAGGCACCTCGAAGCCAGCTTCCTGCATCCTGATCATCCTGTTCATCCTGTCCAAAACCTCAGGCGCTAGAATTTCCACTCGACGCCACCAAAGGCGCCGAAACCGAGCGCGGGATAGCCGTTCACGTCCTCGTAGGACTCGTTCAGCAGATTCTCCAGCCGCGTCTTTAGCGCGAGCCGCGGCGAAATCGCCCAGGACGCATGCAGCCGCACCACGCTGTAATCCTCGGCGTCGATCTGGACGAAGGTCCGCGCGTCCACGTCCCGGCGGCGCGCCACGACCGCCACGCCGGCCCCGGTCGTGAGGCCATGGCTCCAGGTTCTCAGGAGGTCCAGGCTGGCTGACTGCCGTGGCCGGCGGAGCAGGCGCCGACCCGTCGTCAGGTTCTCGGCCTCGAGGTAAGTGAAACTCGTCCGCGCCTCGACCGCACCGGGCAGGATTACTTGGGCCGACAATTCCAGACCCCGCGTGCGCGCCCGCTCGATGTTCTCCACGCTGCGAAAATTGGGCGTGCTCGCAATGAGGTCGCGGAATCCGGTGTCGAACCAGGAGGCGCTCAAGACGCCGCGACGATTTGGCAGATAAAAATCGGCACCTGCATCCCAACCCCGCGCGCGTTCGGCATGAAGCGCCGGGTTGCCGTTGTAGAACGCACTGCGACCGTAGAGATCGAGGAAGCTCGGGGAACGAAAGGCAGTGCCAAAGCTGGCCCGGAACTTCAGGGAGGGGTGCACGAGCCAGGCGAGTGTGGCCCGACCCGTCGTGGCGCGCCCGAACGTGTCGAAGTCGTCGCTGCGCAATCCTGCCGTGAAGTAGAGATCGTCCCGCGGCGCCCACTCGTCCTGGGCAAACACCGCCCACAGCGCCTGCTTCGCGTTGATGTTCCCAAACCCGGTGTTCCGCGTGTGATTCGCCTCGGCCAGCAGTCCGCCCGTGAGGCGATGCCGCTCGAAGCCCGCGAACGAGGTCTGTGCGTCGAAGACCGCACGCCGGTTCCGCACCACCGTGACCTCCGTCGACCGCCCCGCACGCGGACTCTCGGCCGTGTAATGCCGGTCCTGTCCGCCGAGCACGAACCGTCCCGTCCAGGCGGCGCCGGGCTTCAAGTCCGCAAACGCCGTGGCCAGCAAGTTATCCTCCCGCTCGCGATTGTCGGGATCGTTCGTGAACCGCGTGCCGGGCGACCCGTAATCGCCATGAAACCAGCGGAGCGTGGTCCCGACGGCAATGCGGTCGCTTACCGTTCGGTCGAGGCGCAGCGTGAGATTCGCGGAATCAAAATCGTTGTTCGGGCGGTCGTTGTCCGTGTGCCCACCCTGCAGCGAAAAATTCCAGGCATTCGCTCCCCGCGCGCCCTGACCGGAGATGGCACCCTGCACCGTGCCGAAGCTCCCCGCTTCCACCGCGAGGCGTCCGCTCGCCGCGCCCTCGCCGCGTTGCGATTGCAGGACGATCACGCCGCCGACGGCCTCGCCGCCGTAGAGCGTGCTCTGCGGGCCGTGCGCCACCTCCAGGCGGTCACACGCGCTCACGCACGCGCCGCCGAGCAGCACCGCATAATCGGTGTTCGGGTCGTTGATTCGGAGCCCATCGACGAGGAAAAGGGTCTGGCTGGAATTTGCCCCGCGCAGGAACAACGAGGTGATCGCCCCGCGGGCACCCGAGGCAAAAAGCGGCGTACCGGTCCCGCCGGCCAGCGCCGCGGCCAGCGAACTGATCTGACGCCGCGCGAGCTCCTCGCCGGAGAAAGTCTCCACGACGGCGCCGATCGTCTCGCGGCGCACGGGCGTCCGCGTCGACGTGGTCACGAATGGATCGAGGGGCGTCGGCGCGCCGGGCTCGGCGGCCAGCCGCGACACGAACAAAGCGCCGAGGAAGCCCAGCACCAGCCATGGTCGCGGCATTTGAGATTTGAGATCCGAGATTTGAGATCGCACGGAAACAGGATGGGCGGAAGGCGGGTGGGCGGGTTGGGCAATCTCAGATCTCAAATCTCACCTCTCCAATGCTTGCGCCCGCGCTGCGGGCGCAAGCTCCATCTGTGACTTACGCATCAACGGATACTGATGCGTCGATATGAGCACTTGCCAACCCGGCCCTCCGCCCTACCGTTCCCCCTGCATGCCGTCCGCGCTCCCGCACCCTTCCGGCTCCGCCACCGCCGCTCTCGAGGCCCTGTTCGCCTCACGCATCGTCGTGCTCGATGGCGCCATGGGGTCGATGATCCAGACGTTCGGACTCACGGAAGCCGACTTTCGCGGCACCCGGTTCGCCAGCCACGGCCATGACCTCCAGGGCAACAACGACCTGCTGTGCCTCACCCGGCCGGATGTGATTGAGAAGATCCACGCCGACTACTTCGCCGCCGGCGCAGACCTCGTGGAGACCAACACCTTCAGCTCCACCCGGATCGCCCAGGCCGACTACCGGCTTGAATCGATCGTGCGCGATCTGAACCTCGCCGCCGTGGCCTGCGCCCGGCGCGCCGCCGTCGTCGCCGAAGCGGCCACGCCCGGCCGGCGCTGCTTTGTCGCCGGGGCCGTGGGGCCGCTGAACCGCACCCTCTCGATGTCCCCCGACGTCAACCGCCCGGATTTCCGCGCCGTGACCTGGGACCAGGTCGTGGAAGCCTACGTCGAGCAAATCCGCGCCTTGCTCGAGAGCGGAATCGACGCGCTGCTGATTGAGACGATCTTCGACACGCTCAACGCCAAGGCCGCGCTCTTCGCCGCCGAGTCCGTTTTCGAGGAGACAGGGGTCCGTGTCCCCGTGATGATCAGCGTCACGATTACCGATGCCTCCGGCCGCACGCTCTCGGGCCAGACGATCGGCGCTTTTTATCACAGCATCGCGCACGCCCGGCCCTTCTCGGTCGGCATCAACTGCGCGCTCGGCGGCGCCGCCATGCGGCCCTACGTCGAGGAACTCGCCGGTCTCGCGAGCTGTTACACCTCTTGTTATCCGAACGCCGGGCTGCCGAATGCGTTTGGCGGCTACGACGAGACGCCGGCCGACATGGCCCGCGTGCTCGGCGAGTTTGCCGGCCAGGGCTGGGTCAATCTGGTCGGCGGCTGCTGCGGCTCCACGCCGGCCCACATCGCGGCCATCGCCGCGGCGGTGCGCAAACTGCCGGCGCGGCGCGTGCCCGCCGCGGACTCGGCCATGCGGCTGAGTGGTCTCGAGGCCCTCGTGGTCAACTGAGCCCGCGGCCATGTCGACCGAACCCAAGTCCGCGGCGTCCAATTTCCTCGTCGTCGGCGAGCGCACCAATCTCACCGGCTCGCCGAAGTTCGCCAAGGCCATCAAGGCCGGCGATTGGGACGCCGCCATCGCCATCGCCCGCCAGCAGGTGGAGAGCGGCGCCAACATTCTCGATATCAACGTCGACGAGGCGCTGATCGACGGCGAGGCGACGATGGTGAAGTTCCTCAACCTGATCGCCGCCGAGCCCGAGATCTCGCGCGTGCCCATCATGCTCGACTCGTCGAAGTGGACGGTCCTCGAGAAGGGACTCCAGTGCCTGCAGGGCAAAGGCATCGTGAACTCGATCTCCCTCAAGGACGGCGAGGCCGAGTTCCTCCGCCGCGCCCGCCTGCTTCGCCGCTACGGCGCCGCCGCCGTCGTGATGGCCTTCGACGAACAGGGCCAGGCCGCGACGCGCGACGAAAAGGTCCGCATCTGCACCCGCGCCTATCAACTGCTCACGCAGCAGGTGGGATTCCCCGCCGAGGACATCATCTTCGACCCCAACATCCTCACGGTCGCGACCGGCATCGAGGAACATAACAACTACGCCGTCGATTTCTTCGAGGCCACGGCGATCATCAAGCGCACCCTCCCCCGCGCCAAGATCAGCGGCGGCGTCTCCAACGTCTCGTTCTCGTTCCGCGGCAACAATCCCGTCCGCGAGGCGATGCACACCGCCTTCCTGTACCACGCGATTCGCGCGGGCATGGACATGGCGATCGTCAACGCCGGCATGCTCGGCGTGTACGAGGAGATTCCCCGCGACCTGCTGGATCGCGTCGAGGACGTGCTGCTCAACCGCCGGCCCGACGCCACCGAGCGCCTCGTCACGTTCGCCGACGAGCTGAAATCAACTCTCAGCACTCAACCCTCAACTCTCAACCCGTCGGCCCCCCCCGCGATCGACGCCTGGCGCCAGCTCCCCGTCGAGGGCCGGTTGAGCCACGCCCTCGTCAAGGGCATCGACGCCTTCGTCGACGCCGACACCGAGGAAGCCCGTCAGAAATATCCGCGGCCGCTCGACATCATCGAGGGCCCACTGATGGACGGCATGCGCGTCGTGGGCGATCTCTTTGGCGCCGGCAAAATGTTCCTGCCGCAGGTCGTGAAGTCAGCCCGCGTGATGAAAAAATCCGTGGCCTACCTCACCCCGTTCATGGAGGAGGAAAAGCGCCGCCTCGCCGCCACCGGCGCCGCCACCCGCGCGAATGGCCGCGTCATTCTCGCGACGGTCAAGGGCGACGTCCACGACATCGGCAAGAACATCGTCGGAGTGGTGCTCGCCTGTAACAATTACGAGGTGACTGACCTCGGCGTGATGGTTCCCGCCGACAAGATACTCGCGGCCGCGCGCGAGAAGCAGGCCGACGTCATCGGACTCTCCGGGCTTATCACGCCTTCGCTCGACGAGATGGTTCACGTCGCGCGCGAGATGACGCGCCAGGGTTTCACGGTCCCGCTGCTGATCGGCGGTGCCACCACCAGCGCGGCCCACACGGCGGTGAAAATCGCGCCCGAGTATGCCTCCGGCGTCGTCCACGTGCTCGACGCCTCCCGCGTGGTGAATGTCGTCAGCTCCCTGCTTTCGCCCGAACAGAAGCCGGCCTTCGTGGCCGACATCGGCGCGAAGCAGGAGAAACAGCGGATCGAGTTCGCGGAGCGCCGCGCCCAGCGCCCCCTCCTCCCGCTCGCCGAAGCCCGCGCCCGCCGCCCGCAATTCGACTGGGCCCAGGCCGACATCCCGCGCCCCGAATTCCTCGGCACCCGCGTCTACTCCACGGACTCCCGCTCTCAACTCTCAACCCTCAACTCTCAACCCGCTCCCAACTCTCAACCCTCAACTCTCAACTTGGAGGAAATCGTCCCCTTCATCGACTGGGGCCCGTTCTTCAGCGCGTGGGAGTTGCACGGGC
Organism: Opitutia bacterium; assembly: GCA_947472765.1. Classification (GTDB taxonomy): domain Bacteria; phylum Verrucomicrobiota; class Verrucomicrobiia; order Opitutales; family Opitutaceae; genus ER46. The sequence goes on from CANJCM010000085.1 coordinate 11,420, forward strand.
GGTTTCCCGACATCCTCACGGACAACGTCGTCGGCGCCGAGGCGACCAAACTGTATGCCGACGCCCAGAAATTGCTGGGGCGGATCGTCGCGGAAAGGCGTTTCACGGCCCGCGCCGTCATCGGTTTCTGGCCCGCGAATTCCGTCGGTGACACTCTCGAGGTCTACGCCGACGAGCAGCGCAGCCGCGTGATCGCTCCCCTGCACTGCCTGCGTCAGCAACTCGACAAGCCCGCCGGCCAGTTCAACCACTGCCTCGCCGACTACGTGGCGCCGCGCGACTCGGGACGGATTGATTACGTCGGCGGCTTCGCCGTCACGGCCGGCCACGGAGTCGAGGAATTCGCCCTCGAGTTCAAACGCGTTCACGACGACTACTCCGCCATCATGGCCCAGGCGCTGGGCGACCGGCTCGCCGAGGCCCTGGCCGAATTGATGCACAAGAAGGCCCGCGAATTTTGCGGCTTCGGTCGCACCGAGAATCTCGCGATGAAGGACATCATCCGCGAAAAATATCGCGGCATCCGCCCGGCTCCGGGTTACCCGGCGTGTCCGGATCACACGGAAAAAGGCACGCTCTTCGCCGTGCTCGGCGCCGAGGCCGCCACCGGCATCCAGCTCACGGAAAGTTTCGCGATGCATCCCGCCAGCAGCGTCAGCGGTCTGTATTTCAATCATCCCGAATCGAAATACTTCGCCGTCGGAAAAATTGGCCGCGACCAAATCGAGGACTATGCCGCCCGCAAGGGCTGGCCCGTCGCGGAGGTCGAGAAGTGGCTCGGGCCGTATCTGGATTACAATCCGGCGCGGTGAGGACAGGGCGTGCCCGGCGCGTGGACAGTCCGGGTTGCGTACTCGGATCGACCGCTCGAGCAGCTCAGCCTGGTCAATGACGTCGGGCCCGACCCCGGCGTTGTTGTCATCTCACACCTGGATTCCGAAGTTAAACGGATTGGCGTGGCCCTGTCCGTGAGGACAGGGACTTCTCGATCGCTTCCCCTGAAGCCGTCCCGCTGCTCACGCAGCGGGATACGAAGCCAACTTCTGAATCCAAGTAGCAGATGACAACGGGATCGGCCAACTGGCGGTAAATGGACGGCGCACATTGGATTGCGCCGCGAGCCGGTGCGCCGAATCTGATCGTCCGTGAAAGGTCTCGCCCGCACCGCCGCCATCCTCCTCGCCATCGTGCTGGGAATCCTGCTCCCGCAGGCCCACGCCGCCTCGGGGCTGATTCGCTGGTTGGTCATGGGCCTGCTTTTTCAGGTCTTCCTCCAGACGCGGATGTCACGCGACGCCCTGCACCGAAGTCACTTCGTGCTGCTCGCGGTCAATCTCGCGCTAGGATTCGCCGGCTGGGGTGTCGGCTGGCTGATTGGCGGACGGGATGTCGCGCTCGCCGCGTTCTTCTGCGGCATCACTCCAACCGCCATCGCCGCACCCGTGATCATCGGCTTTCTCCGCGGTCGGGTGGAGTACGTCGTGGCCTCGTTCCTCCTCACCAACGTCGTGATCTCCGCGCTGCTGCCGCTGATTCTGCCGTGGCTGCTCAACCGCGCGGACGTCGAGGGCTTCCGCCAGGTGCTCGGAACCATGGTGCAACTCGTCTTTCTTCCGATGCTCGTGGCCCGCATCGTCCGGGCGATCCACCCGGCGGCGTCACAGTGGCCGCAGCAATGGCGCAATTACGCCTTCGGCATGTGGGTCGCCGCCCTGTTCCTCGTGACCGCCAACGCCTCGGATTTTCTCCACGCCCAGGCCAGCCTGCCGCACGCCGTGATCGGACAGATCGTCGCCGCCTCGCTGCTCGTGTGCATCGCCAGCTTCGGCCTCGGCCGGCTCATTGGCGGCAAGGAATTCGGGCGCGAGGCGAGCCAGTCGCTCGGCCAGAAGAACACGACTTTCACCATCTATCTCGCCCTGACCTACGCCAGCCCCCTCGTCGCGCTCGGTCCGACGTGCTACGTGCTCTGGCATAATCTCTGGAACTCCTGGCAGCTCCACCGCGTCACTCTGCGGAAGGATCCCTGATCTTGGTGCCGTGCGGTGCCGCGGCGATCTCCGGCCTTCCCGATGTCCTCCGCAACCTCCTTCCTGCTGCGACTCGGGACCGGTGTGATCTGCCTGATCGCACTGGCGATCTGGTGGCGACGGCCGGCGGCGGAAGCGGACGCCTTGGCTCCCGCCCGCCCCATCCCGGGGTTTACGAGCGTCTCTGATCGACTCCCCGCCGCCTCCCCGAACCCGGATGCGACAACCCGCAACCTGCTCGCGAAGCTGGCCGCGTTGCTCGAACAACGCAGTGTGCGGGCGCGGGAATCGCTGCTCACTTTCAAGGATGCCGAGGCGGTGCGCCGGTTTCGCGAGCGCGCCGCGGCCGGACGACTCACCATCCTCGGCGAACTGCGCGGCCAACGCACCCTCCGCGTGCGACACGCCAGCTTCCGCGATCTCGAGGCCGAGCTGCTCGCGCATGCCGGGGATTACGACGGTATCTCGGCCAACTCCCTCTTCGTCGTTCCCGGCGTGCCGGCCCGCGAGGCGCGCGACGCCGTGGAGCAGGTGCCGTTTCGCAACCGGACGCTCGACTTCGTCGGCATCGATGCGCGGGCGCAGGAGAACGCCGCCTGGGGTCGGGGCATCACGATCGCGATCCTGGATACGGGCGTCAGCGGCGACCCGACGTTGTCCGGCGGCCGGCTCAGCGCCCTGGATGTCGGGTATGGAACCGCACCCGGTACCGATCGCGAATCGGGACACGGAACTGCGGTCGCCGCGCTCGCGGCCGGCCTGTCACCCGATGCGCCCGGCGTCGCGCCCGCCGCCAACGTGCTCAGCATCCGCGTCACGGATGCGACCGGCGTCAGCGATCTCTTCACGCTCGCGCAGGCGATCGTCGCCGCCACCGATGCCGGCGCGCGGGTCATCAACGTGAGTCTCGGCGGCCAGGCGACCGCGCCGCTCCTCAGCGCCGCGATTGCCTATGCCCGCGAACAGGGCGCGGTGATTGTCGCGGCCGCGGGCAACGATCAGGCCGCGCAGTTGCAATGGCCCGCCGCCGATCCGCGCGTCATCTCCGTGGGCGCAGTGGATGCCGCAGGACAACAGGTTTTGTTTTCGAATTCCGGGCCACAGCTGCAAGTCACGGCTCCCGGCTTCGGCGTGCAGACGGCGTGGCTCGACGGCCAGCGGGCGCTGGTGGACGGCACCTCGGCGAGCGCACCGCTCGTGGCGGGGGCGATTGCCGCGGTGATGGCCAACACCCCCGGCATGACCGCGGCCGCCGCGGCGGAGATTGTGCTCAAGACGGCCAGCGATGCCGGCGTGCCCGGCGACGATCCCGCGTTCGGCCGCGGCATTCTGAATCTGCAGTGGGCGATGAACTATCAGCGAACCGACTACGCGGATACGGCGGTCGTCACGCACTACTTCGAGGCCGCGACCAACCAGATGCAATTCGTGGTGCAGAACCGCGGTGGCCAGGCCGTCACGGGTCTGAGCTTGGACGTGAACGCGGGCGCGAACCCGACGCGCATCACAGTTCCGAGCCTGATGCCGGGGGAAGGTTACCTCGCCAAGGTTCCAGTCAGCCCGCAGGCGCGACAGGCGGGGCCGATCGTGTACGAATCGAATCTCGTGAACCCGCCCGGCGTGAACGACGCGGTGCCGACGAACAACCAGCGTCGCAGCGTCCTGGCCCCGCCGGCGAATTAGGACACGGGGGGTGCCCGCCCGGCGGGCACCCTATTCGCGAAGCGCCGGAGCGCATCGCGAGATCCGGTGTGAATGTCTTGGGATCATGGAGGGCGGGTGCCCTCACCCGCCAAACGGCTTCCTATATGTCATCGGCCGGTGAGGGCACCGGCCCTCCTGGGTACGGCTCGCCGTCCGTGCGCCTTCTCGGTGTCTCGGTGCCTTGGTGGTTGGATCCCAGTCGAGTCCACTCGCGCACACTCGCAGCCACGAAGACGCAGATTCCGCTCCCGCAGGTTGCGTCGGTCGCCCGGCCGGGGCCAAGTTGCCCTCATGAACGTCGAAATTTTCACCCTCTGCGAGTCGGCGACCGTCGACGACGGGGCGGTCTCCGTCCACCGCACGAAGGAACTGTCGCCGCTCGAGGGCCGGGAGAGCGTGATGGCCGAGCTTACGCTCGTCTGCGTGCTGCGCTTTTTTCCCGACGAGGAAGGCCATCACACGATGCGGGTCCGCTTCGAGGACGCCGACGGCCAGAGCGTGTTTGAGGCCCAGGCCAAGCCGTTCGTGATCGATCTGCAGGCGATGAAGTACGACTCCTGGCGCTTCATTCAGAAATTCAGCTTTAACTTTGAACTCCGCCGGGGGGAGCACCGGTGCACGCTCTTCGTCGATGATCGGGAAAAAATCTCCATCCCGTACTACGTGGAGTGAACGGAGCAGTGCCGGTGAGAACCAATTGAATGTAGGACCGGGATCAGCCGCACTCTTGCCTTCGCCCTCCGATTTCCGAAACTCCGGCCACCCTGTATGAAATTCGAGCACTTCGCGATTAACGTCCCCGATGCCGCCGCCCACGCCCAATGGTACGTGGCCAACCTCGGCTTCAAAATTGTCCGCCAGTTGAAGGTCGCCCCGTTCACGCACTTCCTCGCCGACGAAACCGACTGCGTCGTGGTCGAACTCTACTCGAACCAGACCGTGCCGATGCCGGACTACGCCAAGCTCCCGCCGCTGAACTTCCATCTCGCGGTCGTCGCCGCCGATGCGAAGGCCGAGCGTGCCCGGCTCGAGAAGGCGGGCGCCAAGCTGTTCCTCGAAGATCTGCAGCCCGACGGCTCGCTGCTGATCATGATGCGCGATCCGTGGAACGTGCCGCTGCAGCTCTGCCAGCGCGTCACGTTGATGCCGATGTCGCGCTGACGACGGGCGGCGGGCGGTGACTTGTTGGCTTTTCAACCGTCCTGCCCGCGATGCCAAGTCCCGCTTCACCCCCGCGCGAAACCCTGGCGCGGGCGTGGTGGTATCTGTTTGATCCCCGCACCAGCCTGCGGGCCCAGGCCGCGCTGCTCGCCGGCGTCAGTGGCGCCGTCTTCGTCGCCCTGATCACCTGGTTCACCGGCCACGCCTACCGTCGCACCCTCGAGGCGCAGATTGGGACGACCTTCGAGACGCTGGCGTTTCAGGTCGGCGACAAAATCGATCGGGGCATCCACGAGCGACAGCATCAACTGCAACTCGTCGCAGGACTCGCGTCTTTTCGCGGCGCGCCCTCGGGCCCGGCCGGCGCCACGGAACGCCGCCTGCTGCTGGAAGCGCTGCAGAAGGAACACCCTGATTTTGCCTGGCTGGGCTTCGCCGATCTTCAGGGCCACATCGCGGCCGGCACGCAGGGCCGCTTCGAGGGTGAAATCGTCCTCACCCGTCCGTGGTTTCGCGGTGCCCGGGAGAAGTCGTTCCTCGGTCCGCCCCATGAGATCCCCGAACTGCCCCTCGCCGCGCCCAACAGCCAGGGCGATCCGGACCCGCGTTTTCTCGATCTCGCCGTGCCGGTCTCGGGCGCGGACGGACGGACCATCGGCGTGCTCGGCGCGCACCTTCGCTGGGCTTGGGCCGGCGACATCGCCCGCTCCGTCGTGTCCGAGGCTGCGCTGCGCAACCAGATCGGCGTCACGCTCTATGCCGGTGACGCGGACGCGATCCTCGACACCGGCGTCTCGGGTTGGACGCTCCCGCCGAACGCGCCCGCTCTGCCGGGTCCGCGGGTTTATCGCGGCTACCTCCACGAGAACTTCGCGCTGGGCACCCGGTACCTGACGGGATTTTCGCGCAGCCGCGGCTATCGCGATTACCGCGGACTCAACTGGCTTGTCACCGTGCGCCAGCCCGTGGCCCGCGCCTTCGCTCCCGTCGGCGAGCTGCAGCGGAGGATCGCCCGTTGGGGACTTGGCTTCACGGTCGCGCTGACCTTCGGCGCCTGGTTCTTCATGCACCCTTTCGTCCGCCGGCTGCAGGGCATGCGCGCCGCCGCCGATCGGATTCGGAGCGGGGATGTCCTCACGGTCATGCCGCGTCATCCCGGGGAATCCGAGGTCAGCGCAATGTGCGCTTCCGTCGGCGACCTGGTCGAACAATTGCGCACCGAGGTGCCGAAGGCCGACGAGCCGGCGCCACCGGCGCCCCAGCTTCCGAGCGGTTACGTGAAGCCCGGTCCGTCGGATCCGCGGCGCGTGGTGTGGTGAGGTCGCAGGATATCATCCGCCGATTTTGCCCCTACACCCTTCGTAGGGGCGCGCCTCGTGCGCGCCCTCTGCGGTCCTAGGCGACCGATCGCCTGGCCCCGAAACGCCGCACCGCCTGTTTCACGAGCACGGCGAGGCTTGCGAACCAGAACACGGGATCGACCGCATAATCCCACGCATTGGTCGACTCGAGCGCCCCCCCGCCGAACGCGATCAGCGCGAGCAGGAAGAAAATCCCGAGCCGACTGCCGCGGCCAAAGTACCCGACCGCGAGCAAGCCGAGTCCGCCCAGCGCCACGCGCCCATCCCAACCGAAGGCGTACAGGTCTGGTGCGCCCGGAAGGAAGGAGTGAAGATACAGCCCGGTCCCCGCCACCGCCCCGAAGAGGGCGAGCGAGCGCCGCTCCGTTTCCGAAATCAAGGCGCGACCGAAACCCTGGCGCGCGATGCCCGCGGCCACCCAGCCGAGCAACGGCAGGCTCGGATTCGTCCAGATGCCAAAGACCCAACGCATCCACGGCACTCCGCCCACGGGCGCGAGACAAAGCGCGGCCGCCGCCACGCCGGCGACGATCGTCACGCGCAGATCGATCTGCGGACCGCGTTGCCAGGCACTGAGCCGCAGCAGGAACCACCACACGATCGCCGCGACCGCCGCGCCGTGAAACCAGGGGACGATCACGGTGTTCATGGCTGCGCCGGCGCTCCGCCGGATTTTTCGTCGAGCCACACCGCGGTGAACTCCACGTGTTTAATCCGCTCCCGCTTCCAGGTGTAGGTAAGGTGAACACGCCCCCGGGGATCCTCGATCAGGCTCGGGTAGGAAAACTCCCTGCCCGCCTCTTCCTCCACCATCGGACCTGGGCGCCAGGTGCGGCCGTCATCGCTCGAGGTCGCGAGTCGCAGATTCGCGCGGCCCGCCGCGGCGTGATTGTAGGCGAGCAGCAGGCGCCCGTCGCGCAGCCGGATCATGTCTGCGGCGGCATCCGGGTTGGGCAGTTCGCCCGCCACCGGCGCTGACCACGTCCAGGCGTGGTCGTCGGATTGCGCGGTGTGCAGGCGGCGTTGCGGTCCGTGATCGCGCAATGCCATCACGGCGCCAGTCGCCGTGGGCACGACCGCCGGCTGAATCACGCCCTTGGGATCGAGGAGGCTGTGCATCTCAAAGCCGGCCACGCGTCCATCCGCCATCGGCGCCAGCCAGAGCATTTGCGCGTAGGTGGTCGCCATCTCGAAGTAGACCGGCAAGCCGATGCGGCCATCGGCGGCGTACACGGGCTTGTTCCGCACGAGCGAGCTGAGATTGAAAAAAGGATTCACCGTCAGCCGGCGGCCCGTGGTCCAGGTGCGGCCGAGGTCGCGCGAGCTCGCGACATTGAGCGCGCTGCCCGACCACCCGCCGACCGTCACCGTCACATAGACGAGCCAGAGCGTGCCGTCGCGGTCGGGAAAGATCACCGCGTTGCCCACCTTGCGGATCGGCCGGCCGAGGTCGCGCTGCGCCTGCTCGCGATCCATGATCTTCGCCGGAGGCGACCACGTTCCGGTGGTCGCATCGAGGGTCGCGGTGAACAGGGCGACATCGGCCGCGCCCTCGCGGCTCCCGCCAAACCACACGACCATCAACCGGCCATCGGGGAGCACGCAGGTGACACTGCTGTGCGCCGAGGCCGTGAAGCCGGCCGGGCTGACCCAGCTCTCGCGAAAGACGGCGCCGCGTTCCGCCGGAACCGGGGCGGGCGGCACGATGCTCGCGGTGATTTGCGTGGGTGCCCCGCGCGGAAGACTGGGACTCTGCGACGCCACGCCGATCGCGGTGAGCAGTGCGATTACGATCCCCGCCACCCGCACTCCGCGCCGGAGTGGCGCCGGTGACGGCGCGTCCATCGGCGCTGCCGGCGCATCGGGAGCCAGGCCCGTGGTATCACGAAGCGGCGGCATCGTCAGGGGGCGTCCGCGGCCTTGGAATTGTTGAGCAGGAGATACCGGGCGGTCTCGAGAAACGCATCGGCGACCCCATGCAGGTCCTCGGTCTCCGCGCCGCCGCCCGCGGGTTCCGGTGTCGCAAAATCCGCCCAGACCCGCTGCCGCCGGCTGCCGTCCTCCCGCTGGTGCTGGACGAAGTGCTGACCCCGCAACACGCCGAGCCACTTGTTGTGATGATCGATCATGAAGGCCGCGTTGCTCCGGCCGCCGTCGCGGTCGTGCTGCTGGCGCAGGTCGCGGCCCATCGCGGTATTGCGGTAGGGAATCCCGGCCAGCCCGGCCGCCGTCGGCAACAGGTCGACCATCGACGCGACCGCATGCACACGCTGCGGCGGAATCAGCTTCGGCGCGTAGAACAGCAGCGGCACGTGATAGGAGGTCAGCTCATTCACCGTCCAGGCGGGCGGAAACATGGTGCCCGCGTTGCCACCGATGCCGTGGTCGCCGATGAAGATGAAGATCGTGTTCTCGAAATATTTCTCGGCCCGCGCCGCCGCGAAGAACTTCTGGAAGGAGAAGTCGGTGTACCGAAAGGCATTGAACTCCGCGAGCGACTCGAAGCCCGCGCGGTTCAACTGGTCCGCCGGCACCTCGAGCTTTTTGAACTCGCCGAGATCCTCCTTCGGGATCGTGTACGGCCGGTGATTGTCGGCCGTCTGAATCACCGCGAAGAACGGCCTGGTCTGCGTCCGAAGCACCTTGTTGGCCTCGAGGAAGAGGTTCTTGTCGCTGATGCCCCAGACGTCGATCTGCGGCGCGTCGTAACTGCCTTCCTCATACAGGTGCAGGCCCGCGATGTTGTTCGTCAGCAGTCCGCGGATGTTGGCCCAGCTCGAGCTGCCGCCGATGAAGTAGAATTTTTCGTAGCCGGCGAAGTCGTTGATGATCGTGTGCTGGTCCACGAGCTTCGGGTTGCGGCTCGCGGTCTCGACGGGCTCGACGTCCGGGATGCCCGTAATCGTCGCCCACACGCCCCGCGCCGTGCCGAAGTGCGGCGTGAAGCAGTTGTCGAAGAAGAGACCCTGCTCCGTGAGCTGCTTGAAGAACGGGGTCGGATCGAGCGGGTTGCCCCACATCGAGCTCTTGTAGCCGCTGAACGACTCGCAAATCACGAGCACCACGTTCGGCTGGCCCGCGCCCGGACGACCGGGAATCCGGCGCTCGAAGTTGAGCCGCTCGGCGTCGGGTGAATCCACCCCGAGATACGCGCTCATCGCGGCGTAATGCTGGCGGACCTTCTCGAGTTCGTAGCCGGACTCGCGGAAATCGAGCGAGCTGAGGAACGACTGCACCGGGTTCAACGCGAGGTTGGCGAGCGCGGCGTTGCGCAGGTTGAAGGCGTCGCTCCAACGCAGCGGATACTGGCTGAGCCGCCCGAAAATCCCGACGAGACACACGAGCAGCGGCAGCACGAACCAGGTCACGCGCCCAGCCCGGCGCTCCGGCGAGGCTCCGCGCACGGCGTAACGATGCGTGCATCCGATGACCCAGACAATGCCCGCGACGCCGAGGGCGAGCGCCGCCAGAATGCGCAGCACCGGATAAGTCTGCCACACCATGCCCGCGGAGATCTTCGCGTCCTCGAGAAACCCGAGCACCGAGGCGTTGAGCCGCTGGTTGAGATAACGGTAGTGGAGAAAGTCCGAGACGTAGAAGATCAGCAGCCCGGCGCTGAAGAGCGTCAGCAGTCCGGTCCAGAAGCGGCGGCGCCCCGCGTCGCGAAAGGGATCGAGCCACGAGAGGCTCCCGAGCACCAGCAGGGGCAGCATGGCACTCGCGATCACGCGGAAGTCGAATCGCGCCCCGAGCCAGAAGGCCGGGCCGACCTGCGACCACGGCATCGTTGCCCGATCCAGCGTCAGATAGAGCCCGACCCGCAGCAGCGACATCAGCACGAGATAGAACGCCGCCAGCAGTCCGATCCACCGCACGAGCCGGGGAATTCGCCACCGGGAAGGGGACGGGTTGGAATCGCCGACAGATGCAGGCGTCATGCTCAGCCCGTTTTTATCCCTAGGGGAACTTAGGGCGTCAACCGGATTGGCCCCTACGCAGTCATCCTGCTGGCGGAGCGGCGGTCCAGCGCGATTCATCCCGGCCAACACACCCCGCCCTGCGGGCACCCCTCTCCAGAGGGGACCTTTCGAAGGATGCACTTCAAGATCCTCTCTCGAGCCGGAACCATGCAGTAGAAAACCGCGAAGAGCGCGAAGAGACGCGAAGGTTTGAAATCGTTGGCCTTTGTAGCCCGCTGCGTGAGCAGCGGGACGACGTGAGGCGAAGCGTTGGAGAAGTCCCTGCCCTCACGGGCAGGGCTACATTCGGAACAGGTCACCGAAAGGTGGCCGGAGTTCCGACTGCGATGCAGTAGGGAGGCC
>CANJCM010000086.1 GCA_947472765.1 Opitutia bacterium
CCCGGACAAGCGCCGCCTCCTGAAGGTGAACATCGACGACGCCGCGAAAGCCGACGCCCTCTTCACCCTCCTGATGGGCGACGAAGTCCCGCCCCGCCGCCAGTTCATCGAGGACAATGCGCTGAACGTGCAGTTCCTGGACGTTTAAGGAGTCAGGAGGGAAGGAGTCGGGATGGAAGCCACTGCTCCGACCACGATTCCAACCTCCTCCTGTCTCCTGACTCCACCCATCCTGACTCCTTCTCCGAATGTATACCGCCAACGAGAAACTCTCCTCCGCCAACATCACGGACATCATGCAGACGGCCTACATCGAATATTCGATGTCGGTCATCATCTCGCGTGCCTTGCCGGACGCCCGCGACGGATTGAAGCCCGTGCAACGCCGCGTCCTCTACGCCATGCTGCGCGAGGGTCTTCTGCACAACCGGCCGTTCGACAAGTGCGCCGGCGTCGTCGGTGAGGTGCTCAAGAATTACCATCCGCACGGCGACTCGTCGGTGTACGACACGCTCGTCCGGCTGGCCCAGCCGTGGGTAATGCGCTACCCGCTGATCGATCCGCAAGGCAACTTCGGCTCCGTCGACGGCGATCCGCCCGCGGCCTACCGGTACACCGAGGCGCGCCTCAAGGACATTGCCGAGGATCTCCTCCGCGACATCGAAGAGGACACCGTCGACTTCGTCCCCAATTACAAGGAGTCGACCACCGAGCCGACGGTCCTTCCGTCCGCACTGCCGAACCTGTTGATGAACGGCTCGACCGGCATCGCGGTCGGCATGACGACGAACATCCCGCCGCATAATCTCGACGAGATCATCGAGGCGACCGTCGCCATCATCGACAATCCGCGGATCAGCGTCGACGACCTCTGCCAGATCATCAAGGGGCCGGACTACCCGACCGGCGGCATCATCTCCGGCCGCGAGGGCATCCTCTCCTACCTGAAGACTGGCAAGGGCATCGTCCGCACCCGCGGGAAGGCCCACACCGAGGAGCTCAAGGGCGGGATGGAGCAGATCGTCATCACCGAGATCCCGTACAACGTGAACCGCAACACCCTCGTCCTGCGGATCGCCGAGCTCGTGGGCGAGAAACAGATCGATGGCATCCGCGACCTCCGCGACGAGTCCGACGAGAACACGCGCATCGTGATCGAGCTGAAGCGCGGCGAACAGGCGAAGGTCGTCATCAACCAGCTCTTCCAGAAGACGGCCCTCGAGTCGTCCTTCGGTGTCACGCTCCTCGCGCTCGATAAGAAGCGGCCGAAGCAGATGAACATCAAGGAGCTGATCGAGTGCTACATCGAGCACCGCCGCGATGTCGTCACCCGGCGCACACAGTACCGGCTCAACCAGGCGCTGGATCGCGCGCACATTCTCGAGGGCTACATCATCGCCCTCGATAACCTCGACGACTTCGTCAAAATCATCCGCGCCTCGCAGAATCGCGAGGAGGCCAAGGTGCGGTTGATGGCGAAGTATCCGCTCAGCGAGCGGCAGACCGACGCCATCCTCGAGCTCCGACTCTACCAACTCACCGGTCTCGAGCGCGGCAAGATCGAGGCCGAGTACCTCGAGTTGATGAAGTTGATCGCGGAACTCCGCGCCATCCTCGAGTCCGAGCCCGTGTTGCTCGCCCTGATCAAAAAGGAGCTGGCCGAGATGAAGGCCAAGTACACCTCGCCGCGTCGCACCGAGATCGTCGCCGCCGCAGGTGACTTCCGGATGGAAGACGTCGTGCCGAACGAAGGCTGCGTCATCACCGTTTCGCACCTGGGCTTCATCAAGCGCACGCCTGTCGCCGACTACCGCTCGCAGAAGCGCGGCGGCAAGGGCGTGATCGGTGCCGAGACCTACGACGAGGATTTCGTGGAGAACCTCTTCACGGCCTCGACCCACGATTACATCCTCTTCCTGACGAGCATCGGCCAGTGCCATGCGAAGAAGGTCTACGATGTCCCCGAGGGCACCCGCACCGCCAAGGGGAAGTCCGTGTCCTCCTTCCTCCGGCTCGCGGAGGGCGAGAAGATCGCCGCGATGATCTGCGTGAAAGACTTCGCCGAGGACCGCTATCTCGTGATGGCCACGAAGAGCGGCGTCATCAAGAAGAGCTCCCTCGCCGACTACGCCAACTGCACGCGCGACGGCGGACTGATCGGCATCAATCTCGCCGAAGGCGACACCGTCATTGGCACCGTGCTCACCACCGGTAACGACGAACTCATCCTCGTGTCCCATGAGGGCCTCGCTGTTCGATTCCGCGAACGCGATCCGGAGTCGGGCGACGATCTCTTCCGTCCCACGGGCCGCGCCACGGGCGGCGTCACGGGCATGCGCTTCAAGCTCGATAGCGATCATCTCGATGTCATCGAGGTCGTCGACCACGAGGCCAAGTTCCTCGTCGCGAGCGAAGCCGGGCTCGGTGTCCGCACGCGTTTCGAGGATTACCGCCTGATCAACCGCGGCGGCAGCGGCGTCTGGGCCATCGCTCTTCCCGAGGATGGCTCGGTGAAGCTCGCCGGTGCGCTCAGCATCAAGGACACCGACGAAATCATGCTGCTCACGGCCAAGGGCCAGAGCGTGCGTTGTCCGGTGAACACGATCCGTGAGGTCAACCGCGGCGGCAAGGGCGTGAAGCTCCTGACGCTCGCGCCCGGGGACAAACTCCTGAGCATCGCGCGCGTCGTCGAAAGCGACGAGGAACAGGCGGCGACCGCGGCCAGCGAAGCGAGCGCGCCCGCGGAGTAAGCCGCAACAGAAGACTTGGCTTTGTAGGGCCGGCGCTCGCCGCCGGGCCCTGCCGTTAGTGGCCCGCCGACGAGCGGCGGCCCTACAAAAACCATGTCAGCCGAAAATCCTCACTGCAGCCGGATCACGCGCACGCGCACGTCGAGTTCCGGAATCTCGAGCCAGAAGCCGTTCATGAGCGCAGGGGTGAGTTTCACCTTCGGATTCGCGATTCGGTTGGTGAAATAAGGCCGCGGCCGGTTATCCACGCGCCAGATTGATCCGTCCTTCAGCGTCCAGACGGTCGTCTCCTCCCAGCCCGTGAAGGAGCCGTCGATTTCGGATTCGATCACCCCCGCGGCCGGCTTCGCCGCGGCCGGATCCTTCTTTGCCCGGCGCAGGAAACCTTTCTTCTCCGGCACCTCGGCCACGGCCGGAGCAGCCGGCTTGGGTGCAGGCGCGACGGTCTTGGCGGCCGGCGCGACGGGTGCCGGAGCGGCCGCCTGCGCTGCGGGTGCGGGTGCCGGTGCCGGCGTCACGGACACGACCCGGGACGGCTGCTCGACCGGCCCGCCGTATTTTTGCACGAGGGCGTCGAGGGCGGCACGCTCCGCGGCCGTGAGTTTGCCGAGCCCCGCCAGCGCGCTCTCTTCCGGCGACAGTCGGGTGGTAAAAGTTTCGGCCGCACGCCCGGCGACGCACATGACTCCGAGCACGAGGAGGCAGCGGAAGATTCTCATGGCTTCATTTCGCCGCACTCCGGCGCTGGCGCCAAACAATTCCGAAGTGCGCCACCTGGCCGGGCGAACCCGGCGATTTCTCCCGCACGAAATCGGATTCCCCCTTGCCAACGTGCGACGCAGTTCACTCCTTGGGAGCTCACAAATTCGGCATGGCTGGAAAAATCACCTCGCTGCTCGACCCGGCGAACATCGCCTTGAACGTCCAGAGCACCAAACGCACCGGTGCCCTCAACGAAGTGGCGCGCCTGCTCGAGAATCATTCCGATATGGCGAACTACGCCGGCTTCTACGACGAGCTGCTGGCGCGCGATCGGCTGGATACGACCTGCCTCGGGAACGCGATCGCCCTCCCGCATGCGCGCACCGACCACGTGCGGAAGATCGTGATGGCCGTGGGCCGCAGCCCCGCCGGCATCCCCTTCGATGCCAATGGCGAGATCGTCCGCCTCTTCTTCGTGCTTGGGACGCCGAAGACCAAGCCCGGCGACTACCTCGCGGTGGTCAGCGCGCTCTGCAAAATTCTCAAAGACCCCGCCGATCGGGCGAGTTTCCTCAACGCCGCGACGCCCGAGGCGTTCATCGCCGCGATCGCGGCCGCCGAGGCAAAGCTCGGGCTGTGAACCACTGAGGCGTGGTGGCTGCCACCAACTCGGAGTTGGGAACCACTAATTGGCACTGATTGGTCACTGATTCTGACTCAGGTCTATTGTGTATTGGTAGTGCCACCGGTTCGGTCGCTGCATCGCCCGATCAACCAGGCCAAACCTTTGAACCACTAACTCTCGCTAACTTGTCACTAACTCTGAGGTTCGGGTTAGTGTCCAGTTAGCGCCAATTCGTGGCCCCCCCCCGGGTTGGCGGCGTCGATTGGAGGTGGCGATCATCTCGTGGCTCGACGCGGAAACGGCGAACCGCCACGGTCTCGCCCGGTATGATTCGCTCGTTCGTCTTCAGCGAAGGCAAGCTCGTCGGCCAGGACCTCGAACGCGAGGCCCTGCGACTGGTGCGTGCCGACAAGGGCCTGCTGCTCTGGGTCGACCTTGATCTGCCCACGGAGGACGAAATCAAGTTCGTCCTCGAGGGCGTATTCCAGTTTCACCCCCTCGCGATCGAGGACTGCGTCGCCCCGAGTTCGCTGCCCAAGGTCGAGGATTACGAAGACTACCTCTTTATCGTCACGCACGGCGTCGATTTCACGCGCACCGATAAGTTCAACACCACCGAACTCGATCTGTTTCTCGGCAAGGACTACGTCGTGACCTTCCACACGGCGCCCATGCGCTCGGTCTCAAGCCTGATGGAGCGGTACGCGAAGTCGGCGGGCGTCGGTCCGCGCGGGCCGGACCGGATCGCCCACACGCTGATCGACATGCTCGTCGACAACTACACGCCGGTGGTCGACGAACTCCGCGCCGAACTCGAGGAACTCGAGGAGCACGTGCTGGCGCGGGCCTCCGTCCACCAGAACCTCGTCAACGAACTGCTCCACGTGAGAGGCGATTTCACCCGCCTGCGCACGATCGTCCGGCCGCAGCGCGACGTGATCGAGCGGCTGGCGCGCGGCGACTCTAAGATGATCCGGCCCAAGCTGCTGCCGTATTTCCGCGACTTGCGTGACAATCTCGCCCGGCTCGAGGACACGGCGGCCGGCTATCACGAACGGCTGATGATGGCCTTCGACATCTATCTCAACAAAGCCGCCTTCGAGGCGAACGAGGGGATCAAGTTCCTCACCGCCATCACCGCGGTGACGATCCCGATCATGGTGATCGGCACTTGGTACGGCATGAATTTCGAAAACATGCCCGAGCTGAAGCACGGGTATGCCTGGGCGCTCGGCAGCACCATCGTGACGACGATCCTGATGGTGATCTACCTGAAGAAGAAGAAGTGGTTCTAAGGGGCTGGGCTGCGCCCGGCCCTGGTTTTGGGCGCGCACAAGGCGCGCCCCTACGGGGGGGCGAGGAGGGATTCGTAGGAGCGGGGCTCGTCCACGCCCGGCTCGCCCTTCCCAACCTCTTGCCGGCCCTACCGCCCCGCCGCGGGCGCGGCGGTGATTTTCGCGGCCTCGGCCTCCATCTGGGAGACGAGTTCGTTCATCTGATCCACGACTGCCTGGACGGTTTCGCGGCGGGTGAGATCGACGCCCGCCTTCTGGAGCTGGGTCATTGGATAATCGTTCCCGCCGCTGCGCAGCAGAGTGAGGTACCGTTCGGTCGCCGCCTTTCGCTCCGCCTCCGGTCCGGTGGTCATGTCCTTGAACAGCTTCGCCGAGGACGCGAAGCACGTCGCATACTGATAGACGTAGTACGGCGTGTTGTAGAAGTGCGGGATCCGCGTCCACGTGTACTGGTAGAGATCGTCGATCGTCAGCGCGTCGCCGTAATAGTCCCGCATTAGTTTCAGATAGATGCCGTTCAGGACCTCTGACGTGATCGGCTGATCCTGCTCGACGAGGCGATGGGCCTGGAGTTCGAAGTCCGCGAAGAGCACCTGCGTGTAAAACGTGCCGACGATCGCATCGACGGCGTGCTGCAGCAGGAGGAAGCGCTCCTTCGGATCGCTGGTCGACTCGAGCAGCTTGTTGAGCAGGAAGCGCTCGTTGGTGGTCGAGGCGACTTCGGCGACGAAGATGGTGTAGCTCGAGGTGACGAAAGGCTGCGCCTCGTACGAGAGCACCGTGTGCATCGCGTGGCCGGCCTCATGCGCGAACGTGAAGACGGCATCGAGCGTGTCGTTGTAATTCAGCAACAGGTACGGACCCACGCCGTAGACGCCGGCGTTGTAGGCGCCGCTGCGCTTGCCCTCGTTTTCGTAGACGTCGATGCGTCCGCCGGAGACGAACTTCCGATATTTGGCCACGTAGTCGGCACCGAGCGGGGCGACCGAACTGATCACGACCTCCTTCGAGCTGTCGTAGGGATATTCCTTCTCGTCCTTAAAAATCGGAATCGAGCCGTCGTAGAGGTGGTAGGTCTCGAGCCCGAGGAGCTTCTTCCGCAGACGGTGATAGCGCTGCAACGGCGCGGTGCCCGCGCGGGCAGTCTGGACCAGCGTCTCGACCACGGCCGCCGGGATGGCGTTGTTGTC
The DNA here is from genome assembly GCA_947472765.1 of Opitutia bacterium. GTDB lineage: Bacteria > Verrucomicrobiota > Verrucomicrobiia > Opitutales > Opitutaceae > ER46. The sequence continues at coordinate 6,563 of CANJCM010000086.1, forward strand.
GAGCGCCGCCTCGAGCGTGCTCTGGTAATTCCTCGCCTGGGCGTCGAACCACCCGCGCTGCATGACGCCGTTGTAGATGGCGGCGTAGGTGTTGGCGGTGGCGGCGTAGGTCTTGAGGTAGGCGTCAAACGCCTTGGCGCGATCCGCCTGCACGTGATTCGTGTTCAACACCGACTGGTAAACGCCCGGCGTGAGCGTCAGCTCGCGGCCCTCCGAGAGCGTAACCTTGGGAAATTTGATGTCCGACGTGCTGAGCTCCTGAAAAATCGATCCGGGGGTCTGGTTGAAACGCGCCGCCAGCGAGAGCAGTCGCTCGCCCTTTTCGTCGAGCACGTGCGTCTGCTGGCGGTAGCTATCGAGAATCGAGAAACGGTACGGCTGCAGATCCGGCGTCTCGGCGATCCACTTCTCCATGGTCGCCTGGGGAATCGTCAGCAGCTCAGGGGTGAACCACGAGGTCGCGGTCCCAAACTTCGCGAAGATCGCACCCACGCGCTGAAACTTGCCCGCGATGTCCTGGTTGCGGGTATCAACATCCCGCTGCAGCTGCGGGTAGCGATACACTTTGTATTGGAGCATGCCGATCTCGTCGTAGCCACGATAGGCCTTCAGGACGGCGGCCGGGCCTTGGGCGAGCGTACCCTTGAGCGCCGCGAACGCGTCCATCTTCGCCTCCATCTCGCGCATCGCGCCATCCCAAGCCGGCCAGTCGGGATAGATGGCGGAAAAGTCCCAACGGTACTGGGCGGGAATCTCCGCGCGAACGCGCGTCTCCGGCTTGGCCATCGAACTCGTCGCACTCGCGAACGCCAGGGACGCCGCACCGATCACACCGCCGTGGAAGAAGCCTGGAGTCAACATGGGCTTCGACGTTGCGCAGGAACCGCCAAGACGTCCAGCCGGCCGCGAACGATCGCACGACGGAGCGGCTCCATCTTTTTAGCCTGAAGCCTTGAAACTTGTAATCGGAACCCAAGCGCTCGGGCTCGGTTCATGGATTCCTGGCTTCGGGCTCAAACTGATCCGGCTGTCGAAACGGCCGGCGGAGGTTGAGCCGGAAACCAGGAATCGGAGGCTCGGAGTCGCAGGTCCGGTTCCCTGACTTTCTGGCTTCAGGCTAAAACCCACCCAGGCGGCGTGGCTTACTTTTTGGCGGGAATCACGCTGCTTCCGGACGGGAGCAGCGACTGCCAGGAGGTCATCCTCCAGCTGTCACCTTCTTTTCGCCAAACCGACATGAAGCGGAGATCGAGACTGCTCCAGGTCGTGCCGAGTTTCTTCCGCATCTGCTGGTGGCCGTGCAACACGATCACGTCAGGCGTAATCTGCGACACTTTCACCTCGAGGGTCTTCGCGTCGGCATAGGCGGTGTCGCCAGCCGTGAGACTCTTCACATAGTCCGCCTTCGATTCGAGCCGGCCGTCCGCGTGACCGAGGACGAGAGCATCGGAAAGAACGCGGCTGAGGGCGGCCCCGTCCGCCGCCATCATGGCCTGCAGTCGCGCCTCGTCGGCGCGCTTCACGGCGGCGAGATCCGCCTCGGTCGCGCGCAGGGTCAGGGCGGTCAACGCGAAGAGCAGCAGGGTCCAGGACTTCATGGGTAAATCAGCGATCGAAGGGTGCGACGACAGAGGGCCGGTTGGTTTTTTGCGTCTCTTGCACTGCTGTACTCTCGAATCATTCGTTTCCGGGAGGATTTTGAACAGGAAGATCGGGGAGTTCGGGAAGCGGGTGGAACGGACCTCTCCCCGATCTTCCCGGCCTTCCTGTTTAATCCGGCTTGGTCCCTTTTGGTTGCGGCTCCGCCGCGCTAGGCATTCTTGCGGCCAATTCCCTCCGACTTCTTGCGGCTATTTCGCGGGTGCGACCGGCACGTAGCCGGGGAAGACGTACGCAAAGAGCATCGAGATGATGCCCATGACGATCATCAACCCGACACTGTGCTTGATCGTGAACCGGAAGAGACGGCTTTCGTCCGCCGTGGTCATGCCCGTGGCGGCCACCGCGACCGCGATGCTCTGCAGCGAAATCATCTTGCCCATCACACCCGCGGCCGAGTTGACCGAGGCCATGAGGATCGGGTTGAGCCCGATCGCGTTGGCCGTGACGACCTGGAGGTTGCCGAAAAGCGCGTTCGCAGAGGTGTCGCTGCCCGTGAGGAACACACCCAGCCAGCCGAGCACCGCGCTGAAGAAGGGGAACATTCCACCAGTCGTGGCGAGGGCGAGTCCGAGCGTCGAGGTCATGCCCGAGTAGTTCATCAGGTAGGCCAGTGCCAGCATGCAGGCGATGGTCAGCATCGGCTTCGAGAGCTGCTTGAAGGTCGCCTTGTACGCATCAGCGAACTGCCGGGGCTTCACGCCGAGACAGAGCGAGGCGACGACGGCCGCAAGGAAACAGGCCGTGCCCGAGGCGCTGAGCCAGTTGAACTCGAAGACCGCGGCATACGGCGTCGCGACCTTTGTCACCGGCGGGATGCGCTCGATCAGATTGTGCAGGCCCGGAACCGTGAGCCCGTTGAGGATGGTGGCGTGCCGCGGCAGGAAGTCGGGCAGGATGCTGTTCGTCCACTTGTTGATCGCCGCCTTCACCGCCGGCTCACCCCAGGTGAGGACGAAGGCGACGAGCAGAATGTACGGCAGCCACGCCATGAAGAGCTGGCCGCCACTGTGCTTGGCGATGGTGATGCTGACCGGCTTGTCGTCGGGCAGCCGGAGGATGTTCTTCGGCTTCCAGACCTTCAGCACGACGACCATGACGATGATGCAGGCGAGGGAGCTCGCGATGTCGGTGAGCTCGGGCCCCATGTAGTTCGACACGTACCACTGCGTGCCGGCGAAGGAGACGCCGCAGGCGATGATGGCGGGCAGGACCTCGAGCGCCTTGCGCGGCCCGGTCATGACCACGATCAGGTAGCCGGGGATGATGACGGACACCATCGCGCACAAGCGGCCGACCATGGCGCTGAGCTGCATGACCGGCAGGCCGGTGATGTTGGCGAGCGTCGTGACCGGAATACCGATGGACCCGAAGGCCACGGGTGCGGTGTTGGCGAGCAGACAGATGCCGGCCGCATAGAACGGCGAGAAACCGAGGCCGGCGAGCATCGCTCCCGAGACGGCGACCGGCGCGCCGAAGCCGGCGGCACCCTCGATGAACGCGCCAAACGAGAACGCGATGAACATCGCCTGGAGGCGCCGATCGTTGGTCAGGCCGCCCACCGAATCCTTGATGATCTCGAATTTGCCGGTGTCGACCGCGAGTCGGTAGAGGAGAATCGACGAGAAGACGATCCAGGCGATCGGGAAGATGCCGAACGCCGCGCCGTAGAGTGACGACATCATCGCCAGCGAGAACGGCATCCGGTACGCGACCAGCGCAACCAGCAGCGCAGAGGCCAGCGCGGCCGAGGCCGCCATCCAAGTGGGCTTCCGCAGAACGCCCAGCATATAGAAGAGAACCAGGATCGGCACGGCCGCGACGAGCGCCGAGAGGCCGAGATTTCCTGAGACGGGATGGTAGTTATGCTGCCACATAGGGATAATTCATTCAGATCACTTCACCTTCCGGTCGGCCCGGTTCCAAGACCGGGACGGGCGGCGGAGGGGTAAGTGATCTGCCGGGGTTACAAGTTGAAACAGGGACACTGAACGCCGCGGATCGAAACGGGTGCGGGGCTCGTTGGAAAGGTAAATGCTGGCCGAAGATGAAGAGGGGTTTTCCAAGAGAGGCATTGGGGAAAATGCGAAGAGCGCGAATCCCTCGCCGTAGGGCCGGCGCTCGCCGCCGGGCCGTTTCTCGAGTGAAAGCCGTGGCCCGGCGACGAGCCGGTTCGGCAAGCTCACGACCAAACGGAGGGAATCCCGGGCCCTGCACCGATCTGTGGACGTTCCTTCGCACGTTAGGCAGCCCTGGACGGTGGGGGCACCGTCCCTCCATGGATTGCTCTTTGAGATGAGAGCAAACTGAAGTCTGAAAGATCCGCCTGCCATGGAGGGCGGGTGCCCACACCCGACGATTTCGTTCCACTGCATCGTTCCGGCTCGAGAGGGGTGCCCGTCAGGGCGGGGGGTGCCGTCGCGTCCGATTCTTGGCTTCCTGACTTCCGGCTCAATCCCGGCTCGACCGCCACGTACCGGCCTTACTCTGCCTTGCCGGTGTACGCGTCGCGCAGCACCTGCATCGTATGCTTCACGCGAATCGGCGAATTGGTTTTGGCGAGGTGCGTGCGAAGCTGCGTGAGGCAACCAATGTTACCCGTCGCCACCGTCGCAGCCCCCGTCGCCTTCACCGCCGCGGCCTTCTGGGCGCCGAGCGCATTCGCGGTGTCGGGCTGATCGAGATTGTAGGTGCCCGCGCTGCCGCAGCAGAGGTGGGCGTCGGCGAGTTCCTTGACCTCGACCCCGGGAATGGCGCGCAGGAGAGAGCGCGGTTCGGCGCGGACGCCCTGGGCGTTCGCGAGGTGACAGGCATCATGATACGCCACGGCCCGCGCCCCACCCCAGCCCTTCGGCGGGACGCGGAGGCCGAGCTTCGCGAGGAACACGCTGACATCGACGACGCGATGGCGGAACGCCTCGGCCCGCGCCTCATCCGGCGTGCCCTTGAGCACGAGGTGATACTCGTGCATCGCCGAGCCGCAGCCGGCGGCGTTGGTGAGAATCGCATCCACGTCGGCCGGGAACGCATCGAGATTGCGCCGGGCAAATGCCTGCGCCGTGGCCAAATCGCCGGTGTGCCACGCGAGGCCGCCGCAGCAGCCCTGATTCTCGGGAATGACGACCTCGATGCCGTTCTTCGCGAGCACCTCGATCGTCGCCACGTTAATATCGGGCTCAAGCACCTGCTGGGCACAGCCGGCCAGCAGCGCGACGCGGGCGCGGCGTTCGCCTTGGGCCGGCGTAACGCGCGGCAGGGTGACGGCGGGCGGCACCGAACTCGGCGCGAGTTCCAACATCGGACGCAACGCGGAAGGGACGAGCGGACGGACCATTTTGCCGAGTTTGGCCCCGAGGAGCGCGAGCCGGAAGCGACCGGGATATGGGATCGTCATCGCCGCCATCCAGCGACGGAGCCGCTCCGCCATCGTCCGAGGAAGTTTCTCCTGCACGACCGCGCGATACGGGCTGATCAAATCACGATACGGCACGCCGCTGGGGCAGGCCGGTTCACAGGCGAGACAACCGAGGCAGCGATCGATGTGCACCTGCGCCGCCGTGGCGGGCAGCGTGCCTTCGAGCACCTGCTTCATCAGCACGATGCGACCGCGTGGTGAATCCATTTCCTGGCCGAACTCCTGGTACGTCGGGCACGCGGCCAGACAGAAGCCGCAGTGGACACACGACTGCACGGCGTGCGCCATCGGCTCGCCCAAGGGGCCATATTGCTCGGACTTGATCGTATGTAACATCGGGAAAGAAAAAAAAGTTCGAGCCGCGCCGGGCGTTACTCGTCGAGACCAGGGAAACGATTTTGCGGATCGAGCGCGGTCTTCACCCCGCGCATCACCTCGAACCGGGGGGCGGTGCCGCACCACAGCGGCGCGGAACCACGCAGCGTGAGGGCCGGCCAGCGCAACGCCGGCAACGTCGCGCCATCCGGCAGCGACAGCCAGGCGACATTGCCGCCGGCGCCAATCCAGGTACGCGCCCCGGAAACGCCCGCCGCGAGGACAGTGAAGCCCGGCAGTTCGGAAGGCGTCAGCGCGATCTTGATCAGCGTGCCGCCATCATGCGCCCAACCGAGATTCCCCACGCGCCGCCAGAGCGCCGCCGCCTCCGCGTCGGCCAGCACCGCACCGGGCAGCCGTCCGAGAACTTCGCGGGCGATCACCTCGAGCGCTTCGCCCGGACCGGCGAGCCGCGCGTAAACCTGACCCTCGGCCGGCGAGGCCTCGAGGGCGTCGATCTCCCAGCGGGAATTTCCCGCCGTCGCAAAAATTTCCGCCATCGCCGTCACATCCTTCGCCGCCAGCCGGAGCGTCCGGGTGGTCAGCGGGCGCGGGAAAACCTTGAACGTGATCTCACCGAGCGCGCCGAAACGGCCGACGCTGCCGACAAAAAACTTCGGGAGGTCGAAGCCGGCCGCGTTCTTCACGACCTTGCCACCCATGCGCAGCAACCGGCCGGTGCCGTCAACGAAGCGCACGCCAAGAATGAAGTCCCGCAGTCCGCCAAAACGGAACCGCCCCGGACCGCTGAGCCCCGCGGAGACGGTGCCGCCGAGCGTCGCGCCGGCTTCGACCAGCAGGGGATCGAACGGCAGGTTCTGTCCCTTCTCCCCGAGGGCCGCGACGATGTCGCGCACCGGCGTCCCGGCGAGCGCCGTGAAAGTGAACTCGCTCGGGTCGTACTCGACGATGCCGCGGAGCTGGCTGGTGCACAGCCGGGTGAAGTTCCCCGACGTGGGCGCGAGCCGGGGCTTGGTGCCGGCGCCGGTCACGACGATCCGCGGCGCCGAACGCACGGCGTCGGCAAGTTCCCCGATCGAGGTCGGGTTGAGCGTGGCTTCGGTCTTGGTGGTCATCCGGAACGCAGCAGAGGTTGAGAGGGAGCGCGGCTTATTCGCGCGAGATCACGCCGGCCTTCTCCAACGGATGGAGGCCGTGCTGGGTCAGCGCGGGCGCGCCGGCCTGGGGAAACATCTTTCCGGGGTTCGCAATCTCGAGGGGATCGAAGGCGGCGCGCAGGCGCTTCATGCAGTCGAGTTCGTCCGCGGTGAACATGTCCGGCATGTAGTCGCGCTTCTCGACGCCCACGCCGTGCTCACCCGTGATCGATCCGCCCATTTCGATGCACATCCGCAGGATGCGGCCGGCCAGCTTCTCCGCCAGCTCGAGCTGCCCCGGTTGCGTGCCATTATAAAGGATCAGCGGATGCAGATTGCCATCGCCGGCATGAAACACGTTCGCGCAACGCAGACCCATCTCGCGGGACCACTCGCCGATCTTGCGCAGCGCCTCGCCGAGGCGCGCCCGGGGCACCACGCCATCCTGCACGATGAAGTCGGGCGACAGCCGGCCGACCGCGCTGAACGCACTCTTGCGACCCTTCCAGATCAGGAGCCGCTCGTTGGCGTCCTTCGCCGGGCGCGTTTCCACCGGATTGCTCGCGGCGAGAATGGCATCGAGCCGGATGCGGTCCGCCTCGACGACTTCGCGCGGTCCCTCGAGCTCGACGATCAGCACGGCCTCGCAGCCCGGGGGATAATCCGCATGCACCGCGGCCGTGGCGGCCTCGAGGGCCAGCGCGTCCATGATTTCGATCGCACCCGGCAGGAGGCCGCTCGCGACGATCGCGGAAACCGCATCGCCAGCCTGTTCCTGGGTCCGGTAACCCGCCAGGACGGTGTGAAATTTCTCCGGCTTCGGGAGCAACTGGACGGTAATCTCGAGGGCAATGCCGAAGAGGCCCTCGTTGCCGACGAAGAGCCCGGTCCAATCGGGACCGATCTGCTCGCGGCTGAGTCCGCCGAATTCGACGACCTCACCCGTGGCCAGCACGGCCTTGAGACCGAGCACATGGTTCGAGGTCATGCCGTATTTCAGGCAGTGGGCGCCGCCCGAATTGAAGGCCACGTTGCCGCCAATCGTGCAGATCGTCTGGCTCGACGGGTCCGGCGCGTAGAGCAGCCCGTAAGGCGCCGCCGCGTTCGTGACATGCGTGTTGATCACGCCCGGCTCGACGACAGCGATCCGCTGCTTGGGATCGAGCTTCGTGATTCGGTTGAGCCGGTTCAGCGTGATGACGATGCCGCCATGCACGGGCAGAGATCCACCGGAGAGACTGGTGCCGCTGCCACGGGCCACAAAGGGCAGCTTCTCCGCGTGGCAAAAGCGGACGAGCTTGATGACCTCTTCCTGGGTCTCCGGGACCACCACGGCGATGGGACGAACATGAAACGCCGTCAGGCCGTCGCTTTCATAAGCGGCGAGCTGGGCGGGGCCCTTCATGAACCGGCTGGCCGGCAGCAAACCGGCCAGGCGGGCCAGCACGGCGGACGCGGACGGGTTTTCCATAGGTGAATGCAAGATGAGACACTCCGAAGCGCCATGACGAGTGCCGATTTAAATTTTGCGGCGAACCGCCCGGAATGCGCCCGCATCACCGCCGCGAATCGGGGCCCGGGATCGTTGACCCGACGCGACAGCCAAACATTTTTCAGCCATGACCCTCGAGCAAGTTCGAGCCATCCTTCACGGATCCGAGGCCTTCGTCATTCGCATGGTCAGCGGGCGAGAGTATCGGGTGAAACATCCTGATTATGCGGCGCTAGGTCAGAACAACAGCACCCTGCTCTTCGACGATGACCACGGACGCATCGAACTCATCCGGCTGAGTCAGATCGAGAGCATCAACGTGCAGAGAGAGCCGGCGGCGTAAGGCGAGGTGGCACGGGTCTCCTGACCCGTGGCGGGCATAATTGGCGGCTGAAGGGTTCTCACGGGTCAGGAGACCCGTGCCACGCAGCAGAGCTGTGATCCCGCCCCCCGCATTCCCGCTTGCCGGCACCGGCCTTTCCCAATCTCTCTGCCCCGGTGTCTCCGCTCCGCCTCTTCCGATGATCCGCGCCCTCGTCTTCGATTTTGACGGACTGATCGTCGACACCGAAACGCCCCTGATCGACGCGTATGCCGCGGTGCACCAGTCGCACGGCGTGCCCTTCGATCGCACGTTATTTATCCGTAACGTCGGACACGCCGACTACGCCTTCGACCCGTGGCACGGCTTCAGCCCGCACGCCGATCGGGCGGCGCTCGAGGTGCAACGGCGAGCCTTGAAAGACGACCTCATGGCGCGCCAGCCGGTTCTCCCCGGGGTCGTGGCGTTGCTCGACGCCGCCCGCGCGCACGGGCTGCGGGTCGGACTCGCGTCCAACTCGGAGCACTCGTGGGTCGAACCGCATCTCGCCGAGCGGGGGCTGCTCGACCGGTTTGAATTCCTCGCCTGCCGCGAGGACGCGCCCTCACCGAAACCCGAACCCGACCTCTATCGACTCGTCCTGAACCGCTTCGGCCTGCGCGGCCGCGAGGCGATTGCCTTCGAGGACTCCCACACCGGCGCGCTCGCCGCGAAGCGCGCCCACCTCTGGGCCGTCGCCGTGCCGGGACCCTCCACGCTGCACCACGATTTCGCGCATGCCGATTTGAAGGCCGCCTCGCTGGCCGAGGTGACCTTGGACGAGCTGATTCGGTCTTTCTCGGCCACCGCTTGACCAACCCACGCGATTCGTTTCGTGACCAGGAGGATCGCCCCATGAATGTAAAATCAGTCCCGTCAGCCCCGGCCCCGGCGGCGGCGCGAATCCGCGTCGTCGATGCCGATGTCCATCACAACATCCGCGACAAGTCCGACCTGTACCCCTACCTCACCAACGTGGAGCGCGCCCGGCTCGAGGAATACGGGATGCCGCGCAACGCGAACCTTTACCTGGCCAACGGCGGCTGGAGAGGCGCGCGGGCCGACTCGTTCGACGCCGGCGAAGACGTCGACCCGCGTTCGAACTTCGCGATGTTTCAGAGCAAGCTGCTCGACGCGTGCGGGATTGACCTCGCGATTCTCCAGGTCGAGTCCACGCCGGCGATCGTCGCGCTGGCCGACATTGATTTCAGCGCCGGTTTGATCCGCGCCATCAACGACTGGTCACTTGAGCACTGGGTGGCGCGCGATTCGCGGTATCGCCTCTCGCTGTCGATCCCCATGCACGATCCGGTGATGGCGGTGAAGGAGATCAAACGACTCGGCGGACACCCGGCCGTCGTGGCGGCGTATGCCGTGTGCGGTTCACCGCGGCCCTACGGCAAGCGCGAGTTCGATCCGATTTACGCCGCCTGCGTCGAACACGGGCTGTCGTTGTCGCTGCACTTCAGCAATGAGGGCGTCGGCATGAACCCGCCAATGACGTCCGCCGGCTATCCGTCGTATTACGCCGAGACCTACCTCGTCCGGCCGCAATTTTATCAGGCGCACCTCTCCAGCTTTCTGTTCGAGGGGACGTTTGAAAAATTCCCCCAGCTGAAAGTCATTTTTTGCGAGTCCGGCTTCGGCTGGGTGCCCTCGTTCCGCTGGCGCGCCGACATGGCGTGGAAGGAACTCCGCTCGCAGACGCCCTGGGTCAAGCGACTGCCGAGCGAGTACATCGAGGAAAACGTCCGCTTCACCACGCAGCCCTTCGAAGAAAGCGACCCGCCGGGTGCCGTGGACGAGATCGTCGCCTGGATGAACGGCGCCAGGACGCTGCTGTATTCGAGCGATTTTCCGCATTGGGACTTTGATCCGCCCGAGGCCATTCCCGCGCGCTTCGGCCCGCAGGTGCGGCGGCAGATTCTCGCGGAGAACGCACTCGCCAGCTATCCGAAGCTGGCCGGCCTCGCCGGGGTATGAGAGGGAGTCTAATCAGATCCTTGGTTTGTCATTCTGAGCGCCAGCGAAGAATCCAGCGGGAGGCTCGCTTGCACGAAGCCGCGCGTAAATCCGGATGGATTCTTCGCTGCGCTCAGAATGACAGAATTTCTCAAGTTCCCGCTTAGACAAAACCGCGATGCCCACCGCCCATCCCGTTTGCCGGGTCAGCGAACTGCCGCCTGGCGCCCGGAAATTGATCGAGGTCGGCGGACGGAGCATCGGCGTCTTTCGCCTGTCGGACGGACGCTATTTCGCCCTGCGCAATCGCTGTCCCCACCGCGGCGCTCCGCTCTGCGAGGGCCGCACGATGGGGCTGGTCACCTCCGACAAGCCCTACCAGCTCACGCGCCAGCGCGAAGGCGAAATCCTCCGCTGTCCCTGGCACGGCTGGGAATTTGATGTCACGACCGGACGCTCGGTCTTCATGCCCGAGGAGGTGCGAGTGAAGAGTTATCCCGTCGACGTCCAACTTTCGCCCGAGACCACGGTGGAGAAATTCAACGTCACCGAAGCCGAGGGCATGGTCGTGCTCTGGACGGACTCATAGGCAGCGAATCCGCCCTACACACCCCGGCGCTGCGCGCCACCAGTCTCGAGCCGGAACGATGCGGTGGAATGTAGGGCCGGCGCTCGCCGCCGGGCCTTTTCTCGAATGAGGGCGGAGGCCCGTCGGCGAGCGACGGCCCTACACTGAACGGTGTAAATCTTCCGTCCCAGGGCGGGGTGTGGTGTCAGCCAAAGGACCTACTTTAACGGCTGCAGTCAGCGACTGGCGCTACTCCAGCTCCGCCCAACGCGCGTAGGCCGCCGCCAGCAGAGCCTCGATTTCGTGCAGGCGGGCCGTGGCGCGTGTGACCTCGACCGCCGGCTTCTTGAAGAACAGCGGATCCCCAAGCTTCGCGGTCAGCGCGGTCTGTTCCGCCTCGAGCTCCTCGATCTTCTTCGGCAACGCCTCCATTTCCGCCCGCTCCTTGTTGGAGAGCTTGCGCGACTTCTTCGGCTCGGCGGCCGCCGCGGCCGCTTCCTTCGCCGCCGCTGAAGCGCGGGCCTCCGCCGCCGCTTTCGCCGCGGCCCGGGCCGCGACTTCCTTCTGCCAGTCGTCGTAGCCGCCGATGTAGTCCGCGAAGTGACCGTCGCCCTCGTACACGAGCAGGCTCGTGCAGACTTCGTTCAGAAACGCGCGATCGTGGCTCACGAGCAGCACCGTGCCGCCGAACTCCACGAGCAAGTCCTCGAGCAGCTCGAGGGTCTCGGCATCGAGATCGTTCGTCGGCTCGTCGAGCACCAGCACGTTGCAGGGCTTCGTGAACAGCCGCGCGAGCAGCAGGCGGTTTCGTTCGCCGCCCGAGAGCGCCTTGATCGGAGTGCGGGCGCGCGTCGGCTCAAAAAGAAAATCCTCGAGGTAGGAAATGACGTGCCGGTTGCGGCCGTTGATTGTGACGGTCGCATTGCCGTCCGCCACGGCGTCCTGCACGCGCATCGTCTCGTCGAGCTGGGCGCGCAACTGATCGAAGTAGACGACCTCGAGCCGCGTCCCCTGCTCCACCGTGCCTTCACTGGCCTGGAGCTGCCCGAGCATGAGCCGGAGCAGCGTGGTCTTGCCCGCGCCGTTCGGGCCGACGATCCCGATCTTGTCGCCGCGCTCCACGCGCGTGGTGAGATTCCGGACGATCCAGCGCTCGCCGTAGCGAAAGCCGGCATCTTCGCAGGCGATGACCTTGAATCCGCTGCGATCCGATTCCTGCGCGGTAATCTTCGCGGTGCCGGTCTGGTCGCGGCGCGCGGCCCGTTCGGCGCGCATCTTCTCGAGGGCATGAATGCGATTCTGCGCCCGTGAACGCTGCGCCTTCACGCCGCGGCGAATCCAGACTTCCTCCTGCGCCAGCTTCTTGTCGAAGAGTGCGCGCTGCACTTCCTCGGCCTCGAGCACGGCTTCCTTGCGCTGGAGAAACGTGTCGTAGTCACAGGCCCAGCCGACGAGCCGGCCGCGATCGATCTCGATGATCCGCGTGGAGATCTTGCGCAGGAATGCGCGATCATGCGTCACGAAGAGCAGCGCCCCGCCCCAATCGAGCAGGAATTGCTCGAGCCATTGGATGGATTCGAGATCGAGATGGTTCGTCGGCTCGTCGAGCAGCAGGAGCTGCGGGTCTTCCACGAGGCCGCGGGCCAGCAGCACACGACGTTTCTGTCCGGCCGAGAGCGACGCGAAATCCTGATCGACCGGCAGCCCCATCTGCTCGAGCAGCCGCTCGACGCGATCGTGGCGCTCCCAGTCGTTGTGTTCCTCGTACGCGCCGCCCGGACCCTCGACCACGGTGCGAACCGTGCCGGCGAGACCGGGAGGGACTTCCTGGCGGAGCGTGGAAAAGATCGCGCCGGGCTGACGGAAAACCTGGCCGGTATCGGGATTCAGCTCCCCGTTGATCACCTTCATCAGCGTCGATTTGCCCGCACCGTTGCGACCCACGAGGCAGACGCGCTCGCCCCGATCAATCTGGAGGTTAACGTGGTCGAGCAGCGGTGCGCCACCGAAGCTCAGGCTGAGATCTAGAAGACTGACGAGGGCCATGGGAACCGAACAAGATGCCGTACCTCTCGCGGGCACCGCAAGCAGGGGTTTTTCGGCTGCTTCGTTCCCAGCCGGAATGATCTAGCGAAGGTCTCGCTTTTGTAGGGCCGGCGCTCGTCGCCGGGCCGGATCGAAAGTTGAGAATCGAATATTCCGAGGCCTGCCGGCAAGCGGCAGCCCTACACCTATGAGTTTGTTCGAGAAACCCCGCGAACGACCACGGTGGCGTGCTGCCCCCCCTTCAATCGTTGCGCCACCCCGCGGTTTTCCCCTTCGTTGCCCGCGAATGGCCCCGCCTCCCTTTCCCCGCTTCAACGTACTCGGCGTCGAAGTTTCGGCGCTGGGTTTCGAGGAGACGCGCGACCTGATCGTCGGGACCAAGGGACAGCTTCGCCGCGGCTACATCTGCCTCGGCACGGCGCACGGACTCACCGAGGCACGCACCGACTCCGATCTGCGCCGAATCTTCAATGGCGCCTGGCTGACCACCCCCGACGGCATGCCGCTCGTCTGGCTCGGGCCACCGGGAACCGAGCGCGTGTACGGTCCGGATCTCATGCTCGCCGTCTGCGACGCCGGCCGAGCCGTGCGGTTGCGGCACTATTTCTTCGGCGGCGTCCCTGGCGTGGCCGGCGAACTGCAGCGTCAGCTCACCGTGCGTTTTCCGGGACTCGAGGTGGTCGGCACGTTCACCCCGCCGTTTCGCGAACTGAATCCGACCGAGATCGATCAATTGAAACGCGAAGTCTCGCAGAGTCGTCCCGATGTGATCTGGGTCGGCCTCGGTACACCGAAACAGGAGCGCTTCATGGCGCGGTTTGCCTCGCAGCTTGATGCCGGCGTGCTGATCGGCGTCGGTGCGGCGTTCGACTTTCACTCCGGGCGTGTGCCTCAGGCCCCGCGCTGGATCCAACGCAGCGGGTTCGAGTGGCTGTTCCGCCTAGCAACAGAACCGCGGCGGCTCGGGCCACGTTACCTTCGGACGAATCCGATGTTCGCGCTGCGCGTCGTGGCGCAGCGTCTCGGGTTGAAGAAATATCCGACGAGCGAGGGCGGTTGAAGAAGTTCCACCATCGCATCGAGGCGTGGACGAGCCCCGGCCCTACTCAAATTTCGTCCGTTTACCTTTCGTAGGGGCGTGCCTCGTGCGCGCCCTCTGTGTCGTTCCGTTTCACTTCGAATTAGTGCTCCAGCCAGCCACGGCAGCCTACACCACCGGTGACGCTTGAGCCCGCTCCTCGCAGAGTCGCTCGAATTGGACGCGGAGTCGCGTGGCATTCGCGACATCGTAGTGCCCCGGGACAATCCAATGCGCGCCGATCGCACGCGCCTTGCGCAGACTCGCCGGCACCTGTCGGATGTCGTCACTGAAAACCCGGGGTGACGACTGCGCGCGCATCATGAAGCGCACCCAAAGATCCCCGGAGAAAAGCAGATTGTGCCGCGCACTGTAGAACCCGCAGTGGCCGACCGTGTGTCCCGGCAGGTGCACGACCCGCAGGCCGCCCCAAAAGGGCAACACGTCCCCGTCGGCGATCGGCACATCGATCTTCACGCGGCGATAACTGGTGACGGCCCGGCCCGCCGCCTCGAGCGCCCCGGTGACTTTCGCCAAACCCGTATACGGATGCGTGCCGTCGATGTGCGGTTGGTCGAGGGGATGCGCGTAGATCGGCGCTCCGCTCCACTCCTTCACCCAGGCCGCGCTGCCCGCGTGATCGATGTGGCCATGCGTCAGCAAAATCGCCCGTAGATCCCGCGGACCGAGCCCGAGTGTCTTCATCTTCCGCTCAATCCGCCGATGGTCGCCGGGAAATCCCGTGTCGAGCAGCACCGCGCCCTCGGGCGAGACGAGCAGGTGAATCATGCTCATGACGCCACGAATGGAGTGCAGATCCTCAGGCCAGTCCGGGTTTACGACAGGATGCACAGGAGAGATTGGACAGCATGACAGGATTTGCAGGACTCGATCGATCCTTTGGACAGGATGGACAGGATTTACAGGATTCGAGCCATATCCCTTCGGCAGGATTACAGGATCGACAGGATTTGGTCGGAGACGGTCTTGGGTTTGAGCCCCGTTCTCCCCGGTTCCTATCCTGTCCATCTTGTTCATCCTGTCCAAAAACTCCGGGGCTCGGGCATTTCCTGTCGCAGCCGCAGAACGAATCATTCGATCCGGCAAACCTTGGGACAGGATGTACAGGATGGACAGGATTCGAGCCGGGTCGGTCGGAGCTCAGGTCCACGCCCAACTCCGAGATATCCTGTCCATCCTGTTCATCCTGTCCAAAAACTCCGGGGCCCAGGCATTTCCTGTCGCAGCCGCAGAACGAATCATTCGATCCGGCAA
>CANJCM010000087.1 GCA_947472765.1 Opitutia bacterium
GCGGCACTGCTTCTTCCGCTCGCGCTGTCCGGGGTCGCGCTCGCCACGTGGGGCACCTTCCGGCTGCTGCCGTCGTGGAGTTGGAGCGCGTGCCGGCTGACCGCCGCCGTGCGACTCGGGCACGGGTTGCCGTTGTACACCCCGGTCGGCGGGACGGCGGTGAACGACTGGATTTACGGACCGGTTGGCGCGCTCGCCTACACGCCCGCCGCGCTCGCCCCTTCACCGCTTCCGGCGCTGCAGATCGCGGCGGCCCTGAACGCCCTCTATTTTCTCCTCCCGGCGCTCGTCGTTTTTCTCGCGACGATTCGCCAGCCGGTGACGCAGCTCTGGGGCTCCATCGGTCTGGTCTTCAGCGTGGCCGCGCTGCTCGCCCCCTTTGGCACCTGGTCCGGCGCGGCTGTGCTGCACGTCGATGTCGTGACCGTCGCGCTGGGCGTGTTGTCCTGCGTCGCCCTGGCGCGACACGATCAACTGCCACTGGCCGCCGGCCTCGCCGTGCTCTCGGTGTGGACCAAGCAAACCGAGGTGGCACTGCTCCCGGCACAGTTGGGCTATGTCGCGTTCGTCCACGGCCGCCGGCGGACCGTGGCCTACGCGGCCTGGCTCGGCGCGCTCGGACTCGTGGCCACGGGAGTTTTCGTCACGTGGTTCGGATTCGAGACGCTGTGGCACGATTTGGTCGTGATTCCCGGCCGGCACGCGCTCGAGTGGGAACGACTTGGTCGGACCTTATCCGATTTCCTGCTGGCCGCGGGCTGGACCGGCCCCGTCGCCTGGCTCGCCTGGAGAAACCGCCGCGACCTGCCGACCGCCGACCAACGCACCGGCGCCCTGCTCCTGTTCGCCGCCGCGGTGCTGCTGCCGCTCGGCACGCTCTCGGCCCTCAAGCATGGTTCGGGGCCAAACTCCCTCCACTCGATCACCTATGCGGTCCTCGGCGCCGCCCTGCTGCTCGTGCATCTGGCGGCGGCGGCCCCGGCCCGTGTGACGCGAATCGCGGGCGCCGGATTGCTGGCGGGCTTGATCGCGGTGCTGGCGATCGATGTCGACCGCGTTCTCCGCTTCGGACACCTCACGCGTCCCGAGCCGGGGCGGCAGCATGAAGAGGCGTTTGAGTTCGCCCGCGCGCATCCGGTGCAGACCTACTTTCCCTGGAACACGCTGGCCACGCTGATGGCGGAGGGACGCAACGATCCGTTCGAGTATGGTTATCACGACTGGAAGCTCGCGAACTCGGCGCCTACGCCGGCGGCCTTGCGCGCGTCGCTGCCGGCGGGACTCACGTTCGTGATTTACCACGAGAACGACCAGCGGCCCTTCGAACTGCTGGCCCTGTTTCCGGAATTCACGGTCGGCCGGCAGGCCGGCGGATGGCTGCTGTTCACGCGACCACCGGCCGGTTCGCCTTGAGGCCCGGCGGTTTCGCGGGCTTTTCACGGGCGGCGCCGCACTTGTGCTCGCCCTGCTGGAAGTGCCTCCTATGGTGACGACGCGCGGCTTCAGCCGTGCGGTCCAGTCTCCCACCCGTGCCGGTCATCGCCATCGTCATCCCCGTTTTCAACGAGCAAGCCGTCCTGCCCGAACTTTGCGCCCGGCTGGTGGCGCTCTTCGAGGCGCAGCCGGACTACCGCTGGCGGGCGGTGCTGGTCGACGACGGCAGCCGTGACGAGTCCGTGGCGATCATTCGCGCCCAAAACGCCCGGGATCCCCGCTTCGAGCTGATCGAGCTCTCCCGCAACTTCGGCTTCCAGAGCGCCCTCGCGGCCGGGCTCGAGCATGCGCATGACTGCGATGCAGTCGTGACGATGGACGCGGACCTCCAGGATCCGCCGGAGGTGATTCCCGAATTCGTGGCCTCGTGGCGCGCCGGCGCGGAGGTGGTGCGGGCCACACGACGGTCGCGCGCCGAAACCGGCCTGCGGCGGATCGGTTTCGATCTCTTCCATGCACTCTTCCAGCGGCTGACGGATTTCCCGATCGAACCCAACACCGGCACCTTTGGGCTGCTCGGTCGCGACGCCCTGCAAGCCTACCTGCAATTGCCCGAGCGGCACCGCTTCTTCCCCGGCCTGCGTTCGTGGATCGGGTTTCCCAGCGCCGCGGTTTTCTACGACCGCCAGGAGCGGGCCGCGGGCCAGCCACAGCAGACCTTCCGCCGTCTCCTGCGTTACGCGCTCGATGGCGTGTTCAGTTTTTCCCACCTGCCGCTGCGGCTGCTGACGTACACTGGATTGTTCGTGGCGCTGATCGGTTTCGCGATCGGACTGTTCTTCATCGTGCGGCGCCTGATCGGGGTGGAAATCGCCTTCACGGGCTTCACGACGCTCACCACGCTGGTGCTTTTCCTTGGCGGCATCCAACTCATCGGCATCGGCATCCTCGGCGAATATCTCGGCCGGATGTATGATGAGGTGAAGCAGCGTCCGCTGTATGTGGTGAAGCGCCGGACCGCCGGCCGGCAATGAGACGGCGGCCGTGGCTGCTGCTGGCGCCCCTCGGCGCCATCCTCGTGCTCGCCGGGGCGAGCCGGCTTTTCTCGACGTTCATGATGTATGACGACGAGGGCTACGTGCTCTTCTCGCTCCAGACCTTCATCAACGGTGGCGGCCTTTACGAGCGGGTCTACAGCCAGTACGGGCCGTTTTTCTATCTCTTCCACCAGGGACTTCATGCGCTGGGCCTTCCCTTCGACAATGTCGGCGGCCGGCTCGTGACGCTGCTATGCTGGACCGGCGCCGCGACGATGTGCAGTGCCGCGGTGTGGCGGGTGACGCGCTCCGCGGCGGCGGCGTTCTTCACGCTCGGGGCGGTCTTCATGCACCTCTGGCCGATGGTCAGCGAACCGTCGCATCCCGGCGGTCTGATCACTTTGTTCGTGGCGGCGATGGGCTTGCTGGGAAGTTACCAAACGGAACGGCCGCGCGGCCTCGCCATCGCCACCGGTCTCTTCGGAGCCGCTCTCGTCCTCACGAAAATCAATGTGGGGATTTTCTTCCTCGCCGGTGCCGCGGCGTGGTGGGGACTCCATCTGAGTGACCAGCGCCTGCCCGCCTCCTGGCGCACTGCGGTGATCACCGCCGCGATGGCACTACTCCCGGTCGCCCTGATGCGGGGGCAACTTGCGGTGGGCTGGGTGCAGACTTTCGCCGGCGTCACTGCGACCGCTGGCGCGGCCGTGGCTCTCGCCGCCGCGCGCGGCAGCCGGCCGCTGACCCGCTGGTCCGACGCGGCACTGGCCACGGGGATCGCACTGGCCGCCGCCGTCGCGATCGGGGCCGGGATCATGCTGCAGGGAACGTCGGCGCGCGGACTGCTGGACGGCGTCCTCCTCGGCCCGCTGCGCCATCCGCAGGTTTATTCCGCCGCGATTAACTGGCGGCCCGGCGCGGCTCTGCTCGCAGTGGTCTCGCTCGCCGTCGCGGCGTGGTTCGTGATCCGGCCGCCCGCCGCGGCGATGGTCGTGGTGACCTGGGGCCGGCTGATCGCGACCGCGTTCTTTGTGAGCGGATGGCTGTGGGACTGGCCGCTGGGCACGCATGCGTATGCGTTGTCGTATGCGATGTCGGCCACGTGGCTCTTCGTCTATCCGCTGCCCGGGGAGGAGGGCTCCCAACCCCTGCGCGCGTGGCTCGGGTTGCTCGTCGCGTTGCAAGTGCTGCACGCCTATCCCGTCGCCGGCAGCCAAATCAGTTGGGGCACGTTTCTCTGGATCCCGCTCGCGGCCATCGGCTGTGCGGGCGCCTTTCGACAACTGGCGCGCGGGGCCCGGTCCGCGATCGCACCGGCGCTGGCCGCGGGCGGGGCACTCGTCATGGCCGCGACGACGTTCGGCGTGACCCAGTATGCCTGGGGCGGGTTGATGCAGATCCGCAACGCGGACACCCTGCGGCTGCCGGGCGGCGAGGTGCTGCGGCTGCCGGAGAGTTTCACGACGATGGTCCGGGTGCTCGCGCGCAACGCCAGCGCCCACGCCGACGTGCTGTTCAGCCTGCCCGGGCTGCACAGCTTTCATTTCTGGTCCGACGTCCCGCCGCCCACCTCCATCAATGCGACCCACTGGTTCACCCTGCTCTCGCCCGCACAGCAGGAGGCGATTCGCGCCCGCCTCGAGGCCTCGCCGCGGTCCTGTGTGATCGTGCAGCGCAACCTCTACGATTTTCTTCGCGCCGGCGATGTCGCCACCGAATCCCCTCTCACGGTCTGGCTTCACCAGAACTACGAGCCCGCGTTCACGCTCGAGACCTACGAGTTCTGGGTCCGCCGGGGCCGGACCATCGCCGCGATCGACACCGCCCGGGTCCGGGAGGCGGCCACCGGCGTTTCACCGCGTTACCAGATCACCCTGGTGCTGGCCGAGCCGGCGCTGCGCGATGTCACGACCGTCGAGTTCGCCCACTTTCGCCACGACACCAGCACCGTCCTCGAGCGTTGGAGCCGCGCCAACGCCGAAGTCTTCATCACGCCGATTCGCTCCACCGGCGACGATGCGGGAGAGACGCGCGCCGCGGCCTTTCCGTTTGCGGCCGAGGGACTCGTCCGGCTCGAACTGCGAACGGATCGAATGCCGGCCAATCTTCCCCGCGATGGTGTTTTCTACCTCCGCAACTCCGCCGGCGAAAAGATCGGCGAAGCCCGGCTCCTACCGTAGGCCCGGCCGCGGAGATTCCCTCACGACGTCAGGCCCGCGGATGCGCCTGACACACCCCAGCGCGGCGCGCCAACCCGCTTGAGCCGGAACGAGGCCGTGGAACGAAATCGGCGGGTGTGGGCACCCGCCCTCCAGGGCAGGCGGATCGTTCAGACTTCCGTTCGCTCTCCTCTCCAAGAGCAATCCATGGAGGGACGGTACCCCCACCGTCCAGGGCTGCCTAACGAGCGGCTGAACGTCCACCGATCGGTGTAGGGGCGGCGGCCCTACATTTCACTGCATCGTTCCAGATCGAGAGGGGATGCCAGGCCACGCCTTTCATTGGTCCCCTCTTGGAGAGGGGTGCCCACCAGGGCAGGGTGTGTCCGGGGCGTGTCGTCGTGATTCCACGTCGTCGCCGGCACACGCCCCACGGAGTGAAATACCTCAGCGCCGGCGAGCCACGAGCAGAAGGCTCACGCCAAACGGAAACGGGAACCGCCAGTGCGCGAGCAAGGTGAACTGCGCCTTCAGGAGTCGGTTTAACCACGGGGCGGGCACCTTGTCCTCGGTCCGCGCGGGCGTGCCATTCGTGGCGGGCTTTTTTTGCAGTCCCCGCCACTTCCGCACCGCCCACACCAACGGGTAAACGAGGACGTTCGTGTAATTGACGTATACGATGTCCCACTCCGTCTCCGGAAAAAGCGCCCGCAATTGCGCGCGCCGGTAACGACGGAAGTGGTGCAGCGCCACATCCCAGTCGCTCCACAGCGCCATGCTCGCGGGCACCGTGACCACCGCGAGACCGCCCGGCTTGAGCAGGCGGTGAAAGCCTTTCACCACCGCGGCGTCGTCCGGCACATGCTCGAGCACGTCGAGTGCCGTGACGTATTCGATCGAGCCGTCCCGCAGCGGCACGCGATCGCCCGCGAGACTGAGTACCTGCTCCGCGCGAAAGCGTTTCCGCAGCATCCGCAGGGCCTCCTCGTGATCGTCCAGGACGACCACGCGACACGCCGACTCCATCTCTTTCGCAAACTGCCCCGTGCCCGCGCCGCAATCGAGCAGCACGTCGCTGGCCCGGGGCGGCCGCACGCGCTCGATCCACTCGCGGACGAACTGCCGTTTGCCGGAGTAGTACCAGTGCTCGAGTTCGAGCGCGGCGATGTTGTCGTATTCGGCGGCATCCATGTGGTTCGCGGGTCGGGAATGCATAGCAGGCACCACCGGCCGGACAAAGCTGGATCTCGCCTGCCCGCCAGATTCGCCCGCATTTGACGAAACGCCCGATTGGCTCGGGTCGCTCCGGCGCATGGGTCACAAGATAAGGTTTTCGCTCTGCGAAATCCTCTCCACCCTCCGCCGAGTGCAGCGCCCCGCCGTCACGCCGTCCGCCGGATTCCTGGTCACCCTCGCGGTCCTGCTTGGGCTGGCCCATGCAATCTTCGCGGTCACCGCCACGACGGAGAAGTCCATGACGTCGGACGAAATCGCGCACCTCACGGCCGGCCATGCCTACAACACGCGCGGCGACTACCGGCTCCAGCCGGAGAACGGCAATCTGCCGCAACGCTGGGCGGCGCTGCCAGCGAGTCTGATCGGCGCTCCCCTGCCGCCGCCGGCGCTCGAACCGTGGCGCGAGGCCGACGTGTGGAACTACGGGCACGCCTTTTTCTACGAACAGGGCCTGCCCGCGGATCTGCTGCTCTTCGCCGGCCGGGCCATGGTGGCGCTCTTCAGCGCGGCCACCGGACTGCTGGTGTATTTCTGGTCGCGAAGCCTGTTCGGCCAGCGCGGCGCGTTTCTCTCGCTCGTTCTCTTCGTCTTCTCCCCCACGTTCCTCGCCCATGGCGCGCTCGCGACGTCGGACGCGGTGATGGCATTCTTCTTCCTCGCGGCGGTCGGGGCGTGGTGGCGCCACCTGGAAAGGCCCGGCTTTGGCCCGGCGGCGCTCAGCAGCGTGACGTTCGGACTCGCCTGTGTGTCGAAGTTTTCCGCCCCGCTCCTGCTGCCGATGTTCGGCTTGTGCGCCCTCGGGTGGCTGGCCGGGCGGCGTGAAGGTGCCGCGCCTTACTGGCGGCTGCTCCGATCCGCGGCCGTGCACGTCGTCGTCGGCTGGGCGATCATCTGGCTCTTTTACGGTTTCCGTTTCTCACCCTTCGCTCCCGCACTCACAGAGGGCGCCACCTACAATCACGGCTGGGGCTGGATGCTGACCGATCTCGGATGGCCGCGCGCGATTATCGTCCGGCTGCGCGACTGGCACCTGCTCCCGGATGCGTTCCTCTACGGATTCACGTTCGTGCTTCAGTTCGCGAAGCAGCGCGGCGCGTTCCTGAACGGTGAATACAGTCTGACCGGCTGGCCGTCGTTCTTTCCCTACACGTTCCTCGTCAAGAGCACCCTGCCCTTCCTGCTGCTGCTCGGCGTCGCGGGAATGGCCGGTGTGCGCGCCGCGCGAACCTGGGGACAAACCGTCTGGCGGGCGCGGCTCCGGCCGCTGATCCCGCTCGGCGCGCTCTTCGTGGTGTACTGGGCGATGTCGATCACGAGCCACCTGAACATCGGCCACCGCCACATCCTGCCCACTTACCCCGTGCTCTTCATCACGCTGGGCGCACTCGGAAGCTGGATCGATTTGCGCCGTCGCTTGGCAGCGCTGGTCGTGGCCGGCCTCGTGCTCTGGCACGGCGTCGAGTCGTGGCGGATTCGTCCGCACTATCTGGCGTATTTCAACCCGCTCGCCGGCGGCCCCGCCAATGGCTGGCGCCACCTGGTCGACAGTTCGCTCGACTGGGGCCAGGACCTGCCGGGACTGCAACGTTGGCTGGCACGCGAAGCCGGCCGCGAGCCGGTTTTTCTCGCCTACTTCGGCACGGGCGATCCGGCCTACGAGGGAATTCGCGCCACGCTCCTGCCGAGCCTGCCGGAGGTCGGACAGCGACGGCCCTGGCACGCGTTGCAGCCAGGCCTCTATGCGGTCAGCGCCACCATGCTGCAGCAGGTTTACAGCCCGGTCCGCGGCCCATGGACCCTCGCGCTGGAACAGGAATATCAGCAACTGCGAGTCACCGAACCCGACCTGCTCGCCTACCAGGCCGATCCCAAGCGCCGCGAGGAGCTCCTGCGGGCCGCCCCGGCGATAAACTGGACCACGGCGTGGCGTCGTTACGAACTGCTGCGTTTTGCGCGGCTGTGCCACTACCTCCGCGTGCGCTCGCCCGACGCCGAGATCGGCTATTCGATTCTCATCTACCGTCTCACCCCGGATGAACTGAACCGCGCGTGCAGCGGTTCACTGCAGGACTGGTCAAAGTTGATCGAAGAGACCGTCGGCAGGAAGGGATGAGGGCGCGCACGAGGCGCGCCCCTACAATGCGACGTTGCAAGATCCGCTGTAGGGGCGTGGCTCGTCCACGCCCGCCGGCTACGCCATTTCTTAACCCGCCCTAGAGCCCCGTAGCCGGCTGTTCCGCGGCGACGGGCAGGTAAAGCCGCTGCGCCGTCAGCCCGCCGACCGCCCGATAACTCACGGCCGAACCCGGCGGACGGTACTCCGCCGGAAAGTTGGCCTCTGGCTCAACCACGAGGATGGCCGACGGCGGTTGCGCCAAGGCTTCCGGCAACGTGCCCCAGAGACGGGTCTCCGGCAACTCCTCGCGCAAGCGCTGCAACAGCGGATACGGGAACCCGTGGCGCGAAACGATCTGCAGCGAAGCCGGTCGGACTTTGGCCAGCGCCCCCAAGCTCTGCTCGAAATCGAGCCGCAGCCGCGGATGAAAGCGGAAATAGTTTTCCCAGCGCGAAGTCGCGAAGATCGTCGGCGCCGTGTGCCACGGACGAAGCTGGGTTTCCGACGACGGCAGCCACGCCAGCACACACCCACCGGCGGCTGCCACCATCGCGGCTCGACCGAGTCGCTCCGCCGCCCACGCGATCAGTGCCGCCAGCACGAGAAAGACGGGAAGCTGCAGTCGGGCGCCCGTCGGCTGCCACTTCAGGACCAGCGCGCCGAGCAGCGTCCCGCCCACGACCAGCAGCAGCACCCGTCCGGGTGGCCCCCGCCACGCTCGGCGAAGCAAAATCAGGAGCAGCACGCCGATGCCCAGGAGAAAGTGAGCGGGCGCCCCGGCGATCGCCTCGTGCTCCGGGCCCCAATCGATCCCATAGCGCAGGAACCACAAGGTCGTGCGGCGATCGTTCGGGTCCTGTCCGATCCTCCGAAGGATAGACTCGGTCCATCTCCGCAGCCGATCGTTCAGCGCCGGCGAAGGCGTGGCGAGATGCAGCGTGGCGTTGCGCAGCAGGTTTGAGGTCACAGTGCCGAACGAGACGCTTTCATTCGCCTGCCCGCCGCCCTGCTCGGCGGGTTGCCGTCCCAGGGGCGTGCCGTACCACGCCTGATTCCGCGCGGCGTGCGGGCCGACGATCACGAGAATCAGCACCGCCGCGATCCAGGCCCGGGTCCGATCCCGCCACGCTACGGCTCCAATCACGGCCAGGATCGGGAGCACAAAGATCAGCGCGGTGGTCTTTGTCGCCAACGCGATGCCCAGGGCGGCGCCGAGTTCGATCCAATCGGTGGACTTCGTCGCCACCGCGTTTGCCATCCTCAACGCGTGCCAGCCGGCCGCGCCGAGCCAGACGGCCACGAGCAGATCGTTCTTCGCGCTGGTCGCTTCGTGCCAGGCCATCGGGATCGTCGCGAAAATCAGCACCGCGAGCCACTGCGTCCGCCGGCCACCGCCAAGTTCCCGCGCGAGCAGACTCGTCACCACCATCCCGAGCACATAAGCGAGCCACTGCGGAAGGTTGGCCCAGTGATCGCCACCCGAGAGCAACAAGGCGTGGGTCTGGATGACTTCGGCCAGCGGTGGCATCATCAACGCCCGCTCGTCGAGTGTGACGAAGTGCTGGAGGCTTCCCTGCTGCAGCCAGAACATCTGTCGCGGCAGATGATATGCGAGCACGTCCGGGGTATTCGGCGGCGCAACCGCCGCGATCACCAACGCCAGCACCGCGAGCAGGAGAACGAGTCCCGCCGAAAAATGGCGCCACGACTCGCCCGGGATCGAACCGATGATCCGCGCGGGGCGCCGGACCAACCAGACGACCATCGCCACGTTGACCGTCAGCCAGAACCCGAGCACCGGCCAGAACTGGAGCAGGTGAAACGCGCTGAGCAGCTCGGTGAAGAGCGACGTGCCGGCGGCCCAAACCACGGCCGCTCGCACCGCGGCCACACGCCAGTCGGGTTGGGCCAGGGCGGTCCAGAAGACCCACGCCAGCAGGGGCACCGCGGAAAAAAGGAGAAGTCCAGCCATGGGGCCGCGTTACCCGCGCGGACGAAGCGCGGCCCATCGCTCCCGCGCAAAGTGGGACAGGAAGCCGATCAAGCAGGCAAAGAACAGCCAGATGATCGGCTGCTCGAAGTAGAAGAGCTTGTCAGCCAGGCGCACGAGATCGCCGGGCGGGATCTGGGTCATGAAGCGGCTGAGAAATGCACTCACGACCGCATCCGACCACAGGACGAAAATCAGCAGGCCCGCGGTCACGGCCGCCAGCTGGCGCACGCGACGGGGAGCGGACGGATCGCGTGGCAATGCCCAGAGCAACGGGGTCATCCAGATCGCGAAAATCCAGCGATAGGCATAGCTGGTGCCCGTGACGAAGCAGCCGGTCAGCAGCAGCGCCCCGAGGAGAAAACTGAGCCACGCGCGTTCCTCACCCGGTGAAATTTTCCAGCCTTGGAAGATCCGGGAGCGCAGGAACGCAGCCGCGATGACGCCCGCCAGCAGCAGGCCCGAGAAGAGCGCCGCGCGGCCGGTGAGTCCGAGTGCCTCGAACAAATTGGATCCACCAAAGGTCATCAGCCCCTCGGCCTTCGGAACCAGGCCCCCCAGCCGGCCCAGATCAGGCGCGAGGCTCAATGCGACGACGCCAAACAACGCGAGTGTCACCGCGGTGCGTTGCCAGACCTCCCGACGATCTCCGCCCACGAGCACCAAACAGCCGGCCACCGCCGGATAGTACTTCAGCCCGGCCGCCACCGCGATCGGCACCGCCGCGAGGAATCGCCAGCCCGCGTGCCGGCTCGTCAGGCACGGCACCACGGCCGCCAGCAGGACGAAGACGATGAGATCGTTGTTTGCGCGATCAAGGGCCAGAAGGACCGGCGAAGAGAGCAGCACGGCCAGTTGCGCGACCATTTCACCCGGCGCCCGCGGGCGAAGGAAGCGCAGGGCCACGACGAGAAAGGCGGCGACGAGTGCTCCCCCGACCCAGAGCACGTGCGCCCGGGTGAGCCCGAAGGAATGCAGGTGGAGCCACCAGCTCGAATAGACGTGCGGCCGGTGGAAGACATCGAGGTTGTTCGGCACATACGGATCGAGTCCGCGGGCGACCGCGTCGTTGGACGCCAGGATCGCATAGGTGTCGAGAAACCAGAGCCCAAGATGGTTCACCCCCGTGGCGAAAAACGCCTGCGGCCAGAAGGCAAAGACCCCGAGCCAGAGAACCGCGAAGCCGGCGAGTCGGAGCTGCAGCGAACGCGCCGGCGGCCCCGGCGGGGTTCGAGGCTGGACGCTGACAGCCGGCGCGGAATTCATGGTGGAGACACGGCGGCGATGGCGGCAGTGGGCGGCGGCTCCACCGCGACCAGCCGGCTCAACCGTGCCCAACGGCCACCGAAGCGTTTCTCGGCGACGGTCTCCAACCGGAAATTCGGCGGCATGAGATCCTCGGGATCCACGCCCATGTCACCGTCCGCCGTGGTTGGACGCAGCGCCTGGGCCACAATCACTTCGCGGAACGTGCCCTCCTTCATGTGATAACGGATCTGTTCGCCGCGCTGGCGTCCAACGCCATTGATGATGGTCGGGACGCGCCAGAGCACGAAAGGGATCGTCGACTTGTTGGTGATGAACAGGAGTGGGCCGCGCCGCGCGAGCAGTTGCTCATGCTCCCACTCAACCTCCTGCATCACGAGATTCATGTTGGTGTAGGTTCGCCGCGCCATCGCCGGCAGGCCCCACCCGAGCACCCAAAAAACCAAGCCAACGGCGGCGAAACGCGTGTAAGGAATCTT
Organism: Opitutia bacterium; assembly: GCA_947472765.1. Classification (GTDB taxonomy): domain Bacteria; phylum Verrucomicrobiota; class Verrucomicrobiia; order Opitutales; family Opitutaceae; genus ER46. The sequence goes on from CANJCM010000087.1 coordinate 11,718, forward strand.
CCGGTTCGCCACCGCCTCGAGCAGGCGGGCGGCAAGGATTACGAGCAGGAGACACATCGGCAGCGCGAACCGTGAAGCCATGACATCGTTCAGCCGGCTCCAGTAATAGAACATCAACATCGCAAGGTTGCCCGCGATGCAGACGCCGTAGGCCCACAATGCGATGGTCGCCGGAGCCAGTCGCGGTCGATCCGGCCGGCGCAGCCAACCGACCGTCTCGATCAGAACAAAACCCAGCCCGGCCGCCCCGAGCAGCGAAAGGAACCACGAGTTCGCGATATCCCGGCCGGTGTTGAAGAAGAAGTCCCACGCGCCGCGGAGATTATCCGCCAGGTAGACAAAACTAAAACGCTCCGTCTGCCCCTCGGCCAGTTGCCAGAGCAAACTCGACTCATCGACGTGGCGCTTCTGCCAGACGTAGGGCACCAGCAACAGCGGCGCGAAGACAGCCGGCCACGACAGGATCACGCGTCCCACCCGCCACCACCCGGCGACAATCACGATCGCGCTCGCAACGACAAAGACGACCGACTCGTAACGGCTTTGCGCCAGCAGCACCGTGCCGAAGATCAGGAGCGAAAGTCGGTCGCGTTCCGGATTGCGCAGGTAGAGCACCGCCAGGGCCATCACGGCTGCGAGCATCGTGAGGTTGTGCAGTTCCATGCCGGCGCCAGAGGCCTGCTGGCCCAGCAGCGGCATGGTTGCGAGCAGGCTGACCGCCAGCAGCGCCGGACCGCGTCCCGCCATCTGCCGGGCGAGCCAGTAAACCAACCCAAGGAGGCACGGCGTCAGGAGCGCGTTGACCAGAAAGATATTCGCCAGCCGGTAGCCGGTCAGATCATGAACCAGTGAGACGAGGAACGTGAAAAAATACGGACGCTTGTCGAGGAACGTGTCGATCGGGACCCACGATCCCGCGATTTCGTACGCGCGAATGACCGTCCCGATTTCCTTGGTCGCGTGCATATGCAGCGCCGTCGCCTGCAGCACATATTCGTCGAAGAGAATCTTGTGCCGAAACGGATCGCTCCAGAGGGCAAACAGCGACGCCGCGAGAAGTGCCAGGCCCGTCATTCCGGGGCGCCGGAGCCACGGCGTCCAAGCCGCTCGCCGCGGAATCGCCACGCGCCAGGCCTCGAACACAAAACCGGCGAACAGCCCGAGCATGTAGTAATAGCCCGCGTGCATGATCGCGACGCGGCCCGTCCGCGCCGGCACGAACACGAACCCGACGCCCACGGCGAGTACGCCCATGACGGCGAACAACGCGAGCCGGCGCTTCTCCTCGCTGTCGCGGAATAGTTGAAGCAGGCCGCGAATCACAGGGCAAAAAAGCCGGGCGTCATTGTGTTCGAGGCCAGCCGAATGCGGCGCCTACGGCAGCATCTTGACGAAGTTCTCGAGGTAATCACGCCTCAGCTTCTCAACTTCCGTCCGGCTCTTGGAGACAACTTTGTCAGCGGGATCAACCGGCGTCAGCGATACGTCTCCCTCGCGAATTTCCTTCAGCCGGCTCAAGCGGGACAACGTCAGAGTCTGCAAGCGTTCCTCGCGCACCGTCTCGAGCACGAAATCCGGCCCGAGCTCGTCGCCTTCGCGCAACGTCATCCGACCCGTGTCGGCATCGATGTTGAAGCGCTGAAAAACTAAGATATCGGAGAAGGTCCGGTTCTTCATGTTCCAGACGATGCGACCCCGGTTCTTGATCGCCTGCAGCATCGGCGTGGAGGAAATCTGATGCGCGATCCAGAGCACGGAATCGTTGTCGATCACCAGATAGTCATGGCGCGGCTGCTCGGCGATGAACGCGCGGCGCCAGGCGGTCTCGCGGCCGGGCAGATACTCCTGACTGTAGGCGTGCGCCGCCATCGAGGGGACCCCGCTTGCCACCAAACCGAGGACCGCGGCTCCGAGCAGGAAGCGAGTTACGACCGGCTTCGCGAATTGCGGCAGGACCGCCAGCAGGGCAACCCCCATGCCGAGATGGGTCGGGAGGCTAAGGCGCCGAATAACGACATCGTCGAACTTCCCCCAAAAGTAGCACATCAGCAGCAGAAACTGGGCGGCAAATCCGAGCGCGAAGATGGTCACGGCGATGTTTGCCGGGCGCTCCGCCGTCAATCGGGGCAGCCGTTTGACGACCAGAAGAACGAAAAAGGGCACGGCCAAACATCCGAGGACGGAAAAAACCAGGGAATTGGGCTGTTCCGACGGGGCAGCAAAGAAGAACCCCACGGCATGGTTCAAATTGTCCGCAATATATCGGGGTGAAAACGGCGTCGTGTAACCAGGCCGGCTTCCCAACTCCCACGCCGAGGTCCGCAGATCGAAAATTCTATGCTGGAGCGGGTAATGCACCATCAGCAGCGGCGCGATTATCACCGGCCAGGAGAGTTGAGTCTCTCCTTGCTGCCACCAGACCCACAAGACGAGCACCGCGACCGGCAGGAGGTAAATCACTGATTCGTATCTCACCTGCGCGAGCAAGAGGGCGGAAAGGCAGAACAGGGCGAGCGTCGAAGCGTCTCGTTTGTCAGCGTACCGAACCCCGAGTAGCATCGTCCCCAAAATCATCACCAAGTTCAGCAACTCGAAGCCGCCGCCAGTCGCGTTGTGGGCCAGCAGCGGCAAGCCGGCAAATAGCACGACCCCGATCCACCCGGCGACGCGGCCCGCCAGGATCCGGCCCGTCACGAAGATGAGCGAGAGAAAGACGAACGTAAGTCCCGCGTTGAGCACGAACGCGTTCGCCGGCCGGTAGCCCGTCAAATCGTGCAGCAGCGAGACCATGAACGGAAAGAACAGCGGTCGCTTGTCCATCAACCCGTCGAGCACCACGAAACTCCCCTGGATGTCGCTGCCCCGAATGGGAACGAGGACGGTCTTGTCCAGATGCATGCTCAGCGAAGCGCCGAGCAGCATGATTTCGTCCATCACGATCTTGAACCCAAAGGTCTCGTGCACGAGCAACACCGTGCCACCGGCGGCAATCACGATCACGGTCGGCCAGTCAAAGCGCCGAAAACTCCAATCGCGGACGTCGCCCGAAAATACCGTCCAGGCTGCTCGCACGAACAAACCGAATGTCAAAAGCACGATCCAAAAGCCGGCTCTGGAGACGAACTGAATTGCCGCTTGGTCAGGAATGACCACGAAACCGAGCAGGACGGCCAGAATCACGGAGCCACCCAGGGCCCAAAGACGACGATCCCTCAGGATCGGGGCGATAGCAGGGCGATTCATGGGTTGCGCCAGCATGGAGCGGCCTCTCCAAATGGAAAGCTCACTCCGCTATGGCTATAAAAAGGCCGCCCCCCGGAGGAGGGCGGCCGAGAGGTGTTAGCTAAACTTTCCCAGAATTAGGGAGCGTAGGTAATCGTGCGCTGGCCCGCGATGGCGAGGACCGTGATCGCTTCACCCTGGGTGTAACCAGCCGGATAGGTTTCGCTCGCCACGAGATTCAGGGACTTCACGTAGTTGGTCGAGCCAACCAGCGCGCCCTGCGTCACGGACGAAACACCGTTTTCCAGAAAGTACTGGTCGGCCGCCGCGGCGAGCTGACGCGCATTGTTCATCACGGCCTTGTCCTGCGAGGACGTCCGGACCTTCTGGAAGGCGGGAATCGCCATCGCGGCCAGCAGGCCGATGATGACGACGACGATCATGATTTCGACGAGCGTGAAGCCCTTCGAGTTCGAGGTGTGCTTATTCATTGAGTTAGTATTATTACGGATCCCGATTGCGGATGAGGGGGAAATCATGCGGCGACCGAGACAGGCACACCAGTCCTCATTCTCTAAAATGTGGTCAAAGACCCAAATTTGGCGTCCGTTCGTCCACCTCGTTACGTGCGATTGGCTCTAATCCGTACCAATCGCCGCAAAAAAAAGGCCGCCCGCGGATGCGGGCGGCCTTTGAAAGAGCAATTAGCTCAAGGAGCGTAGGTGATCGTGCGCTGGCCCGCGATGGCGAGGACTGTAAGCGCCTCACCCTGCGTGTAGCCGCCCGGATAGGTTTCGCTCGCCACGAGATTCAGGGACTTCACGTAGTTGGTCGAACCAACCAGCGCGCCCCGCGTCACGGACGAAACACCGTTTTCCAGGAAGTACTGGTCGGCGGCAGCGGCGAGCTGGCGCGCGTTGTTCATCACGGCTTTGTCCTGCGAGGACGTCCGGACCTTCTGGAACGCGGGAATCGCCATCGCGGCCAGCAGGCCGATGATGACGACGACAATCATGATTTCGACGAGCGTGAAGCCCTTCGAGTTCGAGGTGTGCTTATTCATGTCTTTTGGAACTCTAACGATTATGGATGATATACGGCTCAAGAGCGAGCAGTAGGACAATGCAAGATGGTTACTTCAGGCAGTTCAAGCCCAAAGGCCTGATAGCACCTTCTAACACTAAGTAATAGCACGATCCGTGCAAATGCTTACCGATCCCACCAAATCAGTCAGACTTTTTTTTGGGGCGCGGCGACATGCGCTTCTTCGGCGGCGCCTTGGATTTAATCGGCCGAGGAACCACATTCGCAAGTAGCTGTTTCAAAGATATTTCAGCGGCATCTCGCCAGAGGCGCTCAAGTCCATAACGCTCTCGGGGCTCAGCTAGGAAAAGATGAATCATGACGTCGAAGGCGTCTATTACCATCCAACCGCCTTCCTCCGTCGCTTCCATTCCCACCAGATGGGTGTTAGCCGCATCGAGCGCCTTCTCCAATTCAATCCGCAAAGCGCGCAGGTGAGGCAGAGACGTCGCCGTCGCCACGATCAGGTAGTCAGTGATCGAGGACTGTTCGGAGACATCCAAGACGGTGAGATTCTCCGCCTTTTTTTCGTCCAGCACGCGACAGCAGATTTTCACCGATGCGAGTCCTGGCGAGTTTTTCAATTTCATAACGGGTCGAGATACAGCGCGTGTTGCTTGATGTAAACGATGGCCTTGTGCGGGACGAAGTAATCCAAAGACAACCGTCGCCGGGTTCGTTCCCGCAACTCCGTCGAACTAATCGCCAGAAGATGTCCGTCGCATCGATGGAGCCGAAGGCCGGGAATCACCGGCGTAGCCCGAATCGGAAACCCCGGCCGCTCCAGAAAGATGAATTGAACCAGTGACGCCAACTCGCCGATGTCCTTCCAAAGATGGAGCTTGGGAAGCTGGTCCCCGCCGATGATCCAATAGAGTTCATCGTTCGGATAAAGCGTTCGGAAGTGCCGGGCTGAATCGATGGTGTAACTGACGCCGCCGCGGTTCAGCTCAATGTCCGATATTTCGAATCGGCGATCCCATTCCACAGCGGCACGCAGCATCGCGAGTCGCATCTCGGAGGACGAGCACACCTCATTGGGCTTGAGCGGCGCCTGAGCAGCCGGGACCAGGATCAGTCGATCCAACTGGTACTGTTCGTATGCGTCCTGTGCCGCGAGGAGGTGGCCAAAATGCACGGGATCGAAGCTCCCGCCCATAAATCCGATTTTCACCGCGCGCAAAGTGGTCACCACGCGGAGACCGGGCAAGGCCCAATTCCCCGAAGGATGCGCCGCAGAGGGGCGGCGGGCCAACGTTCAACAATCCGAAGCTCGCATTGCTTCACCCGGATGGCATCATTGCCACAGTGTTGCCCGGGTGGTGAAATGGCAGACACTAGGGACTTAAAATCCCTTGCCTGAAAAGGCGTGCGGGTTCGAGTCCCGCCCCGGGCACTCCTGACTTAGTCGCGATCGTTCCGCTTCGATTTCGAAGAGCTCCGGTCGCAATCCTCGTCGTCACGGTCGTCGTCATCGCGGTCCGAGTGATGATCGTCATCATCATCGTCGTCGCGATCATCACCGCCGCACTTATCATCATGATGGTGATTCTTCGTGCAATGGTCGTCGTCGGAATCGTCGCCCGTGCCGCCCATGACCCGGCCCTCCTTGCACAATTCGACCAGAGCCTGGCCATTGAGCACGAGGCGATCCGAAGCCAAACCACCCTTGATGACGTCGAGGCCGTTGAGGGTGACCGTACCGTTCGGAGCCAGCACCGTGCCGTAGACCGCGCTGGTACCGTTCAGGGTCAGACCGCCACTGGCGATCTTCAGAGTCGTCCACTCCGGGCGGTCCACGTTGCCGAGGCGGCCGTTGAAGGCCACTTCATTGGCGACCGTGATGACAACCGGACCGACAACCTTCACCTCAATTTGCCCATTCGAGTCGAGGTTGGCGAAGTTATAAACCGCCGGCGTCGTTCCGCCGGCAACCCCGAGAATCAGTCCGTTGTTGCTGCCGTTCACGGTGAAGTCGCGGTACGTCCCTGGCGCAATCGCCACGAGACCGACGTTACCGCTGACGGTGAGATCCCGGAGGGTGGCGAAGTTGCCAATACTGTCGGAGGTCTGATTAACCCGCACGTTGCGAGTGCCCGTCGACGCAGGTGGCGCGGCCACCGTCGGCAGAGCGACGGCATCGGTCCGCCGAACGAGACGCCCGATCAGGGAGTTGCCATTCAGTGTAATCGTGTGGTTGGAAGGCGACGCGGCACCGGTGCCGAGAACCTGGGCACCGACCGTCGGAGTGCCGTTCAGCCGCAGCGACGGCGTGCCCGGGAGAAGAAGATCGCCCGAAACCCAAGCGTTGCCGTTCAAGGCCATGCTCTCGGGAAGGAGAATCTGCAACGAGCCGTGAACCCCAGCCTGGCCGTTCATGACCGCGGCGTGACGGACAATCGCCGTCCCGCAGTCGGGCGCGGCCACGTTCACGCGGAACGTCACGGACGCGGATACACTGTTAGATCCGCTCCGGGCCGTGGCCACGAGCGTGTGACTGCCGGCGCCGACATTCAGCAACGACCCGGTGCTAACCGCGACCTGCGTTGTCGGCAGCGTCGGAGCCGTGGTCGTCGAAACGGCCACAAGATCGAAGGCGGCGGAGACTCCGTCGAGCACCGCTCCCGGATAAGGCGTCGAGGTAAAACGGAAGTTGATGTTCGTCGTCAGCTGGCCGGACGGCAGGTCAATCGTGGCGTTCGTCGGATAATCGATCACGATCGTGGGCGGACCGGAGGGGGCTGCCGTGACCGTCAGCGACTGCGTCACCGAAGCAGCCGCATTATAGTTCGAGTCACCCGGCTGGCTGACGGTGATAAGCGTCACACCGGCGCCGACAATGGTGACGACGCCACTGGAATTCACCGTCGCGACAGCGGAATTCGACGAAGCGTAGCTCAGGGTCAGGGGCGAATTGACCGTCGCGCCCAGGGCGAATGCGGGGGCTCCCACAACCTTCGAGGCCGGAGCGGGGAAGGTGATCGTCTGATCGGCCTTCGTGATCGTCAGGACGCCGGGCTTAAATTCGAAGGAGTAGTTCGCCGCCAAAAGCGATCCCGTTCCGGCCACAATCGCGTAGGTGCCCACGGGGCTGGCAGCCGTCGCGGTGGTACCGGTGGTCGCGGCACCCGTCACGGCCGTACCGGCGGTGTCACCGTTGACGAAACCGGTAATCGAATACGAAAAGGGCGGGAGGGCCGCGCCGTAGACTTTGGAAACTGAACTTGCCGTCACCGTCAGCAAGGCCGGGTTGACGACGAGATTCACATTCGCCGACGCCGGGTTGTAATTAACCGAATCGGTCGGAGCGAAGTCGACGCGCAGGCTGCGCGTACCGGCGGGGAGCACCGCACCCGAGGCCGGCGTGTAAGTGTAGGTGCCCGCAACGCTGGCAATCGCGTTGAGCTGGGTCGCGCTCAAGGCGGTTCCGTAAGTGATTGGAGCTGGGGAGGCCCAGGTGAGGGTCGGGGTGCGCTTCTGCACCGTCAGGTTCGCCGGCGCGGAAGCGACCGTGCTAAACCCCGTGATGAGACACTGGTACTTGTCGCCATTCATGGTCATCGTGGCCCCGGTAATCGTCAGCGTCGCGGTGCCGGTCCCGCTGAAAACGCCGACGTCCGAGAGCGGGACGAAGCCGGTCGTACCCGCGGCCTGCCTCGCCCACCGATAAGTAAACGACGGAACGCCTGTCGCAGTCACAGCGAACGTCGCGTTATCGCCCGTGTAGATCGTCTGATCAACCGGGTTGGCAACGCGATTGATCCAGAAGGTCGTTTCACCCGTCGCCTGGCCATACTCGTTGGTCGCAGTAACCTGCAACGTGTAGCGGCCGCTGGCAGTAAGATCCATCGGGATGGTGCCCGTCGCCACTTGGGTGTTGAGACCCCCGGAGATAATCGAAATTCCGGGTAAAGGCGCAGCATTCAGTGTGGCGGTCAGATTCTGAATCGTGGTTCCACTTGGCGTCTGTGCGGTAAATTGAACCGGTACGCGCAGCGGGCTGCCTCCGACAAAATAGGTGTAGTCGGACTCCGCGACCGGCGCGGCAAACGTGACCGTCGGATTGGGTCCGTTAACGATCACGGTAATAGTCTTGGTCGCCTGCGCATCTCCCTGATTGTTCGCGCCCTTCGCAAGAATGAGATAGGTGCCCGGGCGGGAAATCGAAAGGGAGCCACTTCCCGTCGCCAAGGCGGAACCGATGCCCGTTTTGGTGAACGTCAACGCTTGGCCATCAAGGGTCGCGTCGATACTCGAGATCGTGCTCAAAGGGTCGGTCGCAACTTCGAACGCGAACGGAATTTGGACGGGTAGGTCCGTGGCCGAATAAGTGTAGGTGGTCTGGACCGGCTGCGTGATCGTCACGACGGGCACCCCGCCGGCAGCCGGCGGGGGCGCAGTCACGGTCGCGTTGATGTTCCACCCGGCATCCGTGGTCCCGACCGGCCACCCGGAAGTCAGCATCTTGTATTGAAAAATAAGCGACGTACTCGGGGGAACGTCGAGTCGCGGGAAGTTCACCGTGACCGAGACCTCCTTAAAATTTTCGGTGTCGGTGCTCGCGAAGTTCAGCGTGCTCGGAGAAACCGTGACGTAGCTGAGGGCTTCGCTCTCGGTACCGATCGGAAAACTGATGGCATTGATGGCCAGCGAAACCGTCGCGGTCGTGACATCACGCGGCTTGAAGACCTGGACCGTGACTGTTTGCGAGTAGGGCATGTTGCCCTCCACGTCCCCTTGGGCGGGTCCGTAGGAAACAGCCGCAGCGTGACTCGCCGATGAACCGATGGCAGCCAAGGCGGCGACGAAGCAGGCGATTCGGGTGAAGCCGCGGAGGATAAAGGTAGGCGTTTTCATGTCGGTCCCGGGTTAAAATTGGAACTGGGGTAGAAGATGTAGTCTTGGATAGGTATTTGACCTCACTAGTTCAACTGAAAAGCACTTAAGCACTTAATAGGCAGTTTCCACCCTCTGGCTAAGTAGATCCACGCACGAATACGTTCAGGCCCACCTGCCGTCCGGGAGAACACGAATGAAAATCTTCCATTTAGGCCGATCGAGGCTCTTTGAGCGAGAGGCGTTCCATTTGCTGATTTAGGCGAACGTTCACACGGTTTTAGCTAGGGTCTAACCCCTAAAATTGACGTTGACCGCCTGAGCCCCCCGGGCGATGATTTCGTGCGCTCCATGCAAGTTTCCCCATCCGCCAACGAAGGCCGCACGACGCGGGTCCGCAGGGACGCGTGGGAGGGCAGCGTGCTTCAAAAATGGATGCGGGTCCTCACGCTCACGCTCCCGCTTCTGTTGGCCACGGTGGCACAAGCTGCGACCTTCACCTGGAGCGGCGCCTCGGGAGTCGACAGCAACTGGAGCACGGCAGCGAACTGGAACGCCGCGCCGGCCTCGGGCAACGCGTTCGTCTTTGCCACCGGCAATCGCCTGACGAACACGAACAACAATGTGGGTTGGACGGCCACCAGCATCACTTTCAACAACACGTCAGGTGCTTTCGTGATTGGCGGCAATTCGCTCATCCTCACCGGTGCGATCACCAACAACGACGCAGATACCCAAACGCTGAACCTGCCGCTCATCGTGGGTGGCAACCTGAGTTGGACTGCCACGAGCGGCAACTTGGTTTTCGGCAGCGGCGGCATCACGGCGAACGGGGTGCGCACGCTCACATTCAATGGCAACAACGCCTCGTTCGGAGCCACGGTGAACGGCGTGATGGGCAACGGAACGGGAACGCTTTCGCTCACAAAAACCAATGCCGGCTCGCTCACGCTTACAGCCGCGAACACCTACACGGGCGTTACCACAATCAACGGCGGCATTGTGTCGGTCAGTTCGATCAACAA
>CANJCM010000088.1 GCA_947472765.1 Opitutia bacterium
GAGTCCCTTCCTGAGCACCATTTTCCGTGATTTGAACCCAAGTGGGTGTCGCCCGGACGCTCGGTCGAGGCGCGATCGTTCGGGAGGCCGGTCAGGGAATCTAGTTGGCCTGGCGACGGTCTTTTCCCCCCAGCTGCTCGATCGAGATCCAGATTTTTTCGTAGAGCGGGTAAAGCTCGCGGCTGAATCGCATGTCTTCGCCGACCAGTGGCGTCATGACGCTGTTGTTGAGCTGTTTTCCGCGGACCATCTCCTGCCCGTAGAAACTCACCAGCTGGGCGCGCTGTTCCTGGATGTAGGCGTCGGACTTTTGGTTGAAACTAAGATCCAGATAGGCGGCGACGCGGAAGTAGAGGAGGGCGCGTTCGCCGATTTCCTTCGTGATAAGCAGCATGCCCGCCTTGTGCTCGGGATCCTCGGGCAGGGTTTCCTCGAGGTGTTCCTGCATCGTGGTCAGCAACGCGGCCAGGCGCGCACCCACGTAAGCGGCCTCCGAGAAATCGGGCTTTTCGGCCCGCAGCGCGGTCACGCTTTCCTTTAGCGATCCGAGTCGCGTCGCTACCCGTTCGCCGGCGGCGGGACAAAGCGCGCTCAGCAGGCTGGCGAGGAGGACGAGGTACTTCATGGGCCGGAAATACAAGGGGGCTGGGGGATCGCGCAACGTCCGCTGACCGGCCGGTTCACGTGGAGTGCCTATCTCAAGGCGACGGCGGAACCGGAGGCAAGCTGCGAACCATTCGGCAACTGACGGCCGAACGGGTACTGCCGGACTGGCGCCCCCTCCCCGGGGCCGGCGAAGTCAGTCGCGGGCGATCTTCACCATCGCCTGAAAGAGCCCGTCGGCGATTCCTTCCTGGTGCCGCGGCAGGATCTGCATCGGTCCGTGCGGTTCCCAACCCTCGCGGAGCAGTTCGTTGATGGTGCGTTCGAAGTGTTCGACCGTGATCTCTTCGACGATTTTGTAGGCGAGGTATTTCATGGTCAGGCGGCGAAGCCGAAGCGGAAGCGCTCCTCGTCCACTTTGATGTTGAGCGAGGTGCAGATCAGCTTGGAGGCAATCGCGGCGGCGGCGACTTTGACGACGCGGTCAAAGTCGGCCTTCGCGAGTTCGGCGCCTTCGTGCCGGAGCGCGTGGATGCCCATGCCGCGTTCGAGCAGTTGCTGGATGAAGGCCTCCCAGGTGACAGGATCGTCCGTGTAGAACTGGTGATGTTCAGGCGGCGAGTGCTTCCGGAACTGGAGACTGTATTCGACCGAGTATTTTGAGAGCATGGTAATGATGGGTTGAAGGTGAGGATAGGCCGATCCCCGGGCGGTGACTCCGCATGCCTTGGGAATCGCCTGCCGAAAATTGCCGGTCACGCGGCGAGCACCATCGAGCGGCGGCCGCGGCCGGCGAGCGAGGCGTGCACGTGCTCCCGGTAGGCGGAGGGCGGTTCGCCCGCGACACGCCGGAAGACCCGGTTGAATTGGGAGAGTGATTGGAAGCCGGCCTCGTAGGCGGCCTCGCTCACGCGCTTGTGCGGATTGAGCAGCAACTGCTTCACCGCCTCGATCCGGACGCGCGCCACATAGTCGGTGAAATTCAGGCCGATCCCCTGCTTGAAGAGCTTGCAGAAATAGGTGGGGCTCACGTGCACGGCCTCGGCGACCTGGCCGAGGGTGAGATCCTCCTCGAGATGCTCGTGGATGTAGGCTTTGGCGCGGACCACCATCGGCGACTCGGTCGAGGCATCGGAGATGACGAGCTCGTTGCTGAGCAGGGAAAGGTGCTGGGCGAAGTTCCGCACCAGCTCGAGGATGGCCTCGTATTGTGGTTTGTGCATGACCCGCGTCGCGAAGAACGCGGCGCGCAGTTCCTTCTCGTCCGGCGTGGCATCCCATTCGGCGAGCTGCTGCTGCAACCGGGCAAATCCGGCCTCGGTCGGCGGTCGCGCGAGAATCTGGCCGGTTTGGAGAAAGGCGATCACGCGTTCGCCCACGCGGACCGGAATCGCCGACTCGGTCAGGCCGGCAAAGCACTCGAGGCTCTGGCCCGGCGGGACGGAGACGCTGGCGGCCTCGAGGCGGCCCTGCAATTGCAGGCAGGCAGCGCAGGACTTGTTGCGCGACGCCAGGAGGGTGCAGAGCGGGTTGACGGCGCGGTTGCCGTGCCAGGGCGTCTGGAGCGAATCCGTGGCGCGCAGGGCGAGCGGCAGGCCCGTCGCGATCTGGAAGGCCTGCTGGTAGTGACGAAACACCTCCGATAGCCGCAGCCGGCTGACAACGTCGCGAACCGTCTGCGGAGCGAGGGGAGCAGAAGCGGGGGCAGGGGTGTTCATGGGTGGAGTGTAACGACTGCGCCGATTTGAGGAATTGGGGAGGCGGCGCTTGTTCGCTAAGCGATTTGCCTAGGGCCCGGTCCCGGTCCGGCCGAAGGTGGAGCGAATGTGGGCTCGACCGCAGTCAGGACGTTCTCGTCATAAAGTTCGCCCGCCCGCCAAATCATGCGTAAGCTTTATCTTAATCTGCGGAGCCAGCGTTGGGGCGACGGAGGCATAATCGCCCCGCCAGCCCGGCGCTGCCTCCCAATTCCTCAACCCCAACGAACATGAAAAGTGAAAACGACAAGCCGGCTCCCACGCCGGATGAGGTGTTGAACGAGCTGCGTGCGCTCCTGGCGGAGGCCGAGAGCGTGTTCGGCGAAGCCGCGGCGGCCGATCGGGGCAGTGAAGCGGACGAACTCCGGCGGCGTTTCGAGGCGGCGCAGGAACGGCTCACGAACCTCGTCGAGACTGGCCGCCGCAAGGTGACCGATGGGCTCAAGACGGCCGACGAGACGATTCGCACCCACCCTTACCAATCGGTCGCGATCGCGCTCGGCATCGGCCTGCTGCTCGGCGTGCTGCTGGGTCGCCGTTCCAAATAAAGGCCCGCGATGAACCCTTCAGATCCCGAATCTCCCGGCCTGCTCGAGTCGCTCCGTTCGCTCGGGGCGAACCTGATTGGCACGGTCCACGATCGCGTCGAAATGTTCTCGCTCGAAATCGAGGAGGAACGCGCACGGCTCATCCGGACGATGGTGTGGATCAGCATCGCACTCTTTCTCGGCATGATGACGGCGGTGCTGCTGAGCCTGACTGTTGTCCACCTTTTCTGGGAAGGCGCCCGCGTCTACGTCCTCGTGGGCCTGACTTTGTTCTACGGCGGCGGACTGGCCGTCGCGGTCGTGAGTGTGCGGCGCAGCCTCGCGCGCCAGCCGCGGCCGTTTGCGGCGACGCTCTCCGAACTCGAGGAGGATCAAGCATGCATCCGGGGCCGGAAATAATCGCGATCGAGGCTCGCAAGTCGGCGCTGCGCGACCGGATCGCCTGGCGACGCTCGGCGATCGCGACCGACACCGCGCGGGTGTTTCGCCCGCTGGCCCAAATCGATCATGGGTTCCGTCTCTGGCAGCGCGTGCCGACGCTTGCGCGCGCGGCGGCGCTGCCGCTTGTGCTCTCGCTGGTTCAACTCGTGGTGCCGCAGGTGAAGATCATCCGGCGGCTGGTCCGCTGGGCGCCCGTGATTCTCACCGGCTGGCGCGCCGTCCGCGGGGCCTGGCAGGGAGTGCGCCGCCCGACGGAGGCGAGTTAACCGGGCGCCGGTCCCGACCGGCGAACGGGAGCGTGGCACTGGAGCCGCATCCCGGCGTAAAAAAAGCGCAGAGTTTCGCCCGAGGTGAGGAGAGGATTCGCGCCGCCGGGGGCATACTTTCCGCGCCGCCCAACGCGGACCTTATGAACCAATTCATCAAGTGGTTCTCCGAGATCGGCATCGGTGATGTCCCGATCGTCGGAGGCAAGAACGCCTCGCTCGGTGAGATGTTTCGCGAACTCACCACCGAGGGTATCCAGGTGCCGGCCGGCTTTGCCGTCACCGCGGAGGGCTACCGCTATTTCCTGCGGGCCGCCGGGCTCGAGGAGAAGATCGTGCATGGCCTCGCCGGAATCGACACCGGCAACATCGACGACCTCCGGCGTCGTGGGGCGGAGATCCGCCACGCGATTCTGGCCGCCGAACTGCCACCCGTCCTCGCCGCGGAGATCACCAAGGCGTACGACGAACTCGGGGGCGGCCACCCGCCCGCGTCCGTGGCGGTGCGCAGCAGTGCGACGGCCGAGGATTTGCCCGATGCCAGCTTCGCCGGCCAGCAGGAGAGCTACCTCAATGTCCAGGGTGCGTACGCGTTGCTCGACGCCTGCAAGCGCTGCTTCGCGTCGCTCTTCAAGGACCGCGCGATTTCGTACCGCGTCGACCAGGGCTTCGACCACTTCAAGGTCGCCCTCTCGATCGGCGTGCAGCACATGGTGCGCTCGGATCTCGCCTCGGCGGGCGTGATTTTCACGATCGATACGGAGACGGGATTTCGCGACGCAGTCATCATCAACGCCGCCTATGGGCTGGGCGAGAATGTCGTGCAGGGGACCGTGACGCCCGACGAATATTGTGTGTTCAAGCCCACCTTGAAGACGGGCTTCAAACCGATCCTGCAAAAGATCGTCGGCACGAAGGAATTCAAACTCATCTACGATCTCGGCGGGGGAAAGATGGTGAAGAACGTGCCGGTGTCGCCGGGTGACCGGGAGAAGTTCGTACTCACCGAGGAGGAGATTCTGCAACTGGCCCGCTGGGCCTGCCGGATCGAGGAACACTATTCCATGAAGCGCGGGCAGCCGACGCCGATGGACATCGAGTGGGCCAAGGACGGGCTGACGGGTGAACTCTTCATCGTTCAGGCGCGGCCCGAGACGGTGCAGTCGCGCAAGAACCTCGAGGTGGTCGAGTCATTCCACCTCCAGCGCCGGGGCCCCGTGCTCGTGACGGGCCGGAGCATCGGCGAGAAAATCGCCACCGGCCCGGTGCGCGTGATCCGGAACGCGCAATTCCTCGCCCAGTTTCAGGAGGGCGAGATCCTCGTGACCGACAAGACCGATCCCGACTGGGAGCCGATCATGAAGAAGGCGGCGGCCATCGTGACCAACCGCGGCGGCCGCACCTGCCATGCGGCGATTGTGAGCCGTGAACTCGGCGTCGCGGCGATCGTCGGCACCGAGCACGGCACCGAGAAGCTGCACGACGGACAGATCGTCACCGTGTCCTGCGCCGAGGGCGACACCGGCTTCGTTTACGAAGGCCGGCTGCCCTTCGACGTGCGCCACACGGACCTCAAGTCCCTGGGTCGTCCGCGGACGAAGGTGATGATGAATGTGGGTAATCCCGAGGAGGCCTTCGCGCTCTCGTTCATCCCGAACGACGGGGTC
This sequence comes from Opitutia bacterium, assembly GCA_947472765.1. Taxonomy (GTDB): domain Bacteria; phylum Verrucomicrobiota; class Verrucomicrobiia; order Opitutales; family Opitutaceae; genus ER46. The sequence continues at coordinate 5,283 of CANJCM010000088.1, forward strand.
GGCCTCGCACGGGAGGAGTTCATCATCACGAGCTACATCAAGATTCACCCGCTCGCGCTGCTCGATTACGCGACCATGCCGGACAATGACGTGAAGCGGCAGATCGATGCGCTCACGCCGGGCTACACCGACAAGCCACAGTACTTCGTCGACAAGCTCGCGCAGGGCGCGGCGATGATCGCGGCGGCGTTCTATCCGAAGGACGTGATTCTCCGGCTGAGCGACTTCAAGACGAACGAGTATGCCAACCTGGTGGGCGGGCGGCCCTACGAGCCGCTGGAGGAAAATCCGATGATCGGCTTCCGCGGCGCCTCTCGCTATTATCATGAACGGTACCGCGCCGGCTTCGCGCTCGAGTGTCGGGCGGTGAAAAAGGTCCGCGACACGATGGGCCTGACGAATTTGAAGCTGATGATTCCGTTCTGCCGCACCGTGAAGGAAGGCGTCCTGGTCCAGCACGAGATGGCCACGCACGGTCTGGTCCGGGGGATCAACGGTCTCGAGATCTACGTCATGTGCGAGATCCCGAGCAACGTGATCCTCGCCCATGAGTTCGCGGCGATCTTCGACGGCTTCAGCATCGGCTCGAACGATCTCACGCAACTCATCCTCGGGGTGGATCGTGATTCCTCGATCGTGGCGCCGATCTTCGACGAACGGAATCCCGCGGTGAAGACGATGATTGCCCAGGTGATTGCCGCCTGTCGGGCCCGTGGCCGGAAGATCGGCATCTGCGGCCAGGCACCGAGCGACTACCCGGACTTTGCCCAGTTCCTCGTCGAGCAGGGGATCGACAGCATCTCGCTCAATCCAGACACGGTCCTGAAAACCACCGCGGCCATCCTGGAGAGGGAACATGACCTCGATCGGGCGGGACCAACCCGACGCAGCGATCGTCGGCTGGAACCGGTGTCCCCGTGAGGTGAGGTCACTCACCGCGTGGACCCCGGAAGAACATTTCCGCCCCCGCCGCTCTTTTTCGTGGCGGAACCGCGGGACCGATTCTTCAGGGCGCGGCCGCGAGCAAAAATCTTTTGGAACTCATGAACCGACCCACTCAGAACACCGCCGACGTGCCGGAGCCCGCCGCCTGGCACGCGCTGTCGGCGGATGAAACGCTCCGCCAGGTCGGCGCGCCCCCGGACGGTCTGGACAGCGCCGAGGCCGCCCGCCGCCGTGAGCGTTACGGTCCCAACTCCCTGCCGGAAACCAAGCACCGCTCGCTGTGGCAGGTATTTGGCCGGCAGTTCGCGAGTCCTCTGATCTACATCCTTTTCGCGGCCGCGGCCCTGGCGGCGTTCATGGGCAAGCACAATGACGCCGTGGTGATCCTGGTGGTCGTCGTCGTGAACGCGCTGATTGGCACATTTCAGGAGGGCCGGGCCGAGCGCTCGATGGAGTCGCTCCAGCGGCTCTCCACGTTGAAGGTTCGCGTGCGACGTGACGGTCGCGAAGAGAGCATCGCGGCGCAAGAACTGGTCCCGGGCGACATCCTCTTGCTCGCTGCCGGCGACGCCGTGGGGGCGGATGCCCGATTGATTGAGGCCGTGGCCTTCGAGGCCGCCGAAGCGGCGCTCACCGGCGAGTCGATGCCGGTGGCCAAACATCCCGAGGTGCTCCCGGCGGATGCGATGCTCGCGGATCGGCGCAACCTCGTTTACGCGGGCACCCACATCACGAATGGCCGCGGCCGCGCCGTGGTCGTGGCGACCGGTCTCGCCACCGAGGTCGGAAAGATCGCGGAGATGACGGCCAACGCCGTTGAGCCCAAGACGCCGCTCGAACTCCGGCTCGCGCAGTTTGGCCGCTATCTGGTGGTCGCAGCCCTCGTGCTCTTCGTCGTCGTGATCGTGGTCGGGATCCTGCGGGGGCTGCCCCTCGCGGAGGTGCTGATGGTCGCGATCAGCCAGATGGTCTCGATGGTGCCGGAGGGGTTGCCGGTGGCCATGACCATTGCGCTTGCCGTCGGGATGCAACGGATGGCGCGGCGCGGGGCGATTGTCCGCCGGCTGGCGGCCGTCGAGACGCTCGGATCCACGAATGTGATCTGCAGCGACAAGACCGGGACGCTGACGAAGAACGAAATGACCGTGACCTCCCTTTGGCTGCCGGACGGACGCATGTTATCCGTCACCGGCGCCGGCTACGCGCCCGAGGGCAAACTGCTGCACGACGGGGTCGAGGTGGCCCCCGGGCAGGATGCCGCGCTGCGGCGGCTGTTGGAGGCGATGGCGCTCTGCAACGACGCGCAACTGGTCCCGCCCGATCGCACCGATCCGCGGTGGCGGGCGCTCGGCGATCCGACCGAGGCTGCTCTGCTCACGCTGGCGGAGAAGGGCTGCATCGAACTGGAGCCGTTGCGGCGACTGCATCCGCGGCGCGGAGAGATCCCCTTCGACTCAGCCGCGAAGATGATGGCCACCCAGCATGGTCCTCCGCCCACCGGACGGGTGTACATCAAGGGGGCTCCGGAGTTTGTCCTCGAGCTGTGCGGGGAGATTCATCGGGGAGGGACGACCGTGGTCCTCGACGCCGGCATCCGCCGGATGGTGGACGAAGTGGGGGATGACTTTGCCGCGCGCGGTCTGCGCCTGCTGGCCGTCGCCGAGGTGCCGGGCGTCGCGATCGACGAGGCGGCCGGCTTTGCGCAGTTTGGCCGCCGGGCCGTGCTGCTCGGTCTGATCGGCCAGATGGATCCGCCGCGTGACGAGGTGAAGGCGGCCGTGGCGCAGTGCCGCGCCGCCGGGGTGCGTCCGGTCATGGTCACGGGAGATCACAAGGTGACGGGGCTCGCCATCGCCCAGGCGCTCGGGATTGCCCTCCCGGGCGATCGCGCGGTGGATGGCCGGGAACTCGAGGCGATGCCCGAGCAGGATCTACGGCACCAGCTCGACCGCATCTCTGTCTTCGCCCGCGTCCATCCCGCGCAAAAGTTGCGCATCGTCGAGGCGTTCCAGGCGCACGGGAAGGTCGTCGCCATGACCGGCGATGGCGTGAACGACGCGCCGGCGCTGGCGCGGGCCGACGTCGGCGTGGCCATGGGCATCACGGGGACGGAAGTCGCAAAAGGCGCGTCGAAGATCGTGATCACCGATGACAACTTCGCGACCATCGTCACCGCGGTGGAGGAGGGGCGGCTCGTCTACCGCAACCTGAAGAAAGTAATCCTGTTCCTCTTCACGACGTCGATCGACGAGGTGGTGATCCTCCTCGGCGCGCTCCTGCTCGGCTATCCCCTCCCGCTGGCGGCCGTGCAGATCCTTTGGATCAACCTTGTGACGGAGGGCACGCTGACGGTGAACCTCATCATGGAACCACTGGAAGGCGACGAGATGAGAGGCCCGCCGGCGGATCAACGGTTGATCACCCCCAGCATGCTCAACCGCATGGCCCTCATGGTGCCGGCGTCGGTGGCGGCGACGCTGGGTTTCTATCTCTGGCGGCTCTCCACGGGGGTGCCCTTTGCGCTCGTGCAGAGCGAAACGTTCACGGTCCTCGCGGTCTGCCAGTGGTTCAACGTGCTGAACTGTCAGAGCGAAACCCGCAGCGCCTTCCGGTTTGGGATCTTCCGCAACGTCTGGCTGCTCGGCGGGCTGGCGCTCGCGAATCTCCTCCAACTGGCCGTCATCTATGCGCCGCCCATGAACCATATTTTCCACACCGTTCCCATCGGCCTCGGCGATTTTTTCCTGATCGGCGTCGTGGCGAGCCTGGTCCTGTGGGTCGAGGAGTTCCGGAAATTGATTGTCCGGCTCCGGCGGCGCCGCCAAATGGCGGCATGATTCCGCGGTGCTGCCTCCGATGATCCCTGCCGCCCTGCCACCCCCGCCGCCGGCTGGGCCCGAGCCGGTGCCCCCTGCCGGCGTGCGTTTTTCGGCGGAACTGCTGCACCTCGTCGACCACTTCCAGCAGCAGCGCGTCCGGCTCGATGATTTGCTGGCGGCGACCAAGGGACGGGGGATGCACCTGCTGCTCCTGCTGATCGCGCTGCCGTTTGTCGGTCCGATTCCACTGCCGGGTTTTTCCATCCCCTTCGGACTTGTGGTGACGATCCTCGGGATGCGCCTCGCCGTCGGGAAACCGCCCTGGCTGCCGCGTTTTCTCCGGGAGCGCTCCTTCGATCCCAAGTTCCTCGCCAAGGTGCTTCGCGGCACGAGCCGGTTGATGGAGTGGATGGAAGTCTTCCTCCGGCCGCGGCTCGGTTTTGTCGATGCGCATGCGATCTTCAGCCGTTTCGCCGGCTTTCTCATCGGCGTCTCGGGCCTGATGCTGATGCTCCCGTTTCCGCTGCCGTTTAGTAATTCCCTGCCGGCCTGGACGGTGATCTTTCTCGCGGCCGGCGCACTGGGCCACGACGGACTCTTCTTCCTGATCGGTTGCGGATCGTTCGTGGTCTCGGTGGCGTTTTTCACCTTCGTGGCCGTGGGCGGCGCTTCCGCGGTGGAGCAACTCACCCGGCTGATCCACGGCCGCTAGCTCAAATCGGCCAACCGAACTTCGTTTGGCAACAAATGCACTATCTTCGCCTCTGATTGCGGAGAGCGACCGGCGCGGCTGGGTCATATTCGGAGTGATCCATGACGACGCGACTACCGATGTCCGCTCCGATTCCGGGAACACCGTTGGCGACCCGCTCCACTGCCGGGACCCTCGACTGTTTCTTCGCCCCTGGCCAAATCGCCGTCATTGGGGCCTCGCCGAAGGAAGGCAGCATCGGCCGGGCGTTGCTCGAGAATCTCGCGGAATTCCGCGGCGGCGTTTTTCCGATCAATCCGAAGTATGCTTCGATCCTCGATCGTCCCGCTTATGCGCGTCTCGCCGATCTCCCGGGGCGAATCGATCTGGCGATCCTCGCAACCCCTGCGAGCACGATCCCGGGCTTGATGCAGGAGTGCGTCGCCGCCGGGGTGCGGGGTGCGATCATCCTGTCCGCCGGATTTCGTGAGTGCGGTCCCGATGGGGTCAGGCTTGAGGCGGAGGTTCGCGCGATTGCCGCTCGCGGTGGTGTCCGGATCCTCGGGCCGAATTGCCTCGGGTTGATGGCACCGCACACGCGGCTCAACGCTTCCTTTGCCGCGAGCCCGGCCCGTCCCGGAAGCGTCGCGTTTATCAGCCAGAGCGGCGCGCTCTGCACGGCGGTGCTCGACTGGAGCCGGCGGGAAAAGGTCGGGTTCAGTGCTTTCGTTTCCGTCGGCTCGATGATCGATGTCGGCTGGGCGGATCTGATCGATTACTTCGGCCGTGATCCTCACACGCGCAGCATCGTGATGTACATGGAGTCCATCGGCGACGCCCGGAGTTTCCTGTCCGCGGCGCGGGAGGTGGCGCGGGACAAGCCCATCATCGTCGTGAAAGTCGGCCGCACCGCGGCGGCGTCGCAGGCCGCGGCCTCGCACACCGGTGCACTCACCGGCAGCGATGCGGTGCTCGACGCGGTGTTCCGTCGCGCGGGGGTGCTGAGGGTTGATGCGATTGAGGATCTCTTCGACGTCGCGGAAGTGCTCGCGAAGCAAACGCGTCCGCGCGGTCCGCGGCTCGCCATCCTCACCAATGCCGGCGGGCCCGCGGCGCTGGCCGCGGATCGCCTAGTGCTGGCCGGTGGACAGCCGGCGGTGCTGGCGCGGGCCACCCTTGACGAATTGAACGGGTTCCTGCCGGCGCCCTGGAGTCACGGCAATCCCATCGACATTCTCGGTGACGCGAACGCGGATCGCTATGCCGCCGCGTTCGAGATCCTGGCCCGGGATCCGGGCGTGGATGGGATCCTCGTGGTGCTCACTCCTCAGGCGATGACGGATGCGCTGGCCGTGGCGGAACGGATCAAGGGCGCCCTGCCGTTGGCGGGAGAAAAGCCGGTGCTCGCGAGCTGGATGGGCGGCGCAGCCGTGGAAGCCGGGGAGCGCGTCTTGAACGAGGCAGGCGTGCCCACCTACAGTTTTCCGGATCGGGCGGCGCAGGCGTTCGTTTACCTGAGTCGCTACAGCGCCAGTCTCACGGCGCGGGATGAAACGCCGGACGCGGCCCGATCCGATCCAGCGTCGACACCGGGAGTCCAAACGGCCGCCGCAATTATTGCCGGGGCCCGGGGTCGCGGGCGCGTCATCCTGAGTCAGGAAGAGTCGAAGCGCGTGCTCGCGGCGCATGGCATTCCCGTGGCCGGGGCGATTCGCGCCCAATCCGAGGACGAGACGGCGCTCGCCGCGGTCCGCACCGGCTTCCCGGTGGTGATTAAACTCCACTCCGAGACGATCACGCACAAGGCCGCGGTTGGGGGCGTGCGGCTGGACGTCCGTGATGCGACGGAGGCCCGCGCGGCCTGGCGGGCGATGGAGCGGGACGTGACCGCGCGCGCGGGGGCACAGCACTTTCTCGGGGTCACGGTGGAGCCGATGGTGCGCGGCGACGGCTACGAGGCGATCCTGGGGAGCAGCATCGATTCGCAATGCGGCCCGGTGATCCTCTTCGGATCCGGCGGCCGGAATGTCGCCCTCCTGCAGGACCGCGCGCTCGGACTGCCCCCGTTGAACCTCACGCTTGCCCGGCGCCTGATGGAGCAGACGCGGCTTTATGCCGCGTTGCAGCCCGAGGCGGGGCGTCCGGCGGTGGACCTCAACGCCCTCGGCGAATTGCTGGTGCGATTTGGCGATCTCGTGATCGCGCACCCCGCGATCAAGGAAATCGACTTGAACCCGCTGTTTCTGTCGGCCGAGCAGATCGTGGCCCTCGATGCGCGGATCATCCTGCACGCGGCGGAGGTGCCCGATCGCGATTTGCCGCGGCCGATTGTCCGGCCCGACCCGGTACCGCGGGCATCGATGGGGATCTTCGCGCATGAACGCTGAAAATATCGGGCCCGCCGTCGGGGATGCCCCGCGCCCGCGAACTTCGCGGTGGCGCCGGGGTCGGGGCACCGTCTGGGTGGCGGTTTACCTCCTGCTCGTCGCGTTTCCGCTGCTGCTGCTCTGGCGTGGTCCCGTGGGGGGCAATGGCTGGGCGTGGGACTTCAGCCTCGCGCTGGGGCTGGGCGGGTTCGCGATTATGGGCCTGCAGTTCGCGCTCACCGCGCGGTTTCGCCGGGCGACGGCGCCATTCGGGATCGACATCATTTACTACTTTCACCGCTGGGCGGCCTTGAGCGGATTCGGACTAATCGCCGCGCACTACCTGATCCTGAAGTTTAACTATCCCGCGGCGCTGGGCCCGGCGGATCCGCGCGAGGCTCCCTGGTCGATGACGGCGGGACGGGCGGCGCTGGGGCTGTTCGGCCTCCTGATTGTGACCTCGCTGGCGCGCCGCGCGCTGCGTCTCGAATACGATCGCTGGCGCATCGGACACGGGGTGATGGCCGTCGCGGCGGTCGTGCTGACCGGGGCGCACATTTTGGGCGCTGGCCATCTCACAGCCGATGCCTGGCGGCGCTTGGCGTGGACCGTTTATGCGGCGCTCTGGCTGTGGGTGCTGGTGTACATCCGGATCGTGAAACCGCGTCTGCTGCAGCGGATGCCGTATCGCGTGGTCGAGGTGCGGCCGGAACGGGGCCGCGCGTGGACGATCACGCTGGCACCAACGGCGGGTTCGATTCCTCCATTTCGGGCCGGACAGTTTGCCTGGCTCACGATCGCGCGAAGTCCGTTTCGGGCGCGGGAGCATCCGTTTTCATTTTCCGGGAGCGCGGCCCGGCAGCCGGACCTGCAATTCACGATCAAGGCGCTGGGCGATTTTACCCGGACCATCGGTCGCACCCCCGTGGGAACGATCGCCTATGTCGACGGACCGCACGGCGTGTTCACCCCCGACACCCATTCCGACGCGTCGGGCTTTGTGTTCATCGCCGGTGGGGTCGGCATCGCGCCCATCATGAGCATGCTGCGGACGCTCGCCGATCGGAATGACCGCCGACCCTTGTTGCTCATCGACGGCAACCGGCGCTGGGACGACGTGATGTTTCGCGAGGAAATCGAAACCCTGCGCGGCCGGTTGCACCTGCGGGTCGTGCACGTCCTGCAGGAGCCCCCGCCGGACTGGGCGGGGCCGACCGGCCTGCTGACCGAGAGCGTCGTTCGACCGGCGGTCCCCGCCGCGTTCGCTCCGGCGGTCTACTTTCTCTGCGGTCCGAAGCCGATGAACGACAGTGTGCAGCGCACGCTGCGCGCGCTCGGCGTGCCGCTGCACCGGATTCAATGTGAACTTTTCGACATGGTCTGAAATCAACCCTCAATCCTCATGAGAGAACGGATCGCCCGGAGTGTGGTGTTGCTGACAACGCTGATCGTCGTCGGCCTTTCCGCGTGGTTTGCGACGACGCACAACCGCGTGCAGGCCGCCGCGCCGGCAGCGAAGGCGGCGCCGTCCGCACCCGTGTCCTCCCTGGCGGAGGAGGTGGCGCGCGGAAGGAAGCTGTTCGCGGATCAGGGTTGCACCACGTGTCACTCCGTCGGCGGCGCAGGCAATCCGCGCTCGCCCCTCGATCAGACGGGCGCGCGCTGGGACGCGAAGGAACTGCGTGGATGGATCACCGGCAGCGGGCTCGCCGCCGACATGCTGCCGCCCGCGATCGTGAAGCGGAAGCAGCGCTACGGGTCACTGCCGGTCAAAGACCTGGACGCACTGGTCGCGTACCTTGCGACGCTGCAGGGTCCCAAGTAGCCGGGCGGGCCGGAGTGACTTCGCCCATGCGTCCGACCAAACCTTGCACGATACGCATTACCTGGATTTCGAAGTTTAATGGATTGGCGTGGCCCTGTCCGTGAGGACAGGGACTTCGTGATCGCTTCGCCTAAAGCCGTCCCGCTGCTCACGCAGCGGGCTACGAAGGCAACTTCGGAATCCACGCATTACGTGACGTGCAAGGCTTGGTGGGGTCGTCCCGTCAGGCCGGTTCGGAGCGTGCCGGTCCGCGGTCCGCGGTCAGCGGGCCTTGCGGGCGGCGCGGGCTTCGGGTCGGCTCTCCCGCCGTTTCCGGCGCGGAGCCGATTCTTCTTCGAACTGCGTGAAGAGTCCCTTCAGAGCCGCCAGGCCCAGGCCGATTTTCTGGAAGAAGGACGGCTGATGCGGGACGAGGATGAACCGGGGATGCTGGATCCACAGGGCGCGCAACTTTGCATCCAGCTGGATGGCTTCGGCGAAGGACTCGTTGCGAATCGAATTGCCGCCGTCGATCGAGGAGCCTCCAGCAGCCGCGGTCTCGAAGAAAATCACGGCGTCGTAGCGCGCCAGCTCCCGCTCCAGCGTGGTCCCGGCGGTGGAAAAGTAGTCTGCTTCGCCCCCGGGCCAGTACGCGGCTCCATCGATGGAGCCGCGATCGCAGAGGAGCGTGCGACCGGGATAGAGGGCGGCCTGCACATCCTCGAGATTACGTTGCACATGGAGAATCGCGGTTTGGGCGTGGAAGCGCGCGCCGTCGGCGGTCGAGCGGGGGAAACCGCCCTCGAAGAGGATCGTGGCGGCCTCGGGCACGATCACGACGCGGTCACCCAGCTCGCGTCCGGATAGATTGGCCGCGGTGGACTTGCCACCGCCGGGACCTCCGGTGAGGACGATACGACGACAGGGAGCGAGCGAGGGAGCTTTCATGCGGGATACTTCAGGTGCGGCGAAAACCGGATTCACCCAGCCAGGGCAGCGAGCGAGTCACCGCCGGCTTCAGGCCGAAGGGCTTGATGGTTTTATCGCGGATGTGCGCGATCGCATCGTCGACGGAGTCGGTCACGAAGATGAGATCCAGATCCGTCGGGCTGATTGTGCCCGCGCGCGCCATCTTCTCGATCAGGAGCACGAGTTCGCGCCAATACTCGGTGCCCATGACGACGATGGGAAAGTTGTCGATCTTGCCGGTCTGAATCAGCGTCAGTGCCTCGAAGAGTTCGTCGAGCGTGCCCGCGCCCCCCGGCAGGACGACGAAGGCGTAGCTGTATTTGATCAGGAGGGTCTTGCGGACGAAAAAGTAATGCATCCGTACGCTGCGATCGACGTAGGCGTTCGCTCCCTCCTCGTGGGGCAACTCGATCGTGCAGCCGACGGAACGACCGCCGGCCTCCTTGGCGCCACGATTCGCCGCTTCCATGATGCCCGGCCCGCCGCCGGTCATGACGGTGAAACCGAGCCGGGCGATGGCCGCGCCCATTCGCCGGGCCAGATCGTAGTGCGGATCGGTCACAGCGGTGCGGGCGGAACCGAAGACGGTGACGCAAGGTCCGACGAAATGCAGGACCCGGAAGCCGCGGAGGAAGTCGCGCAGCACGAGGAGCAGCGTGACGAACTCGCCCACGCGCGAGCGCGGACCTTCCAGCATGACGCGATCGGCCGAGCCGTCGCCGGTGCTGGGGGGCAGGGTGGGGGATTCCGGAGGTGGCCGTGGGATTTCGGAATTCATGGGCACGAGGGGAGGCAACCGGATGCCTGGTCGACAGGCGAGTCCTCAACGCCGCGTTTCATCCGGCGAAAGCGTGCCACATTGGGGCGGTGGTCGGCTCCGCGGGCCTTGGCGAGGCCTCGGCATATCTTGGCCGGGACGAGTTTCCCGGACGGGCTCAAATTTCGCGGGGCGAATCCCAACCCATGCGGAGCGGGCGAAGCCGCGTGCAGATAGGGTTGGGCCATGAAACGAAGCCGGGCAGGGGTGCGTGGGAAGGGCACGGGCCGGCAGCCCCCGGCGTCAGAGCGGACGATTGCGTTCATCTCGGAACTCACCCGTCGCCTGCGGACACGGACCGAATTGGTCCGGCGCTGCCGGAAGTCACCCACGATGCGGAATATCCACCGGCTGCGGGTGGAGTCCCGCCGGCTGCTGGCGCGATTGGAACTGCTGGCGGAATTCCTGCCCGCGTGGGTGGGTCAGGCCGGCGGTCGGGCCGTGCGGAAACAGTTGAAGGCTTTGGGCGAACTCCGGGATTTGCAGGTGCATGCCCGGCGGATCGATGCGCTGCTGCCCATGCACCCGGAGTTGCAGGTGTTCCGCCGGCATTTGCGGGTCCAGACCCGTCGTGCCGCCGCCGAAGTCCGTCGCAAACTTGCGCGGCGCAAGTCCTCACGCCGACTCCGCGATCTCGCGGTGGAACTCGCCGCGATTCCCGAGGCCGCGGGCCTCGGCCCCGGAGCAATTCAGCGACCGCTCCGGCAGGCGCGCGGCGAGGTCGTGCGGCGCACGGTGACGGCGGACGGGGTGGATGAACTGCACCGGCTGAGGCTCGCGATCAAACGCTGCCGTTACCTGACCGAGGCGCTGCAACCCGTCCTGCCCGCGTCCGCCGCCGACCAACTTGCGCGGTTGCGGGGATGGCAGAGCTGTCTCGGCGACCTGCACGATCTCGCGATGCTCCAGGAGCAGTTGCGCGAGTTTGCGGATAAAAATGAGGTGGCCGGCCGATATGCGGGCGTGCGCCGGCTGCTGGCAGGTCGCCGTCGCCGGCTGGGTGCGAAGCACGCCGCTTTTTCTCAGCTCCTGCGGCAGTTCGACGGCGATACCGCGGCCGCTCCCTTTGCTCATTCGGTTGTCCGACGGCCGGGCAAATGATGCGTGCACCCCGACAACGCGCGCGGAGACCGGCTCGAGCCGATCGCCTACCCTGCTGGAATCAAGACCCCGCTTTCAGGCGTTGTTTTCGAATTGGCCGGTGAAAACCGTTTTGGCTCCCATCGATTTTTCCAAGGTAAGCCGTCGCGTGGTCAACACGGCGGTCGACTTGGCGCGGCTGTTGCAGGCGAGGGTGGTGTTGCTGCATGCGGTGTCGGCGCCGGCGGCGGACCTCGCGGCATTGGCGTCCCGGTCCGGGCGCCTGCCAAAAACACCCGACCGGGCGGCGCGAAAGCATCTGGCCCGGTGGCAGCGCGAACTGGCCGAGCACCGGATTGCAGTCGCGACGCGCTGTGCCACGGGCGTGCCCGCCGTCGCCATCCTGCGGGCGGCGGGGGAAGTCCGGGCCAACTTCATCGTCCTCGGCCCCCATGGCCATCGGGTCTCTGAACCAAGAACCCTCGGCACAACCGCGGGCGGCGTCCTGGCTGGTGCGTCTTGTCCTGTGGTCGTCATTCCAGCCCCGCGACCTCGCCCGCGCCGGAAGCGGGTCAAGTGAGTCTCTTCCGGTAACGGTCGCAGCCTGGCCATCGTCGGGCAGAAGCCCGGCCTGCCCGGCTGCGACGGGCGGTTAAATTCTGCGAAGCAATTGGCAAGCGCCGCGGAGCGAATTGAACGCCGGGGAGTAGATTGGCCGCACGCCAGGCTGGGAAAATCTTCCCCGTGCCGGAGCGCGGGAAATCAGAAAGGCATCCATGCAACTCCTCGACGCCATCTACCACCGCCGCGCCGTGCGGCACTATCTGGACCGCGAGGTCGAGCCGGCCACGGTCCGGGAGATCATCGATGCCGCCATCCAGGCGCCGAGCGAGCTGAACCAGCAGCCGTGGGCGTTCGCCGTCGTGCACGGGCGGCCCCGGTTGCGAAACTACTCGGAACGCGCGAAGCGGCATTTCATCACGCACTATCCCACGGCCTTCGAGCCTCATCCCCGGTGCCAGTTGTACGAGGATTCCGATTACGACATGTTTTACGGGGCCGATACCTTGATCGTCATCTACGCGATGCCCGGCCACCTCCATGCCGCGGAAGACTGCTGCCTCGCGGCCGAGAACCTCATGCTGGCCGCCTGCGGGCTGGGCCTTGGCACCTGTCCGATCGGCTTTGCGCGACCGTGGTTCGATCTCCCGGAGACCAAGCGCGCGCTCGGCGTGCCGGAGCATTATCAGGCAATCTTCCCGCTGGTCGTCGGCCAACCCGCGGGGGAGGCCGACCCGGTGCCGCGTCGGTCGCCCGAGATCGTGAGCTGGCAGTGGGAGCCGGCCCCTGCGCCGGTTTCCGCGCCTTGAGCGCCGCAGAACTTCATGGCGCGGCGGAGCCGCAACCAAATCAGACCTCAAGCCTTCGAACCCCGGAGTTTAAGCGCAAAGCTGAGAAGGCGCCAGGGGCCGACTCGACGATCCTTTTTCACGCGGAGCCGCGGAGATTCTAAAAAAGGGAGATCGGGGCGAGCGGGAGGCGAACGCTCCGAACTTCCCGACCTTCCCGGCCTTCCTGTTCCGATCCTCTGAAATCCTCGCGCAGGACTACGATCCGGAACTACGGCAGTGCTGGAGACAAAAAAGGCGGCGGGCCTTTCGGGCCGCCGCCGCTGTTGTCCTAACGGGATCTTCGGGTCAGCCCCGGGGCGTGCCACCGTGGCGGCCGCGGACGCGCTGGCGGGCCTCACCGGCTACGACATCCAGGCGCGCATCGTGGACCTTCGCGGGATCGTGGAAGCGATGTGTCGGATCGCTGTTGTGCTCGGCGAGGGTCGCCCGGATCGAGAAGTGCTGCGAGGGGGTGGGGGCCGCGTCGGGGGTTTCAGCCCGCACGGTGCGCTCCGCCACGAGCCAGTGGGAGAGATCGTCGTTGGGCGGGCAGCCGGCGTCGACCCAGAGGAAATAAGCGAGTTCGCGAATTCTCGTCTCGGTGACGGAGTCGGGACGGTTAGGGGGAAGCTCGGAGTTCATGGCCACATCATACCCGCTCTTGGCGTCCCGCACCGCGCATTACTTATCAAGTTCCTGCCACATCTTGCAGGCGTGGCGGGTGCGCCGCTGCTTGTCAGCCGACAGGAATGCGCATCCGCTGGAACGCGCCGCGTTCGCCATGGTTTCCACCACTCCCGCTCCGATGCGTTCGTCCCGCCGCCTGGCAGGAGGGGTGTGGGCGCTCGGGTTTGTGAGCCTCTTCATGGACGTTTCGTCCGAGATGATCCACGGCCTGCTGCCGGTGTTTCTCGTCGGCACGCTCGGGGTGAGTGCGGCGGCGCTTGGTCTGATCGAGGGACTCGCCGAGAGCACGGCGGCGATCACCAAACTTTTTTCCGGCGTGTTGTCCGATCGAATCGGACGCCGCAAGCCGCTCGCGCTGCTCGGCTATGGCATGGCGGCGATGACGAAACCGCTCTTCCCGCTGGCGGACAGTGCGCTGACCGTTTTCCTGGCGCGCTTCCTGGATCGAATCGGCAAGGGCATTCGCGGCGCACCCCGGGATGCGCTCGTCGCGGACCTGACCGAGCCAGAGCACCGCGGCGCGGCCTTCGGACTGCGGCAGACGCTGGATACCGTTGGTGCATTCATCGGTCCACTGCTGGCGATCCTGTTGATGATGGCGCTGGGCGATCGCGTGCGGCTGGTTTTTTGGATCGCGACGATTCCCGCGTGCATCGCAGTCGCAATTCTGGCGTTTGCGGTGCACGAGCCGGCGAGAACGGACGTGGCGGGTAACGTGAAGAACCCGTTGGCGAAATTTCGCTGGGACGCGTTTCCACCTTCATTCTGGCGGCTCGTCACCATCGCGGTGCTGTTCACGCTGACCCGTTTCTCCGAGGCATTTCTCGTGCTGCGGGCGGTCGGGTCGGGACTGCCTGATCACTTTGCGCCGCTCGCGCTGGTGGTGATGAACCTCGTCTACCTCGCGTCCGCGTATCCCGCCGGCGCGCTGTCGGACCGCTGGCCGCGTTCACGCCTGCTGGTCCTGGGCTGCGTCGTCATGATCGCGGCGGATGGATTCCTCGCGTTCGGCCGCGGTCTCGCCCCGATCTTCACGGGCATCGCCCTGTGGGGACTCCATCTCGGACTGACCGAGGGCCTGCTCGCGGCGATGACCGCCGACGCCGCCCCCGCGGCTTGGCGAGGGACGGCCTTCGGTGTGATCAATCTTGTGCGTGGCGTGATGCTGCTCGTGGCAAGCGTGCTGGCTGGCGCCCTGTGGACGTCGTTTGGCGCGGAGGTTACCTTTATGGCCGGTGCGGCGTTTGCGGCCCTGACGGCGATTGTCGCCGCGCGTGGCACACCGCCGGTGGTGAACCACTAATAGACACTAGTCGGACACTAAGGCGGAGGCAGTGGCCGGCGGATCGGGGGGGCCGGAGTTCGAATCAGTGTGGAATTGGCGTCAATCAGTGGTGCCAAATCAATCCGCGTCGTCGTCGGTTCGCGCACAAGTATCGACTTTTCCAGCACACCGACTCCATCGTCCAGACGCTTCCCGCATCACTAACAAATATAGAAAATGAATTCCTCCTCCTCGTTCCTGTCCTCTGTGCGCCTGATCGTTCGTCCTTTCGCGCTGGCGATGGGTCTGCTTGCTGTCGCCGCGGGCACCGCGCGCGCCGATATCGGCACGACCTTCGGCCTGCCCGGTACGTTCAGCAATTACGCCACCGGCACCGCAGTGCCGAATCCCCAGGGCGGCGTGGCTGCGGTGGGTGGTTCGTCAATTTTCCGGAATCCGGATTCCGGGCTGGTCAACGGGATGGAGCCCGTGACCTTTGGGCAGAGTTTCACGGTGTCGGCCAACGGCACGGCGGGCGGCGGAACGGGAGCCTGGGGGTATCAGGGCTTGATCAGCGGCAGCTCGATCATGAGTTCCACCGTCATCCCGATCAGCTACAACTTCAACGTCGCCAAGAATGCGGGCATCATTGGCGCGGTCGACTGGGTGCTGTACTTCCGCGGCGGCTCGAACTCCGAACTGCAGATCGCCAGCGGCACCCTCGCGGACGCGGGTGCGTTCACCGCGACCTCGGCTAACTTCTCGGGCAACGCCTCCAGCTATTCGTTCACCTCGGGTGCCTCCAATGGCGACACCTACCGCGCGTATATTGGCATTTCCTATAGTAACAATGTCGGCGCCATGCTGCCGGGCATCGTGACGGTCTCGATGGCTGACACCGGCTTTCAGGGTCAGGGCATCACCCTCAACGCCTCGGCCATCCCCGAGCCGTCCACGTACGCCGCGATCCTGGGTGGCCTCGCGCTCGTCGGCGTCATCATCCAGCGCCGTCGCGCGCGCGCCTGAAGCGTCCCTGGAAACTTGGGCTCGACGGTCCTCGCGGACCGTCGGGCCACTTTACCACATCTTCGCCATCGCGCCGCCGTCGACCAGCAGGACGCTGCCCGTGATGTAGGCGCCCGCGTTGCTCGCGAGGAGAAGGGCGCCGGGAGCGAGTTCCGCCGGCTGGCCCCAGCGTCCGACGCAGGTGCGGCCCGCGAGTTTGTCCTGCTGTTCCTTGCTCAGGATCGACATCGGCATGTCGGTGGCAAACGGACCCGGGGCAATGCAGTTCACGGTCACGCCGTGCGGCCCGAGGTGGAGCGCGTTGGCCTTCACCATGCCGTGCAGTGCCGCCTTCGTCGTGCTGTAGGCGACGCGATCCGGCGTGCTCGCGAGGGCCATGATGGAGGAAATGTAGATCATCCGGCCCCAGCCGCGCTGCATCATGCCAGGGGAGAGGGCGCGGCTCAGCACCATCAGGCTGGTCACGTTCAACTCGAGCAGCGAGTCCCAGTCCGCGTCTTTGATTTTGTCGATGGGCTGCGGGATGTTCCACCCGGCGTTGCCCACGAAAATGTCGATTTTGCCCAAGCGACCGAGGGCGTCGCGCGCCAGCTGTTCGGCTTGCGGACGCTGGCCGACATCCGCCACGAGGGGCTCGACCCGCGAACCCGTCTCTTTGGCGAGCTTGGCGGCCGCCGCCTCGATCTCGGGCTTGGACCGGCTGCAAATCGCGACTTCGGCC
>CANJCM010000089.1 GCA_947472765.1 Opitutia bacterium
GCGGCGAGCACGACAGTTCTCCGCGACTACGGCAACATGAGCAGCCCGTCGGTCCTCTTCGCGCTCGCCGAGACGATGCGCGACGGTCCGCCCGATGCTTCCGGCGATTTCTGGCTCGTGAGCTTCGGTGCGGGCTTCAGCGCGCACAGCTGCCGGCTCGGAGTGGGAAACCACTAATTTTCACTAACCAGACACTAATCACTGAGCCTTTGTCTCGGTGCCTCTGACGGATAACTCCGAGTTCCGAGTTAGTGTCGATTAGTGTCCATTAGTGGTTCCCCGGATCGGGGGATTGGTCACCGCTAATGGGACGCTAATTCAGAACCGGCGTTTCCGACGATTAACCCCGAATTAGTGTCCCATTAGTGCCAATTAGTGGTTCACCGGCCCGGAGAATTGGTCACGGTTGCAGCTCGTTCCCGCTCGCGTTCACGTCCTTCCTGAATCTCCCCCACGATGCCTGCCCGACTCGAAGACCTTGTTGCCTACTGCGATCAACGCACCCGCCGGGCCGCGTTCAAGGATGCGCCCGGGGCTTTCAACGGATTGCAGGTGGCCAACGATGGGCGGGTGACGCGCATTGGCGCCGCGGTCGACGCGGGCGTGGTCCCGTTTCAACAGGCGGTCGCAGCCGGGGTCGATTTCCTGATCGTCCACCACGGCATGTATTGGGACATGCCGCGCCCGCTCACGGGCCCGGTCTACGAACGCGTCGCCACCCTCGTCCGCGGCAACTGCGCGCTCTACTCGAACCACCTGCCGCTCGACGGCCACCGCGAGATCGGCAACAACGCCCTGCTCGCCCGGCAGCTCGGCCTGAAACCTGATCAGCCGTTTCTCGTGCGCGACGGCGAGCCGATCGGTTGCGTGTCGAAATCGCGTCTCACGCGCGCTGCGCTGCGCAGCCGGCTGGAGAATCTTTACCCGCGCGTCATCGCGATCGAGTTCGGGTCTCCTTCGCCGCGGGCGATCGCATTCTGCAGCGGCGCCGGCAACAGCGCGATGCCTGAACTCGAGGGGGCGGGAGCCGACACCCTCGTCACCGGGGAACTCCGCGAAGAGTGGTTCAACCGCGCCCAAGAGGAGAAGTTGAACCTGTATCTGTGCGGCCACTATGCGACGGAGGTCCACGCCGTGCAGGCGCTCGCGGCCGAACTGGCGAAAAAGTTCCGGTTGCCCTGGCAGTTCATTCCGACGGGCAATCCGCTCTGAATCGGCCTTCACTCATGGAGGGCCGGTGCCCCCACCGGCCATGGAAGCATTCCGCCCGTGCGTCCGCCGAATGCTGGGCGTTCGCTTAAGCCGGAACCATTCAGTTGAACCACAGATGGACACCGATGCACACAAATGGGCAAGGCCCCGGTCCATCGCCACGAAGCGTGCGTGATTCCAACCGCCCGGCGCTGGATCGCTAACTCTGAATCTGTGTCCATTTGTGTTCATCTGTGGTTGTTTCCTCTGCGAAATCAGACTCACGACGGGTGCGGACACCGCCGTCCACCAACAGGCCCGCAAGCCGGGATTGCACTTTGCCGGTTTCCCGGCTTCTGAATGGCCGCTCTCCCCATGAAGACGATCGCCATCCTCAACGGTCCGAATCTCGACCGGCTCGGCAAACGCGAGCCCGAGATCTACGGCCGCGCCACCCTCGCGGACCTCGAAGCGGCCCTGCGGGCGGAGTTTGGCGCGGTGGCAAAGCTCGAGTTCTTCCAGTCGAATTTCGAGGGCGCGCTGATCGAGAAGATCGCGGCGCTGGCCGATGCCCAGGTCGACGGGATTGTAATCAACGGCGGGGCGCTCACGCACACCAGCGTGGCCCTGCGCGACGCACTGATGGGCGCACACCGGCCCACGGTCGAGGTACACATTTCGAACATCTATCACCGGGAGGAATTCCGGCACCACTCCTACACCGCCGCCGCGGCGCTCGCCGTGATCACCGGCCTCGGGCTCGAGGGCTATCACGCGGCCGTGCGCTTCCTGCTGAAGCGCTGATTCCGCGTGGCGAACGCCCTGACTCCCCCGGCGGCGCCGACCGCCAACTGGCTCGTCTGCCACACGAAGCCGCGCTGCGAAAAGAAGTTCGCCGCCCTGCTCGCGGCCGAGAAGTTCGAGCACTACCTGCCGCTCGTGCAGAGCGTCCGGCGCTACGCGCAGCAGACGAAGAAATTCTCCAAGCCGCTTTTTCCCGGCTACGTCTTCGCCCTCATCCCGGCGGAGAAAAAGGCGCGCATCTATCAGCAGGACTTGCTCGCCCGCGCCATCACGGTCGAGGACGAGGCCAGGTTCCTCCGCCAGCTCGCCGACGTGCGGGCCATTGTCGCCTCCGGTTTCGAACTCAGCGTCATGCCGCTGCTGACCCGCGGCCGGCGGGTGAAAATCACCGGCGGACCGCTTTACGGGCTCGAGGGCTTTGTCGACGATCCGGCACATCCCCGCGGCGTCGTGCTCTCGGTGGATGTCCTGCAGCAGGGTCTGCTCGTCAAGGTGCCGATCGAGTTTCTGCAGGTGCTGCCGTAGGTGGCGGCGAAGTAGCTCTCCGATGGAGGGCCGGTGCCCCCACCGGCCACGGCCGCCACGAGTCGTCTTGAAGTTCGGGCGCGCACGAGGCGCGCCCCTACGAGAAATACGTCTGCACTTCTTGGTCGGGGCGGGCCTCGTGCACGCCCGAATTCGCGGCGTTCCGCTTCCCACCTACAGCAACGTCCGCACCCACGCACCAATGTGCAGCGATGCACAGGCCGCGAGCGCCGCGGCGGTGTCATCGGCGACCACGCCCCAACCCCCGGGCAACGCCTGCAGGCGAGCGATCCCGAGCGGTTTCAGAATGTCGAAGAACCGGAAGAGCAGGAACCCGCCGAGAAAGATCGCCCACGGCGGCCAGGCCGCAGGAAGCGACTGCCACGCGAGGAAGCACAGGGGCATCGCGACCACCTCGTCGAGGACGACCTCACCGGGATCCTTCTTCCGGGTTCGCACCTCGGCCTCGCCGCAGATGGCGACGGCGAGATACGCCGCCACCGCACTCGCGACGAGATTGGCCCCCACTCCGGCACTGCGGAAAAAGAGAACGAAATAGAGCAGGCCCGCGAGGGAGCCCCACGTTCCCGGCGCCGGGAGCCGGCGGCCCAGCGGACCGAGCGTGGCGCAACCGACGACAAACCCGGTAGGCAGGACACGACTCCAGACCGGCTGCGACAGGCGCATGGCGCTCAACGAAACAGCACGTGGCCGTGACGGCGGAAATACGAAATCCCGGACGTCACCGTCAGCACCGCGGAGAGGAAGAAAAGCGCCATGCCGATGGCCCTGACCGTCGTCACCCAGCTCCGATCATCACCGGCGAACATCCCGGGATGATCGTCCGCGAGCATCCGCGAACCAATCAGCCAGCCGATCGCGTTCATCTGCACGAAAGTCTTCACCTTGCCGCCGGTGTCAGCCTCGACGACCTCGCCTTTGACCGCCGCCGCCATCCGCAAACCGGAAATGGCGAACTCGCGGCAGAGGATGCAGAGCAGGAGCATCATCGCGGTGATGTTGTGACCGAGAAAATAGTCGCCGTTGACGAGCGCGATCATGAGGCCGATCACGAGCACCTTGTCGATGACCGCATCCATGAAGCGGCCGAACGACGAAACCTCGCCGCGCTCGCGGGCAATCTTGCCGTCGAGCCAGTCGGTCAGCGCCGCCACGATATAGAGCCAGAACGCCGCCGTGGCCGCCCAGCGAAACTGCGCGTACATCAGCCCCACGACGATGAACATCAGCGGCACGCGCGAAATCGTGAGGAGGTTGGGCAGATTCATGACCAGACGAAGGACGTGTCAAAACAGGCGGGGTTGCCCGAATGCAAGCGCGGACCGGTCGCGTCGGTCGGAACGCCCGGTCACGGCCGGCGGCGAAGCCGGCCGTGAAATCCAAGAAAAACGCAGTCGCCACGCCGCAAGCCGCCCGCTTCGCTCGCCGGACGTTGCCCATGCGCCACTGCATCTACCCCGGGACGTTCGATCCCATCACTTACGGACACCTCGATGTCCTTTCGCGGGCGGCCAAGTTGTTCGGCCGGGTGACGGTGGCAGTCGCCGAGAGTGCCGGAAAGGCCCCGCTGTTCAGCCCGAAGGAACGGCTCGAGATGATCGCGCCCAATGTCGCGAATCTCCCGAACGTCTCCGTGACCACCTTCAGCGGCCTGCTCGTCGAGTTCTGCATGGCGCACCAAGCCGATGCTATTATCCGCGGCCTGCGGGCGTTGTCCGACTTCGAGTTCGAATTCAACATGGCACTGATGAACCGCCACCTCGAACCGGAACTGGAGACGCTCTTCGTGATGCCGAACGAACAGTTCAGCTACACCAGCTCCACCCTCGTGAAGCAGGTGGCGGCCTACGGCGGCGATGTCGGGCACTTCGTCCCACCCAACGTCGCCGAGGCCCTGAAAGCCGCGAACGTCCGCGCTGGCCGCTCCTGAATTTCCCCCCGCTCCACCCCGCTCGCCCGCTTCGCCGCCCCGGGAAATTTCGCGTCACCTTTTGGCCCTCACCGCGTCTTTGCGAACCGCGGGGCACACCACCAATGGGGTCGCTGACCCCGGCTGCCGTTTCCATCCGGCAGCGATTCCACTTTCGCCGCCCTCCCCTTTTTTCCTGTCATGGCCAAATCCAAAAGCTACGCCGGTCTCATCGTCCTCTTTCTCTTCCTCGCCGGTGCCGGCGGAGCCGGATGGTACTACATGCGCGGGCCGAAGGACGTGAAGCCGGAGTTTCAGACGACGAAGGTCGCGCGAGGCGACATCGTGCAGGCCGTCACCGCCACCGGCGATCTGCAGCCGGTCATCATCGTCGACGTCAGCTCGCAGATCTCCGGCCAGGTCAAGGAAGTCATGGTCGACTTCAATTCGATCGTGAAAGCCGGCGACGTGCTCGCGCGCATCGATGAGTCCACCTACGTGCAGCGCCTCAAGCAGGCCGAGGCCGACCTCGAGTCCGCGAAAGCCAACAATCTTCTGATCAAGGTGAACTCCGACCGCACCGCGGAGCTCTTCAAGAAGAGCCTCGTTTCGCAGTCCGAGCTCGACAGCATCACCGCCCAGCTCGCGCAATCCAACGCCACGCTCCTCACGCGCATCGCCGCCGTGGAAAACGCGAGGCTCGACCTCGCCCGCTGCACCATCACGGCTCCGATCGACGGCATGATCCTCGATCGCCGGACGGACAAGGGCCGCACCGTCGTCTCGAGCATGAACGCACCCACGCTCTTCACGCTCGTGAACGACCTGAGCAGGATGCAGATCAACGCCGCCGTGGCCGAGGCCGACATCGGCAGCATTGCCGACGGCCAGGAGGTGAAGTTCACCGTGGATGCCTTCCCGAACCGCACATTCAACGGCACCGTCAAGCAGGTCCGGAACGCCGCGGCCGTGAACCAGAGCGTCGTCTCCTATGGCACCATCATCGCCGTCGACAACGCCGACCTGAAGCTCAAGCCCGGCATGACCGCGAACGTCTCGATCATCGTTGCCCAGCGCAACGGCGTCCTCCGCGTCGCCAACAGCGCCATCCGCGTCCGCCTCCCCGCCGAACTCCTGCCGAAAGTCCCGGCGACCGCTCCCACCGCAAAGGCCGATGCCAAGGCAGGCGAGGCGCCAAAGGCCACGCGCACCGACGATGAGACGCGCCGCGTCACGATGGAGATTATTTCCAAGACGGGATTTCAACCCGGCAGCGTCGCGACCCCCGATCAAATCGAAATGGCGCGCAAGCTCGCCAAGGAAAACGGCCTCGATCCCGACCTCACAGTCGCCCGGCTCTCGACGCCCCGCGGCCGGCGCGGTGGTGGCGGCGGTGGCAACTTCGGCAACTTCGGCGGCCGTGGTGGCGGCGGCGCGCCCGCGGTCGATCGCGGCTTCAACAACACGATCGTCACCCGCACGCTCTACAAGCTCGACAACCCCGACGCCCCGGAAAAGACGATTTCCACGGTAACCGCGCGACTCGGCATTTCCGACGGCTTCTATACCGAGGTCCTCGACGGCTTGAGCGACGGTGACGCGCTCATCACGAGCGTCCGCCTGCCGGGTGCTGCCGGTGCCCCCGCCGGCGGAGTGGCCAATCCCTTCCAGGGCCAGCGCGGCGGTTTCCCGGGTGGCGGCATGCCCGGCGGCGGCATGCCGGGAGGCGGCCCGGTGCGCCGCGGCTAACCGGCGACCCTCTCACCCATGGCACCGGTCGTTCAAATCAGGGAGCTGCACAAGATCTACGAGTCCGGAGAAGTGCCCGTGCACGCCGTCCGTGGCGTCTCGCTCGACATCCACAAGGGCGAGTTCGTCGCGCTGATGGGCGCCAGCGGCTCGGGCAAGTCGACGCTGATGAACATGCTCGGCTGCCTCGACCGCCCGACGCGTGGTTCCTACAAGCTCGATGGCATCGACATCGAGAAGCTCGATCGCAACGAGCTCGCCGACTTGCGCAACCAGAAGCTCGGGTTCGTCTTCCAGGGCTTCAACCTCCTCGCCCGCACCACCGCGCTCGAGAATGTCGAGCTCCCCATGCTTTACGGCCGGCACCGCCGGCTGGGCATGGACGTCATTCGCGAGCGGGCGATGCACTGCCTCGACATCGTCGGCCTCGCCAAGCGCCACGATCACTTTCCGAACCAGCTCTCCGGCGGACAGCAGCAGCGCGTCGCCATCGCCCGCGCCCTCGTCAACGAACCGCAAGTGCTGCTCGCCGACGAGCCGACCGGCAACCTCGACTCCAAGACCTCGGTCGAGGTGATGGGCGTGTTCCAGAAGCTCAACGATGAGGGCATCACCATCGTCATGGTCACCCACGAGCTCGACATCGCGAGCTACACCAAGCGCAACCTCATCCTCCGCGATGGCGTCGTCGTCCGCGACGAGGCGGTGCAGAACCGGCTGATCGCCAGCCATGAGCTGCTGCGAATCGGCGAGGCCGAGACGGCGGCGAAACTCGTCAACAGCCCGTCCGCCTGACGGACGTCCCCTCCATGCGTTTCACCACCATCTTCGTTGTCGCCCTCCGCGCCCTCCGCCGGAACAGCATGCGGTCCATCCTCACCGCGCTCGGCATCATCATCGGCGTCGGCGCCGTCATCACGATGGTCAGCATCGGCAACGGCGCGAAGTCCCAGATCGAAGCGCAGGTCGCAACCCTCGGCCAGAACATCATCACCGTCTTCCCGGGCAGCTTCAGCCAGGGCGGCATGCGGAGCGGCTTCGGCGGCGCGCTGACCCTCACCCCCGAGGACGCCGAGGCGATCGCCGCGGAGGTCGCGGACGTTGACGGCGTCAGTGCCGAAATCACGGAGCGCAGCCAGATTCTCGCCAACGGCCTGAACTGGAACACCACCGTCAAGGGCGAGTCGCCCGACTACCCCGCCATCCGCAACTGGCCCATCGCCCAGGGCACGATGTTCAGCGAGCAGGACGTGAAGTCCCTCGGCAAGGTCGCCGTCATCGGCAAGACCGTCGCCGACCAGCTCTTTCCCAACGAGGATCCAATCGGTCAGACCCTGCGCATCCGCAACCTGCCGTTCCGGGTCGTCGGCCTGCTCGAGACGAAGGGCTTCGACATGCGCGGTCAGGATCAGGACGACGTCGTCCTCATCCCCTACACCTCCCACATGCGCCGCGTTTCGCGCCGCACCAACATCAACACCATCCTGATTCAAGGCAGCTCGCCCGACAAACTCGACCGCGTGAAAATGGACGTCGAGGACCTGCTCACCCAGCGCCGCCGCGGTCGCGAACCCGATTTCACGGTCCGCACCCAGGAGGAAATTGCCACGATGGCGACGGCGACCAGCAGCACCATGACGCTCCTGCTCGCCGCCATCGCGGGCGTCTCCCTCATCGTCGGCGGCATCGGCATCATGAACATCATGCTCGTGTCCGTCACCGAGCGCACCCGCGAGATCGGCATCCGGCTCGCGATCGGCGCCCACGGCAGCGACGTGCTCACCCAGTTTCTGATCGAGGCCATCCTGCTCAGTTCGCTCGGTGGCGTGATGGGCGTGTGCCTCGGCATCGCCGCATCGGAAATCGTCTCGCAGACCAACGGCTGGCCCGTGCTCGTGTCGCCGTCCTCGGTGTTCATCGCCGTCGGCTTCAGCGCCGCGGTCGGCGTCTTCTTCGGCTTCTATCCGGCGCGGAAAGCCGCGCGGCTCGATCCGATCGAGGCCCTGCGGTTCGAATAGCGTTTTCGCGGTGCGAAAACGCGAGCGGCCTGCGGCCGGGGGATTCGGGCGACCCGGGAGACCTGCCCGTACCGATTTCTTGGTGCGCTGGCACTCCGCTCGTGCCACCTTGTGACATGCGCCAGCCGCTTCTGCTCATGCTCCTCCTGTGCCTGGCACTAGGCCCGGCCGTCTGCGGCCGGGCCCAGGAGTCGCACCTTGAGTGGCGCGCCGTCGCCGAGGCCGCGCTCGCGCGAAAGGACTACCCGGCGGCGCGTTCGGCGTTTCTTTCGGCGCTCGACCTGCGTCCGGATTCCGCCCGGTACCTCTACGGACTCGCCGCCACGGCCGCCGCGGCCGGCGATGCGGCCACGGCCCTGGCCAATCTCCACGAGATGGCGACCCTCGGCGTCTTCGCCCCGATCGCGAAGGATCCGGCCTTTGCGTCGATTCAAGGCGAAGCCGGCTTTCGCCGGGTGCTCAGCGAGTTTGCCGCCAACCAAACGCCGCAGGGCGAGGTCGCAACCCTCGCGGAACTGCCGGACCAGCGCGGGATCATCGAGGGACTTGCCTACCGCGAACGTACGGGCGATTTCTTTTTCGGCGACGTGCACCAGCGCGCGATTTGGCGACGCGACCACACGGGACGGATCTTCCGGTTCACTCCGGAGGACGAGGAACTCTTCGGCATCTTCGGTCTCGCGCTCGACGAGGCCCGCGATGCGCTTTGGGCGGCGACGACCGCGCTGCCGGCGATGGCCGACTACCGGCCGGAGCTCAAGGGTCGCGCCGCGCTGGCCGAATTCGAACTCTCCACCGGCAAACTCCGCCGCCTCGTGCCCGTGCCCGTTGACGGCCGGGATCATGCGCTCGGCGATCTGACGGTCGATGACGCGGGCACGGTTTACGCCACGGACAGCCTCGCGCCGATCATCTGGCAGTTTTCCCCGACGCAGGAGGAAATGGAGAAGACGATCGAGTCGCCCGCCTTTTATTCGCTGCAGGGCATCGTGGTGTTCCAGCGCACACTCTTCGTTTCCGACTACGCCCATGGACTCTTCACCATCGATCTCGCGCGCCGCACGGCGCAGCCACTCGCGCCACCCGAGCACGCCACGTTGCTCGGCCTTGACGGGCTCGTCGCCGTCCCGGGCGGCATCGCGGCGGTGCAGAACGGCCTCACGCCGTCCCGCGTGGTGCGGATCGAACTGGCGCCGGATCTGAAAAGTGTCACGGGACTCACCGTCCTCGCCGCCAATCTTCCGCACCTCGAGGATCTCACGCTGATCACCCTCGTGCACGACCGGCCGACCTTCGTGGCGGGAGCTGGCTGGGAGGGATTCAATCCCGACAAGCAACCCCACCCCCGCTCGCATCCGGTGTGGGTGCTCCAGACTACGCTCCCGTGAAATCAGGACGCGCGGCACGCCTTCTCCTCGGCCTGTGGGGTGCGACCGCGGTGCTCGGTCAGGTGCCGGACCCGGTTCCCACCACCGACGCCGCGATCGAGCTGTTTCGCGCCCACCGATATCCCGAGGCTCGCCAGGTGTTGGAGCGAATCCTCGCCGCCCAACCGCGCGATGCCCGCGCGTGTTACTATCTCGGTCGCACCCTCGAACTCCGCGCCGAGGCGAGTGCCCTCGCCGAAGCGGTGACGTGGCTCCAGCGCGCGGTGGAGTTGGAACCGAACAACCCGGTCTACCTCGGGCGGTATGGCGGAGCGTCGCTCCTGCTCGCGGAACGCACGACATCGCCCGGCGCCGCGCGCCGCGGACGCGAGGCGATGGAGCGCGCGGTGGAGTTGAATCCGGATGACTTGGACGCTCGCGAGGGGCTGCTTCTCTTTTATCAGCGCGCGCCCTGGCCGCTCGGCAGCCGCAGCCGCGCGAAACTTCATCTCGAAGCCATCCGCCAGCGCGACCCGGGCCGGGCGACTGTGCTCGAAGTGCTGGGCCGGATTCGCGAGCGCGATTTCGCAGGTGCATTCCGCCTTTGCGATCAGGCCCTCGCGCGAAATCCGGAGGACTACAACGCGCTCTTTCAAATCGGCGCGACCGCGCTCGCCAGCGGAGAGCAACTCGAGCGGGGCGTGCTGGCGCTGCAGACCTGCACCAAGCTGACGCCACCCACGCCCGCCTCGCCTTCAATCAGCGTCGTGTGGCAACGCCTCGGCACCGCGCAGGAAAAATTGCGGCGCCCGGGCGAGGCACGTGCCGCCTACACGGAGGCCCTGCGGCTCGACCCCGGCAACCGCGAGGCCGCCGCGGCGCTGGCCGCGTTGATGTAGGTATTGGGCGCCCGGCCTAATCCCAAGGATTGCACATCCTCTGGCAAGAATTGCGAAGCTCCTTGTCCGCCGAAATACTAGACTCGCCGCATGGCAACAACCGGCCACCTCTTCGGCAGTCCGGTGACGCTCAAGGCTCCAGTCACCCCGTCTGCCGCAAATACCCCGATACCCAGCCGTGAAAGTTCCGTCCGGTATCACGGAGCCACTCGTTCCCGACTCCCCCTGATCATCGGGATCATCACTGCCCTCACCCTCCACGGCGTCGTCATCCTGGGCATCCGTCGCACCCGGCCGAGCGCACCGCCGCGCAACCTCGATACTTCCATCACGGTTTCCCTGGTGATGCCTGATCTCCGGGATCTCGAGGAGCCCGAACAGCGTCCAGCCGACGACCGCCCGGAAACGCGTTTCGAGGCGGCCCTTACGCCCCGGTTGATGGACATGCCGACCGTGACGACCTCGATGGACTTCGTGCAGCCCGTGGACTTCACGACCATCGTCGACCGCTCCAGTCTGAAGGCGGGTGAGATCGTCATCCCCGACAGCGCCCGCAACCTCGCCTCGCAGATGGGCACCATCTTCAACCTCGCCGATCTCGATCGGCGTCCCGAAATCGTCTTCCAGCCCGACATGAATTATCCGTCGGACCTGAAACGAGCGGGCATCGGCGCCCACCTGATCGTTGAGTTCATCGTCGACGACACCGGCGTCACGCACGATCCCCAGATCATCGAGACCTCGATGCCCGGGTTCGAGGCCGCCGCGCGCAACGGAATTTCCCGCTGGCGGTTCCGGCCGGGCATGAAGAACGGCGCCAAGGTCAGCTCCCGGATGCGCGTGCCGATCGAGTTCAAGGTCGAGTAGGCGTCACCGCTCCTGTCGTCGTCGCCGCAGTCGCGCCGGCGATACCGGGCGGAATTCGGCGAAGGTAGATTCGACTTCATCCCGCGCCCCCGGGCTTTCCGTCCCAGCCGGCGTGTCAGCCTTTGGTTGCGGCTCCGCCCGCTGGATTGCGGTCTGTCCGGCGCACACTCAGCTTCGCTTCTTTATGCCACTTCGCCCGCAATTCGCCCGCCAGTGCCGCCTGCTCTTTTGGTCCGCTCTCCTCCTTCTCGCTGCCCCCGGGCGCGCCGCCGCACCGGCCGCTCCTGACGATCTCGCGCAGCGGTTGCGCGATCTCCCGCGGCCGTGGACCGAACGCATTCACCGGCTCACGTTGCCGGAGTACCGTGCCACGGTGGAGTACTGGAGCGCGAAGTTTCCGGATCGCCTGCGGGTGGAAACCCGCGGGAAGTCGACCAGCGGCCTCCCGCTTTATCTGCTGACGATCACCGACCGTGCTGTCGCCGACACCGACAAGCAGGTCTGCCTCGTGACTGCGTTGCACGGCGGCCCCGAGCGCAGCGGCAGCACGACGGCCTTGCGCCTGATCGAGTGGCTGCTCAGCGACGCGCCCGCGGCCGTCGAGACCCGGCGCAAGCAAGTGGTGCTCGTGATGCCGATTCCGAATCCGTACGCCTTTTTCGTCACCGACCGGTTCGGCAACGAACAGGGACTCGACGTGTACAATCCCGGACCAGCTGCCTGGGACCTGGCGGGGCCGAAACTCGCGGACCCCGCGCGCACGCCCGAGATCGCCGCGGTGCTCGGCGTGGTTGACCAGTATCGGCCCGAGATTCACGCCGATTTGCACGGCACCGGCCTGCAGGCCATCCCGGACGCGCTCCTCGGTGACCGCACCATGTTTCGGGGACAGACCATGTTCGTCGAGGTGCTTGGTGCGATTTCCAACTCCACCCTGCGGCCGTGGGACTGGCGGATCAGCGAGGCCATCGATGATGGCGCCCGGGCCGCGGGCTACGGACTCGATCGCAACGAGGCCGACGGCCAGCGGCTGTTCTGGGGTCCCGGCTTCGAGAAGATGACCGATCGGGTCTGGATGGGCCGGCCCCTCTTCTACACCGCGCATTACGGCTACGCGAAGTATCACACGATGATCGCCACGCTCGAAATCGGCTGGGAGGAAAGCGGCGTTGCCCGGATGCAATCGCTACTGCAGATCGGGAACCGGCCGTGGCGGGACGAAGACCGCGCCGGCTATCCGGTCGACAAGCTGCGCTCCTACGTCGGCCTGTTTGTGTCCGCGTACGGCGAAACCGCCGCCGCGCGCCGCGAAAGCCGGACGGAACTCTGGTCCAAGCAGGGCGGATTCGCCCTCGCCAATTTCTACCCGCAGACCGACGGGCACGGAGTCTACGTGTGCGCGGTCACGCCGGCGGCCATCGCCACGTTGCACGAGAACATCGATCAGACCCTGGCCGCCTGGCGCAGTTTTCCCGGCCTCCGCGCCGACGTGATCGAGCAATTCGCCCGTCTCGGCCCCGAACAGATTGTCACCATCCAAGCGGCCGACCGGCAGCACGCCGGGGTTGAAACGATCGAGCACGGCATCTCGTTGCGCACCCGGATTCCCAATCGGGAGCCCAAGCTGCTCGACCTCCGGCTGAACGGCGAACTGCTGCCGGAGAGCCGGGTCGACGGGTACAACACGTGGTACGCCGACGGCTGGACGCATCTGCAGATCAACGTTCCGCCGGAGAAGGCGCGAAAGCTCGGCCTGCTGGTCGTCACCTACGCTTATCGCCCCGACACCGTGCGCACCTACGGCTTCGAGCCGCCGGCCGAGGTCATGCGGCAACTGCAAGGGAAATAGTCAGCCCCCGGCGGTTCCCCAGGCCGCGGTGCAAGGCGCCGCCATCGTCATCTCGTCACTTGTCAGCGTCCGCCCACCGCGCCACGGTCAGCCGCGATGGCTGGACCGCCCCTCGTTGAATTTCGCGACGTCACCAAGCGCTTTGGCGAGGGGCCGATCGTTTTGCAGGGCATCTCGTTCGCCGCGCAGCCGGGCGAGTTCATCTCCCTGATCGGTCCCAGCGGCTGCGGGAAGTCCACGCTGCTCCGTCTGCTCGCCGGCCTCACGCCGGCGTCGAGCGGCGAGGTTGCGGTCGAGGGTCGACCGCCGGCCGCGGTGAAGGGACAGCTCGCCTTCGTGTTTCAAGAACCAACCCTGCTGCCGTGGCGGACGGTGGCCGACAACGTCGCCGTGCCGCAGATCCTGCGCGGAGTTCCCGCCACCGAACGCGTCGCCACCGTCGCGCGCGTCCTCGACCTGGTGCGACTCGGGCAGCACGCCGCGTCGTACCCGCGCCAGCTTTCCGGCGGCCAGAAGATGCGGGTCTCGCTGGCTCGCGCGCTGGCCCTGACCCCGAAGGTCATGCTGCTCGACGAGCCGTTCGGCGCGCTCGACGAGATGACCCGCGAGCATCTCAACGAGGAACTGCTCGCCATTCATGCGCAGCAGCAATGGACCGGCTTCTTCGTCACGCACTCCGTGGCAGAGGCGGTCTTCCTCTCGCATCGGATTCTCGTGCTCGCGCCGCATCCGGGTCGGATCCACTCGGAGATTGCCGTGCCGCTGGCCTGGCCGCGCACCGAGGAGACGCGGCTCGGCCCTGATTTCCACGAACTCGTCGCCGGCGTTTCCCGGGTCCTGCGTTCCGTCGAACGCACCACCCCATGAGTCGCCACGCCTTCAAGCTGCTCCTGCCAGCTGCCACCGGCGCGCTGCTGATCGCGGCGTGGTACGCGCTGCACTTCTGGGTTATCCCCGAGGACCAGCGCTTCCTGCTGCCGACGCCGGATGCCATCCTGCACGCCGTCCGGGAGAACGCGGCTTATCTTTCGCGTGCCGCGCTCAACACGGCGCGGGGCGCGCTGCTCGGATTCGGGCTCGCGGTGGTCGTCAGCTTCGCACTCGCGCTGCTCCTGAGCTGGTCAGCCGCCGTCCGCGCCGCGCTCTATCCCTACCTGATGGCCGTGCAACTCACGCCGCTGCCCGTCCTCGCGCCCATCTGCGTCATCTGGGTCGGTGCCGGGCTCAAGAGCGTCGCGCTGCTCACGTTCGTGATCGCGTTCTTTCCCCTCGTCGTGAACACGACCCAGGGACTCGTCTCCGTCGACCGAAACCTCGTCGAGCTCTTCGCGTCGTACGGCGCGAGCCGCTGGCAGCAGCTCTTCCGCCTCCGTGTGCCGGGCGCGCTCCCTTATTTTTTTACCGGGCTGCGCATCGCCGCCACCCTCGCACCGATCGGGGCCGTGGTGGCCGACATGAATGCCGGATCCTCGGCCGGCGACGGCGGCGGACTCGGGTTTGCAGCCGTCATCTTCAACAGCCAGGCGAAGTTCCCGGCGCTGTTTGCCACGGCCCTCGTCACGTGCCTGCTTGGGTTTCTCTTCAACGTGGTCATCCTGATCCTCGAGTGGTGGGCGTTGCATCACTGGCACGACTCGTACGAGCGGACGGACCGCTAGAGCGGAACAGACTCCGCGCGCTCGATCGGGCGTGCCCGAGCCCCGCCCCTACGAACCGGCAGAACGTATCTCCTCGTAGGGGCGCGCCTCGTGCGCGCCCACCGTGCATTCTGTACTGCTGTACTTCCGGATCGTCGTCTCGCGCGAGGATTCCAGAGGATCGGAACAGGAAGGCCGGGGAGGTCGGGAAGTTCGGAGCGTTCGCTTCCCGGTCGCCCTGAGCTCCCTGTTTTAGAATCTCCCGTCTCCGCGGCTCCGCGTGAAAAAGGATCGTCAAGTCGGCCCTTAGCGCCTTCGCAGCTTTGCGCTTAAACTCCGGGGCTCGGAGACTTGAGGTCTGATTTGGTTGCGGCTCCGCCGCGCTATGCACTCCGTGTCAAAGATCTCCGACCCTCACCACGGAGTGCGTAGATGACACCCAATCAGTCCGAGCTCCCGCAGCCCGATGTTTGATTCCTGGCTTCAGGCTCCAACCCGGCTCGTTTCGTTCGACTCGGTTCCGCCGGGCAGAATGCCATCACGCATACCCTTGATCCGCGTCAAGGCGGTGGACCCGGGATTGAGGCACAGTGGGGCCGACAAAACGCCCGCTCATGAAAACCCCTCCCCGTCTCCTTCGCTCCGCGGTCCTCCTGCTTCTCGCCACGACGTCCGGCCTTCCCGGACTGACCGCGGGCGAAGCCCCGGTCCTCGCCCGCCCCGGTGCCCGTCCACTCGCCGCCAATCTCCCCGTCGAGACTGCGGTCCTCACCGAGGCGCCCGCGGTCCCGCCGCCCATCACGCGCCGCACGCCCGCCAAGGTCATCGTCAATCTCGAGGTGCGCGAGGTCGTCAAGCGGCTCGCAGACGGAGTCGAATACACCTTCTGGACCTACGGCGGGAATGTCCCGGGCTCCTGCATCCGCGTGCGCGAGGGCGATTTCGTTGAGTTCCATCTCAACAATCACCCGACGTCGAAGATGCCGCATAACATCGATCTTCACGCGGTCACCGGTCCCGGTGGCGGCGCCGCCTCGTCATTCACCGCGCCCGGGCACACGTCGCAGTTCTCGTTCACCGCGCTCAATCCCGGAACCTACGTCTACCACTGCGCGACCGCCCCGGTGCCCATGCACATTGGCAACGGCATGTACGGACTGATCATCGTCGACCCGAAGGACGGCCTGCCGCCCGTCGATCGCGAATATTACGTGATGCAGGGCGAGATCTACACGGCGGGCCGCTACGGCGAACCCGGCCTGCAGAATTTCGATCCGATGAAGGCCGAGGATGAGCGTCCGTCGTATGTCGTCCTTAACGGCTCCGTTGGCGCGCTGGTCGGCGATCGGGCGCTGCAGGCCAACGTCGGCGAGACGGTCCGGATTTTCTTCGGCGTCGGCGGGCCGAATCTCACGTCGTCGTTTCACGTCATCGGCGAGATCTTCGATCGCGTTTATCCCGAGGGCGGCAGCGTCGCCTCCCAGCACAACGTCCAGACGACCATGGTCCCTTCGGGTGGCTCGGCCGTGGTGGAGTTCAAGGTCGAGGTGCCCGGCACCTTCATCCTCGTCGATCACTCGCTGTCCCGCGCCTTCAACAAGGGAGCGCTTGGCATGCTCAAGGTCACTGGCCCCGAAAACATGCTGACGTATTCAGGCAAGGAGGTCGACGCGGTGTACATTGGCCAGGCCTCGGAGGCGGGCTCCGCCGCCAGCAAACGCGAGGCCGAACTCATCGCCCGGCGCGAGCAGGCCATCGCGGCGAATCCGCAAATCGGAACCATCACCCAGGAAATCCAGCAGGAGCGCGGCAAGAAGGTGTTCCTGACCTCGTGCTTCGCCTGCCACATGGCGAACGGCGAGGGACTGCCCGGGGTCTTCCCGCCGATCGCGGGATCCGACTTCCTCAAGGCCGACAAGGATCGCGCCATCAAGGCGGTCATCAAGGGCCTCAGCGGCCCAATCACCGTCAACGGCAAGCCTTACAACAACATGATGCCGCCGCTCGAGTTCACCGATGATCAGGTCGCCGACGTGCTCACCTACGTGATGAACGAATGGGGCAACCGCTTCGGCTCCGTCTCGACCGCCGACGTGAAGCGCGTGCGGGCCGAGAACAAGTAACCCCATGCGCCTGTCCTCCTGCCTTCGGCTCGGAGCCGCGGCGCTCGCCTGGATCGGCGGCGCCCTGGTCGTCGCGCGGGCCACGCCGGCGGCCGGCGTGACGACGGGTATGACGCTCATTCCGACCGGCACGTACGCCCCACTGGTGCGCAGTCAGGATGAAACGGCGGAAGTGGCGGTGCCCAGTTTCTGGCTCGATGCCGTCCCCGTCACCAACGCCGAGTTCCTCGCGTTCGTGCAGGCCAATCCCAAGTGGCGGCGCTCCGCGGTGAGTCCACTCTTCGCGGACCGCGGATACCTTGGCGACTGGGCTGGCGATCTTGAACTCGGACCGCTCGCCCCGCCGGCGGCCCCCGTGGTGCGCGTTTCCTGGTTCGCCGCCCGCGCCTACGCGCAGTCGATGGGCAAACGCCTGCCGACGACGGCGGAATGGGAGCGCGCGGCCGCAGCTGGGTTTGCCGGGCCGGCCGGAAGCACGGAGCCTGGATTCCAGTCCGCGCTGCTCGCGTGGGTCACGCGCCCGACACCGCAGCCGCTCCCGAATGTCGGCAGCGGCCGGCCGAATTTCTTCGGCGTGCGCGATCTCCACGGTCTCGTCTGGGAGTGGGTCGCCGATTTCAACACCGCGATGGTCACCGGCGAGTCGCGCGGTGACACGGGCCTCGAACGCAATCTCTTCTGCGGCGCCGGAGCCGCCGGCCTGCGCGACCCGTCGGACTTTCCCGCTTTCATGCGCATCGGATTTCGCAGCTCCCTGCGCGCCAGTTACGCCGTGCCGAATCTCGGCTTCCGCTGCGCCCGCTCCCCATGAAACTTCTCGTCACTGCCTTGCTGCTGCTCGCTCCCCTGCTCCGCGCGGCCGAGTCCGCCTCCGGGGCGCCGCCCGCCATGCCGCCCTGCTGTGCGGTGATCGCCCCGGATGCGCCGCTGTCCGGCCGTTCGATTTACCAGCTCGACTCCATCTGGACGAATGACGCCGGCCGTGTCTCGCGACTCGCCGCGCTGCGGGGTCGCCCGGTGATCCTGGCGATGTTCTTCTCGCACTGTGAATATGCGTGCCCGGTGCTCGTGCAGGACCTGCACCGGCTCCGCGCGCAGTTGCCCGAGGCAGTCCGCGAACGCGCGGCGATCGTGCTCGTCAGTTTTGACACCGTCCGCGACACGCCAGCGGCCCTGCGCGCCTTTCGGGAACGGATGAGCCTCGATGCGGGCTGGACGCTGCTCCGCGGCGAAACCGACGCCGTCGAGGATCTCGCCATGTTGCTCGGCGTGAAGTTCAAGCAGGATGCCCGCGGCCAGTTTGCCCACTCCAACCTCATCACGATCCTGAATGCCGAGGGTGAAATCGTCCACCAGCATGCCGGCCTGCAGGGCGACATCTCCGAAGCCGCGCGGGCCGTCGCGCTTCCCCTCCACTAAATCCCATGGCCAGTCCCTCCTCTCCCCGCGAGCAACGCCTCGATGTTCGCCCGCTCATGGGTCGTCCGGGCGAGCCCTTCCAATCGATCATGGAAACCGTCTCCGCCGTTGGGGTGGCCGGGACCTTCGTGTTGATTACGCCGTTCCTGCCTTCGCCGATCATCGAAAAATTGCAGGCGGAGGGCTTTGAAGCCCGTCCCACCCGGCTCGCGGACGGAGCTTGGGAGACGCGTTTTCAGCGCGGGTAAAGCTCACCCTTGTGGCGGCGAGCGTCAGCGAGTGGCTGGGACCGTCTTTGATTCGCCCCGCCCCACTCGCTCACGAGACTGTGTTAAAAGTCGAAAAGACACCCCTTCATGTCATTCTGAGCGCAGCGAAGAATCCATGGTCTCGAGGGAGACTCACGCGTGGATGACCAAGCCTGTCGCTGCGCTCAGAATGACAGGGTATTCACACAGTCTCTCACGCTCGCGGCCACCGGATAGCAGATTTCATGCGGCCCGAAAGTTTGCATCCCATCGCGCCGGTCGATTTGGCGCGACGTCCGGCCACGGGCGAATTTACCTCACCAAGTGACTTCCGAGGTCCCGTCGCTCCGCCAGGCTGCCGTCGCCACGACGCTGCGTTCCGCCCAGCTATTCTCCGGACTGCCGGAGGCGGAACTCGCCGCCATCGCCGGTTTCGCGCAGCTCCGGGAAATCGCGAAGGACGCTTACCTCTTTCTCGAAGGCGATCCGTCGGAAGGATTCTACGTCGTGCGCCAGGGCGCTTTGAACGTCCACCGCGTCAGCGCCACGGGCAAGGAACAGGTGATCTATGTTTTTCGCGCGGGCGAATCGCTCGCCGAGGCCTCGGTCGCCGGCGAACGCGGTTACCCGGCCAACGCCCGCGCCCTCGAGGCGACGACGGTCGTGGTGATCCCGAAGCGTCCCTTCCTCACCCTGCTCGCGCGCAAGCCCGAACTCGGCGTGCGGATGCTCGGCTCGATGAGCCAGCACCTGCGCGTGCTCGTCGGGCTCGTCGAGGATCTCACCCTGAAGGATGTCGAGACCCGCTTCCTCAACTGGCTGCTGAAGCGCTGCAGTCCCGCGGCCAATGGAGCGGCCAGCGTCCGACTGGGACTGACCAAGCGCATGCTCGCCGCGGAGCTGGGCACGAGCGGGGAAACGCTGTCCCGCACTTTCGCCCGCCTGCGGGGCGCGAAACTTCTCGTCGTCAGCGGCCAGACTTTGCGCGTGCCGGACGTCGCGGCGCTCCGGACGCGACTGGGTCGATTGCTCGGGGAGTCGTAGCGTTGGCGCCGGGAGAACCGGGGCAGGAAAGGCGACAAGCATGGTCGACCGGACACACCCCGGCGCTGCGCGCCACCCCTCTCCGGGAGGGGAACTTCTTTCCGAGGTCCCCTCTCGAGCCGGAACCATGCAGTAAGATGTAGGGCCGCCGCTCGTCGGCGGGCCATTTCTCGAATGAAAGGCCGAGGCCTGCCGACGAGCGGCAGCCCTACACTGAATGGTGGACCTTCAGCTCGACGTCATGCAGCCCTGGACGGTGGGGACACCGTCCCTCCATGATCGGTCATGCCCCGTGCTCTTGCTCGCACTCGTGCTCCTGCTCGATCGCATCCGGAATGGGAGCACGAGCACGATGACGAGCATGAGCATGGGGTCGTGCGATGGAGCAGACCCGCGACCGACAAATCGCCCCGTCCAGGACATGCCCGCGGCTTGACCCCTCCTGCCGGTACGGAATCCTCACCCGTTCCCCCACTCCTGACCTTTCCCGTGGAATCTCCCCTCGTCCTCATTCTCTCCGCTGTCGCGGCCGCCATCGGCGCCGGGATGAATGCGATCGCGGGAGGCGGGACACTGGTCACGTTTCCCGCTCTCGTGGCCCTCGGCGTGCCGCCGATCGTGGCCAACGCCACCTCCACCGTCGCGCTGTGGCCCGGCAGCATGTCCTCGCTCTGGGGTTACCGCGCCGAACTGGTGGGTGCGCGCCGCTGGGCCATTGCTTTCGCCATCCCCAGCCTGCTCGGCGGCATTCTCGGTGCCGTCCTGCTGCTCCGCACGCCCGAGCGCAGCTTCGCCGCGATTGTGCCGTGGCTGATTCTCGGCGCCACCACGCTTTTTATCGCGCAGCAGCCGATGACGGCCGCGCTCAAGTCGTGGGGGATGAAGCATCCGCCGCTGCACGGCGAGGATGGCAAGCTGCTCCCGCCGAGCGTCGCGTTCCTGATCTATCAGTTTTTCATCAGCATCTACGGCGGTTACTTTGGCGCCGGTGTCGGGATCCTCATGCTCGCTGCGCTGGGGCTGATGGGACTCACGAACATCCACCAGATGAACGGGCTCAAGAACTGGGGCGCCGGCGTGATGAACCTCGTTGCCGTCATTGTCTTCGCTGTCTCCGGGATCGTGAACTGGCGCATCGCCCTGGCGATGGGCGTGGGGGCAACGGCCGGCGGCATCGGCGGCTCACTGCTCGCGCAACGCATCGGCAAAATCTGGGTGCGGCGGGTCGTCATCTCCATCGGCCTCATCAGCGGAGTCGTGATGCTCTTCAAACTGCGCTGAGCCGCGGTTCAGAATGGATCGAGCCGTGTCCGCACGACGCGAATCGGATTTCCTTCGTCACCCTGGCTGTTACCTGTACGCCTCATGAAATCGCTGCCCTGGCTCGCCTCCGCCCTTTTGATTTCAGCCGCCACCCTCATCGGCGCCGAGACCCCGCGCCCGAAGATCACGGTGCAGCTCGACTGGGTCGCCGAACCCGAGCACGGTGGCTTCTATCAGGCTGAGGCCCGCGGGTTCTTCCGCGCCGAGGGACTCGACGTCACGATCATCCCGGGCGGACCCGGCGCGCAGGTCATGCCGAGCGTCGCCACCGGCCGCGCCGATATCGCGCAGGCCGACAGCACCAGCACACTGCTGCAGCAGGCGGAGGGACTTCCGGTGCTCCAGTTCGCCGCGGTGTTCCAGGACGATCCGTCGGGCATCCTCGTGCATGCGGACAGCCCGGTGAAGAC
>CANJCM010000090.1 GCA_947472765.1 Opitutia bacterium
GCCGATGCGTTCCGCGACGAACTGGTCGAGCGAGATCGTGTTGCGGAAGGAGCCGGAGCCCGGGTGCGGGGCCGCGGTGATGAAGCAGACGTCCGCCGGGTGACCGCCGTCGACGTTCGGGTAGGACACACCGGAGAACACGGTGAAGTCCTTCCGGTGTTCCTGGAGGAGCTCGAGGTACGGGGACGGCTTGTAATCCTTGTCCGAACCCTCGGGGAAGAAGTTACGGGGCAGCAGCCCGAGATTGTTGTTGATCGCGAACATCCGGCGCGGCTTCGCGTTCGGCGACAGCGGCGAACCTTCCGCGGCCGCTTTCGCGAACGACGGCATCATCGTGTCGAGGAACGGCAGCGACAGCGCGATTCCCGTCCCACGCAAAAAGTGCCGCCGGGACAACGGCTGCCGGGTCGAGATGAAGGGTCCGTACACAGGGGGGGTCTTTTTCATGGGATGGGTCTGTTGCGATCTCGTTCGATGGCGGGTTCTGAATTTACGGCAGCGGCCGACTATTTGTTGAGGAAAAGTTCACTCTGGATCAATTCGTCAATCAGGGTCCGCACCCCGTACTGACTGGCCTTCGCCTTCTGCACGATGGCGTCGATTCGGGTGCGGTCGCTGAAGCGAACCGGGGATCCGGTGGCGAAGATGGAGAGTTGCCGGGTGAGGTTGCGCGCCAGCTGGGCCTCATCCTTGAGCAGCAGTTGCTTGAAATCCCGGACATCCTTGAAGGAGCGGCCGTCGTTCATGCTGCCGCTGGCGTCGACGGGCAGCGCATAGTGAAAGGCAAACGGCCAGCCGTTCTTGCCGAAGCCGGGCTGAGGCGCGTCGTTGACGGCCATCGCGCGGTAGCGATCGCGCCAGCCGCCCATGACATCGAAGTTCTCCAGCGCGAAACCAGGCGGATCGATTTTCCGGTGGCACATCGCGCAACTTTCGTCCGCCCGATGCTTGTCGAGTTGCTGGCGGATGGTGGTGGCGCCGCGGATGTCGGGCTCGACCGCCGGGACGGCCGCCGGCGGCAGCGGCATATCGAAACCGACCACGCGCTCCATGATCCATTTGCCGCGCAGGACCGGGGAGGTCGTGGTCCCATTGGCGGTGACCTTGAGCACGCTCGCCTGCGTCATGAAGCCGCCGCGCGGGCTGTCGGCCGGGAGCGTCACGCGACGCATGGCAACGCCCTGCACGCCGGGAATGCCATAGTGAACCGCGAGCCGGTCGTTCAGATAGGTAAAGTCGGAATCCACGATGTGGCGGGCCGGAAGATTGCGTTGCACGAGCTCCTGAAAATACAGGCGCGTCTCGTCGAGCGCGGCCTCGGTCAGTGAGTCATCGAGATAGTAATCGTTATAGAGCGTGGTCGACGGCGTGGTCTCATCCAGGCGCCGGATCTCGATCCAGTAATCGAGGAAGGCCTGGACAAATCGCGCAGACTTCGGGTCCGCGAGCAGGCGAGCAGCCTCGGCCTTCAGCACCTCAGGCCGATGGAGTTCACCTTTCGCCGCGCGGGCGCGGAGGGCGGCATCCGGCTCCGAGTTCCAGAGGAAGAGCGCGAGCCGCGTCGCGAGCGCGTTGTCATCGAGCCGGCCAGGCTTCTCGTCGACGAAGACAAACTGGGGCGAGGAGAGCACCGCAGTGTAACCCGCCAGCATCGAGCCGGCAAAACCGAGGCCGGCGTCAAAGCGCTGTTTGATCAGGGAGAGGAAGAGTTGCACGTCGGCTTCGACAATGGGACGGCGGTAAGCCCGC
Organism: Opitutia bacterium; assembly: GCA_947472765.1. Lineage (GTDB taxonomy): Bacteria > Verrucomicrobiota > Verrucomicrobiia > Opitutales > Opitutaceae > ER46. Next base: position 1,750 of record CANJCM010000090.1, read on the forward strand.
TGCATGAATGAGCGCAGCAGACGCTCGGCATCCTGGTCGCGATTCACGGGCACGACCTCGACCATCGCCTTGTTGAGACCGGAGACGGCGCCGGAACCGCGGTTGGCGCCGCGACCGCCGCGGCCGCTCGCGCTGACCATGTCCACTTCCACACCGGGCGTGCCGACCTCGACCTTCTTAAGCGGCAGATCGCCGAACAGCGTGCGATAGCCGGTCAACGTATTGTCGTCATAAAGCGGGCCTTCGACTTCCATCCAGCGAAACGCGACCGCGGGCATGCCGTCCTTTTGCGCGAGCGCATTGGTGAAGCCGCCTTGGTAACCCGTGGGACGCGAACGATAGAAACGAGACGCGTCCGTGACGATGTACTCGTTGCCCAGCAGCCAGACCTCGTCCAACTGCGAAACGCCGGGCTCGGGTGTGACGTCAAATCCTCCAAGGCGCCGGTTCATCGGTCCGCCCTGGGCGTAAACGGTGATTGGCTCGTAGCGGCGGCCGGGCTGAACGTCGTCGAAATTGGGTCGGAACCAGAGCGGCGGACGCACCACGAGCTTCTTCTTTCCGGGCATGCCCTGGATGGTCTTGCTCGTGCCACCCGGGCCAACCCACACGGTGTAACCGCTGAAACGGATCCGGTAACGGCCGGCGACCGGCGCGCGGAAGTTGGTCCAACCCGACGCGAAGCCCGTGACGTAGTTGCTGGAGGTCCAGCCCACCGCCTCGAGTTCGCGCGTCGCGGGATCGCTTTCACCCACGGTCCAAGGCACGCGCGGCTTGTTGTCCACGTCCCCTTCTTCCCGCACGTTTTCCGCACTCGCGCGCACTTCGGGCTGGGCCTGTGAGCCCAGCACCGGGAATTTCTGGCGGTCGAAACGCTGGCCCGCGACGTTGCCGACCAGGGAGCGATCGTCGCGCGCATAGTAGCGCGTCGTGGTCTTCGCCGGCTGGACGAGCTTCACGCCCATCGCCTGCCGCATCGCGTACTCCGCCGCCAGCATGTAGCGGGTCATGTGGACGTAGGACACGTCGAGGGCGTTGCTGACCTTGTTGAACTTGAAGGCCTCGCCGTCCTCCGGGAGCTGATCCTTGATTTGCAGCCACGGCGCCTGCAGCAAATCACGAAGCGCGTTTTCGTATTCCGTGCGATTCAGCCGGCGGCGCATCGCCCGACCGTTGGCCTGCTCGGACACCTGCTCCACCGCGATGAGCGAAGCAGAAACCCCCTGGACAAAACCACTGAGCTCCGCCGCCGCCGGGCGCTTTTTATCCTTCGGCGGCATTTCGCCGGCCTGCACGCGATCGTGGATTTTCACCCACGTCATGAAATTGGCGCCGTCGTTCGGATTAAATTGCAGGCTGGTGAGATCGAGCCCGGCCTCCTTGTCCACGTCGTTGTGACACGTCGAACAATGGCGGTCCGTGAAATCGGCGGCGGCCTCCGCCGGAAACGCCGGCGCGGCGCGCCCGGCCAAAGCGGTGCTGAAAACAAGGCTCGCGGCGAAGGCGGCTCCGGCCGCACGGGGGATCAGGGAATAAGCATTCATGGGGTAACGACGAGGGGTAGACGCGTCTGCCAGTCAGCAAGACTCGCGCAACGTTTCTGACAAAGGTTACCGTATCAGCCGGCGTAGTCCGCTGCAAGTCCCGCGGCCGATCGGCCCGATGACTTGGTAAGTCCGGGGAACCGGGTTCCGTTCCATGCCACCAAGGAGGCATGGAACCCGACAAACCCACGCACGCGGACAACCGGCCGACGGTGGATCCGCAGCGACAATTTCCGCGTGAGGAAGTCCCGCGTCAGGATGCCAGGGATCCGGCGCGCCGGTTGGAGGCGGAGAGCAAGCTTCAGGCCGCGGCGGAATCGCGCCCGGTCGCCGGCACGGAGTCGCAAGCCCTGCGCGACGAAAAGGCCGTGCCCGCCAGCCCGCCCAGCAAGAGCCGGGATCCGTCGGACCCCGCCGCCCAACTGCGTTCCGCCACGGAAAAAAAGCCGGGGCAACTCCCGGCCTAGCGCGAAAACTCCCGCGCCCGCCCGAGTTCGCCAACCAGACAGCCGACCGCGGCAAAGGCCGTGATGTGCACGACGGAGCACACAGCGAAGACGGGCGTAAACGACACGTTCTGCACCGTCCAGCCGATCGCCTGCTGCGTGACCACGCCCACCGCGCCGCCGATGCAACCACCGAAGCCGGAGACCGTGCCCACGACATGGGACGGGAAGAGTTCCGCCGGCAGGGTGATGTTGCCCCAGAGCGTGTGACAGAACATCGCCGCACTGGCGAAGACGATGGCGAGAGCCGGATCGTGCACCTGGACGATGAGGTAACACCAGAGCGGCATCAGCAGCGAGGCGCCGAACATCGTCGATTTGCGTGCGCGGTTCACTGACCAGCCCCACCGCACCAGCAACGCGGGCACGGCCCCGCTCGCCACATTGCCAATCGCCCCCGCCACGAAAGGTATCCAGCTGTACTTGCCGATCTCCGCCAGGCTGAAGCCGCGCTCGGTCTGGAGGAATTTGGGCGTCCAGAAAAAGAAGAAGTAGGAAATCGGATCGGTCATCGCCCGCGCGAGGATGCAGCCCCAGACCTCCTTCATCCGCAGGAGCCGGCCCATCGAGACCTTCGGCGGCGCGTCGTCGGCGGCGGTGCGGTCAGCCTCGATTAACGCGAGTTCCGCCGCCGCCAGCCGGGGATGCAGGCGGGGCAGTCGATAGACGATCGCCCAGACTCCGACCCAGACGAAGCCGAGCCCGCCGCCGACCACGAAGGCCCAGCGCCAGCCCCAGGTCAGGGCGATCCAGGTCACCACGGGCGCGGCCACCGCCGATCCGATCGTGGTGCCGGCATTGAAGATACCGACCGCCAGCGCCCGCTCGCGCATCGGAAACCATTCGCTCGCCGCCTTCACCCCAGCGGGAAAGTTAGCCGGCTCCATCGCCCCCAGCAGGAAGCGAAACGCCGTGAAATGGGACGCGGTCCGCGCGAAGGCATGGAGGATGTTGGCGATCGACCACCCCGAGACGAAGACCATGAAGGCGCGCCGCGTGCCCATCAGGTCGACGAGCCGCCCGCTGACGGCGTACATCACCGTATAGCTGACAAGAAACGCCGACGTGATGTTGGCGTACTCCATCGTCGTGATGTGGAGCTCGTCTTGAATCGTCTGCGCGAGCACCGAGAGCGTCTGCCGGTCGAGGTAATTGAGCTCCGACGCAAAGCAGAGCATCCCGACGATATACCAGCGCAGCCCACGGATGGGCGTCTTGGCCGGACTCGGGGCGATCGACGACGGCGGAGCGCTGCTCATCGCGCCGCCTCCAGGTCACAGCCCGCCGCGCAAATGCGATCGCACAAGGCGGAGGAGGCGCGGCGGAATTTCCCGGGGCGGGGAGAAGCCATGCCGCGACCGTGAAGTTTTGCGCCGGGGCGGCAAGCCGATCTTCCCCCAAAGAGACGGCTCGATTTGATCCGCGAACCCATTGAAGCTGAAACCTCCACTGCCCCATGAACCAAATCGATCTCCAGGGAAAATCCGCCGTTGTCACCGGTGCCGCTCGCGGCATCGGTCTAGCCATCGTCCGCCGGTTGCTCGCGTCCGGGGCGCGCTGCAGCCTCTGGGATTTGGATGCCGCCGCGCTCAACGAGGCCGCACGCTCGCTCAACGCCGGTGACCGCGTGCACCTCATGCCGGTCGACGTGACCAATGAGGCAGCCGTAAAAGCGGCGACAGCGGCCGTGCAATCCCAGTTCGGCACCATTGATATTCTCGTGAACAACGCCGGCATCGCGGGCGTCTCCAAGAAACTCTGGGAATGCACCACGGCCGAATGGCGCGCGGTGATGGAACTCGATTTGTTCGCCGTCTTCCTCTGCTGCCACGCCATCGTTCCCATCATGCTGCCCCGCGGCACGGGCCGGATCGTCAACATCGCCTCGATCGCCGGCAAGGAGGGCAACCCGAACGCCTCCCACTACAGCTCGGCCAAGGCGGGCGTCATCGGTCTCACCAAGTCCTTGGGCAAGGAACTCGCGACGACGAACATTCGCGTGAACTGCCTCACGCCCGCGGTCATCGAGACGGAAATTCTCAAGCAGATGTCGAAGGAGCACGTGAACTACATGCTCTCCAAGATTCCCCTTGGCCGTCCGGGCACGGTTGACGAGGTGGCGGCCATGGTCGCCTGGCTCTGCTCCGAGGATTGCTCCTTCACCACCGGCGGCGTCTTCGACATCTCCGGCGGGCGGGCGACATACTGAAGGCGGAGTTAGGAATTAAGAGTTAAGAGGCCGGAGTCATTCCGAACGGTCGCACGTGGACGAGCCACGCCGCTCCGAGAACTTCGTAACACCGTACGCAGGTGCGCGCCTCGTGCGCGCCCGATTGGGCGGAACTCTTAATTCATCCCTCTTAACTCTCACTTTCTCTCTTCCAGCGGCGTGACGGGATCAATGAACAGCCACGCAATTGCTCCGACGCCGTAGATCGCCGCCGCCACGAGGAAAGCGGTGGTCCATCCTTGGGCGGTCGGCGGCGCGTCCGCGGAAATCTTGGTGCTGTTGAGAATGTAGCCGACGACCACGGGCCCGACCGCGCCGCCCAGGTTGCCCATCATGTTCATGCTGCCGGACAGCGAACCGGCGAGCCGGCCGCCGACATCCATGCACGCGGCCCAATCCGGCGCCATCGCGAGATCGTTCGAGAAACTCGCCAGCCCGAGGGCGATCATCGCGAAGACCGGATCGTTGATGCGCGTGGCGACGACCAGCATCGCACCCGCGAGGAACAGCCCCGTGCAGGCCACGATGCGCCGGGCGCTCGCCACGGGCATCCAGCGTTCGGCGAGCTGCTTGGCGACCCAGCCGCCGACGAAGCAGCCGATGCCACCGAAAAACAACGGCAGCCCCGCGAGCACCGCGCTCTTCTCGAGCGAAACTCCCCGCGCCTCGCGCAGGTAGGTTGGCAGCCAGGTGATGTAGAAATACCAGCCGTACGACATGCAGAAGTACTGCAGCCAGAGCAGCCACACCGTCGGACTCTTGACCAGCCGGCCCCACGGCACGCTCGCGTGACTGGGGGCATTGATCTCCGCGCCATCCATGAGCGCGAGTTCTGCCGCGTTCACGCTCGGATGCTCCGAGGGCTTGTCGCGGAACCAGCGATAGAATCCGACGGCCCAGAACACGCCGAGCGCGCCGAACAGCACGAACGCCCACCGCCAGCTCATCAAGCCCAGCACGGCCGCGACGAGCAGCGGCGTGAACGCCCCGCCCCAACGCGCGCTCATCCAGAGAATTCCCTGCGCGCGCACCCGTTCGCGCGACGGCAGCCAGATCGTGAAAATCTTCGTCACGTTCGGGAAGCACCCGGCCTCGCCCACTCCGAACAGAAACCGGCAGACCACCATCGAGAGGAAGTTCCAGGCCGCTCCCGTGGCCGCCGTGAACACCGACCACATCACGACCACCTTCATCAGCACGCTGCGCGGGCCATAGCGATCGCCCATCCAGCCGCCCGGAATCTCGAACAGGGCGTAGGAAATCGTGAAGGCCGAGAACACCCAGCCCATCTGCGTCTCGGTCAAACCGAGCTCGCGCCGGATGTCCGGAGCCGCTTGGGAAATGCAGACGCGATCGATGTAGGTGATGATCGCCAGGGCGATCACGAAGGCGAACATGACGTGCCGGGCTTTCGACGGCGCCACGGACGTTTGGACCGGGGTTGGGGGTAACACCTCCGTGGAGTTGCCCATCCCTTTCGGCGCTGTCAACGCCGCGGGTCGACCTTCAGCGCCGTTCCGCGCGCATCGGCTCGACGATTGCGGCCATGTCCTTCTCGCCGTGGCCCGTATTCACGGCCCGCTGGAAAATCTCGAGCGCCGTCGCCGCCGTGCTGAGCGTCTGCCCCCGCGCGGCCGCCTCCTTGATCGCGTAACCAATATCCTTGGTCATCAGGCGGAGCAGGAAATTCGGCGTGAAGTCCGGCGCCGTCATCCGCGCCACCACGGTCTTGGTCACGCCGCTGGCCGCCGCCCCGTCCATCAGCACGGCGAGTGCCTTCGTCCGATCGAGTTCGCTGCGTTCGATCAGCGCCACCGCTTCCCCAAATGCCGCCACCTCGACGGCGCAGAGGTAATTGTTGATCAGCTTCAGCAGCGCCCCGCTGCCCGTCGGCCCGAGATGCGAGATGCTGCGGCTCATCGGCGTCAGCACGGGCCGGATCTTCTCCAGCGCCGCGGCCGAGCCGCCGACGTAAAAGTTCAACTCGCCCGCGGCCGCCTGCACCTTGCTGCCGGTCACAGGGGCGTCGACGAACTCGCAGCCCTGCTTCGTGGCGGCGGCCGCCAGTTCACGCACCCAATCGACCGTGAGCGTGCTGGACTCGATCAGAATCGCGCCCTGGCGGGCGCCGGCGAGGGCGCCGTTTTCGCCCAGCCAGATTCCGCGCGACGCCCCATCGTCAGCCACCATGCCAATCACGATGTCCGCACCGGCCGCGGCCGCCCGCGGAGAGTCCGCCACCTTGGCCCCGAGTGCGGCCAGTTCGTCCGCTCTCGCGCGGTTGCGGTTGTAGACAGTCAGCGGGACGCCGGCGCCCAGGAGGCGGCGGGTCATGCCGCCACCCATGATGCCAAGGCCGAGGAATGCGACAGAAGGAAGGCTCATCGAGGGAAGGAAACTGGGATTCGTTAACGGGCCGCGATTGACGACGGTGGTTCAGGGCGAAGGGACGGGGCCAAGACATGCGCCGTGACGCCCGTGATCAAGACCTCATTCCGACATCCGCCGCCGCCGGCCGACCCGGCGGGCGGCGGCGGTAAAATAAAAAAGCCGCCGGAAAATCCGGCGGCTTGAAATTGCGCGAAGCAGGAAGCCTTAGGCGGCTTTCTTCTTCTGCTGCTTGTATTCCTTGTGGCCGGACTTCTGGGCTGCGGCGACGTCGTCGAGGAGCTTGGCGGCACCGGCATTGTCACCGGCCTTGATCGCAGCTTCCAGCTTGCCGACCATATCAATGGTCTTCTGGAGCTGTTCCTTGTAACCGGCCACAAACTTGGCCTGATCGGCCGCCGGGACTTCCGCCTTCTTCGCCGGCTCGAGTTTGAGGCTGGCGGTGGCGTTTTCCTTGATGGTCGCAACGAGCGCGAGCGAGGCCGCGTTCTTGGAGGCATCGGCGACCTGCGTGCGCAGGGTGCGCATCGCGTCGTTCATTTTTTCCATGTGGCGACCGAGCTCGGTCTCCGGGGCCTTCTTCTTGGCCTGGCCGTCTTGGGCGTGCACGCTGGGCAAAGCGACCAGAGCGCAGATGAGAGTAACCAACGATAAGCGGATTTTCATATTAACTGAGATGAATGGGTGAGGTAACGGCTCCCAACCAACGCGATCCCAAGCCCATAGGGCAATCGGATTCGTGTAACCGGGTCGGGAGAGGTGAATTGAGCGGACAAAAAAAGTGCCGTCGCCAAAGCGACGGCACTGAAATCAAGAGAGGAGCTCAGGCGGCCTTCTTCTTGGCCTTCTTGTCCTTGCGGAACTGCTTGTGGCCCTCTTCCTGGTCGTGCTTGAGGGCCTTCAGGAGTTCGGCGGCCTCAGCGTTCTTGCCGGCCTTCAGCGCCGCTTCGAGTTTGTCGATGTTGCCGATGAACTGCTTCATGCCGGCCTGATAGTCGGCGACGAACTTGGCTTGGTCAGCGGCAGGAATCTCCTTCTTCTTCGCGGGCTCGAGCTTGAGCGCGGCGGTGGCGGCTGTCTTGATGATGGCTACCTGCTTCAGCGAATCAGCGTTCTTGCTGGCATCGTTGATTTCGCGCCCGAGCTTGCGGTAGGCGGCATTGAGGTCGTCCATCTTGGTTTCCAGCTCGGTCTCGGTCGCCTTGGCGGCCTTGTCCTGAGCTTGAACACCCGTCGCGAGGGCGAGAACGGAAACAAGGGTAACGAGCAGATTACGAATTTTCATAGGGTTTTGGTTTCAGGGATGGGAGCCGAAGCGTACAGCGCGACGGCAATTTGAATCAAACGGATTCGTGAGTCCGTCCCTGTGACGCTCCGCCCGGCGGAAAAATTCATTTCCGCGGTGCATCCCAAAACCATGGCGGCCGGCGGGAGCTGGCCCGACGCGGCCGATGCCTGGTTCCGGCCTCGTGGCCGGCGGCGCTGACGCTTACTTCTCCTCGTTGCGGCGGGCGGCCTCGGCCGCCTTTTCCTCAAACGTAATCTTCCGACGCCGGAAGTCCCGGTGACCATCCTCCTGCGCCTTCTTCAATTCCTGCAGGACCGTCACCGCGACGTCGTTCTTCCCGGCCGTGAGAGCCGCGCCGAGTTTGTCGACCGTTACCACAAAGGCCTTCATCGCCGCCTGGTAGTCGCTGAGGAACTTCGCCTGCTCGGGCGCCGGCACGTCGGCCTTCCGCTTCGGATCATGCTTGAGCGCCGCCAGCGCATGCTCGCGGATGATTGCGACCTGCTTCAGCGAATCGGCGTTCTTTGCCGCGTCCGCCACCTGGCGCCCGAGTTTCCGGTACGCCGCGTTGATTTCCTCCATCTGATCCTCGAGCGGGGTGTGCGCCTTCTGCGCGGCCGGCACGGGCGAACCACCGAACACAAGGACCGAGGCAAGGCAAAGGAGGCGGATATTCATGGTGAGTCTGACGGCAGGGAGGCGCGATGTATTCGGAGATTTTCTACGACGACGAAGAGATAGGAGGTACGTGTCTGGCAAACCCGCGCAAGCAATCTTCGATTTACTGGAAAACGCCCCGCCGTTTCCGCGACGCGCCCCGGGGGACTCACTCCACCTGCACCCGGCGCGGATCGGTGGCGGCGATGACCGCGCTGACGGACTTCTGGTTGAAGCCCTTGAAACCGCCGCGCCGTTGGAGGTTCTCCAAATGACTGCCAATCGCGCCGTCGCGGCCAAAAACCTCCGCCTGCGCCTCCGTGATCAGTTCCGACTTCAGCAGCGCCGCCAGGCGCGCCGGCCGGAGTGTCCACCGCTCGCCCACGGTGAAAGCCTGGCGCAGAAATTCGAAGTCCGAGAACGGCTTCATCGTTTCCACGCCTTCCTCTGCCAACTGGGACTTTAGCCGCGCAAAATCAAACCGCGCCTCCAGATGGTGCATGCCCGCCTGGAGGAAACTGTCCCCGTGCAGTGCGCACCATAGGCCCACGGTCCCCAGCTTCGGCGCCGGCGGCAGCGGCTCGGTCGCGAAATCGATCTCGGTTTCCTCCGGCAGCAAATCCACATCCGCGAACACGACGATGCCCGCCGTCGCCTGCTCGCAGATTTGCGCGCCCCAGCCCGCCTCGGCGCCCGCGTAAAACCGCTCGCGGCGTTTGAAGCCCAGCCGCCGCAGGAAATCCATCAGGGAAGCGAAGCGCTCCCGCGAGCAGCGGAAGGTGTGGTGATCGTGATTGCCCCAGCCGAGGCCGAGTCTGTCCTGCCGCCGTTTCTGAATGCGCGCGGCCCGATTCCGCTGCTCCCAAAATCGCCTCTCCTCCGCAAAGAAGAGATCGCAGGCGAGGTCGCGATCCACGAGCGCCAGAACCGCCTCGAGCCGCGCAAACGCGTGCTTCACCCCGTCGGCATCGTTCGCAAAGTCCCGGCAACGAGTCCGCCAGAGTTCCCGCGCCGCGAGCCCCGCGACCACGTCGGCCGGCGCCGGCTCGCGCACGACAAAGCCCCGGCAGGCATGTCGCTCCACCGCCTCGAGTCGCGTTCGCTGTTCCTCATGGACAAGCGCGCGGCGGTAACGCGCCCTGACTCCCCCTTCGATAATTGATCCGAGATCGTGGGCCGCCAGAAAGGCCGCCACGAACTCGGGGCGCACCGCGAGGATCGACGGCACCCCGCTGCCACCGCCATCCGCCCGCAGCAGCACCCGCGGCAGCATGGCGCGGGGATGCCACCAGACGGCCGTGCCGGCCGGCGCCTCGCAGGAGTCCGGCACGAAGCCGGCGGCGGCGAGCAACTTCTCGTGTTCCGGGGAGAGGACGAGGTGGTCCACCCATTCGAAGAAATCCGTACCCGTCTCATCGCGCATCCGGTCCGCGAGACGGCGCGCAAAGGTGTTTCGCCGCAGGAAGCCTTCGATGCACGTCGCGAGCAGATGTTCGGCCTCGCGACACACCGGCCAGTCGAAGGCCCCTCCGGACACCGTCGCGGCCGCAGCCTGTTTTGTGGTGGGCATCGGTGGCGTTGGTTTCGCACAAGCTGCGCGAGTTCCGCGCGGGACAGAAGGGAAAACCCGCACCCTTTACCCGGTGGCCGCTTCTCGTAACCTCGCCCCATGGCCGAGGAACCCGATCCGCCGCGCAAATTCTACGGCTTCAAGCCCTACTAAGTCCGCGGCCCCAGAGTTCCCACATCAACACCGCGGCGGCGACCGACACGTTGAGCGACTCCACCCGGCCCGAGCCGGGGATCGTAACGAGCCCCGTGCACGCCCCCGCGACCGCCGGACTCATCCCGTGCTCCTCGTTGCCCATGACCAGGGCGACCGCCTGACTGCTCCGACCGGCCTCGGGACGTCCACCGCGCGTCGCGGCGCCGAGCACGGCGTAACCGGCCGCCTTCAGGTCGTGGATGAACCTCGCCAGATCGGGCACGCGAAAAACCTCCACCGCCTCCATGCCGCCCTCCGCGATTCGATAGGTCGCCTCGCCCGGCCGCGCCGCGGCGGGATCCTCCGCGAGGACGAGGCGGCCGACTCCAAAATAGCCCGCGGTCCGCGCAATGGCCCCGAGGTTGTGCGCGTTGCCGATGCGATCGAGCAGCAGCAACGGAGCGCGCTGCCCCGCCCAAGTCCGCACCTCCGCCGCCGTGGGCGCCCGCCAGGCCGGCGCCGTGACGATCGCCACAATGCCGCCGTGATGAATGGAACCGGCGACTTTCTCCAACTCGGCGGACTCGACGCACCGATAGACTTTCCTGGCCGCCGCGAGCGCGCGACACATCGGGCCGATCCGCCGGCTCGTCGGTTGATCGAAGAAGAGCCGCTGGATCGAAGCGGGATCCCGCTCGAAGCGCGCCTTCACCGCCGCCAGCCCGCAGATTTTCAGCTCGTCGGGTTTCACGGGCCGACTTCACCCATCAGGGTGAACTCCTCGCGATCGTGGTAGAGATGCCGGAAAAGCGTGGTGGGGGCCAGCCGGGTGACCGGCGAATCCGGCGCACGGATTTCAGCCAGCAGCGCAATCGCATCGACGCGGCCGAATTTCAGATTGACGACAAATCGCCGGCACCAGCGTTGCGTCAGCCAGGGCTCGACGATGTGGCGCAGTACGTGGTGTGGCTCCTCGACGAGGTCACAGAACAGCCAGTCAAAGGTTTCGCCCGCCGACGGGCGAAACCCAAAAGCATCGCTGCAGCGATGCTCAATCAGGGGATGGTTCAGGGCGCCGCCTTTCAAGGGACCGTTGTCCAAGGCGATGACCTGCGCGCCGCGCTTCGCCGCGCTGTAGCTCCAGCCACCCGGCGCGGCCCCGAGATCGCACACCGTCTCGCCGGGCTGCGGCTCACGGCCGAGAATCTGGAAAGCTTCCTCGATCTTCAGATAGCTCCGCGAGGGTGCGAGCTCGTCATCGGCCATCCGGCGCTGCCCATGCGCGACCACTTCCCGGGCGGCATAGGCGCGGTTGAAGTCGACGAAAAACACAAACAGCCCACGCCAGCGTCCGCGTCCCCTTGGCAGATCCGGCTGCGCCAGCCGGGCCACCCGCGAAAGTTTTTTTCGCAACAGCTCGTCGAACGCCGACGCCACCGCCCCGATGCGGCGGCCGAGTCCGACCAGTTCCGCCGGTCCCTGCCAGTAGCTCGGCCAGGCCGCCTCGATGCGTTCGCCGCGCAGACTCGTGAGAAAGAAATCCGCCACCTGCCCCGCGAGCCCGTTCACGGAATCGGCGCGAATCTCGACCGGATCGACGAGGGTGAGATGCGCGAACGCGCTGTGGTTCGCATCCAGTTCACCCAGGATCCAGCCCGGCCCTTTTTCGGTCACAACGCCGCGATGGAGCTCGGTCAACTCCCGCGCAAACATCGCCTCAAATCCCGGCTGACAGGTTAATAGCACCTCCGGGAACGTGCCGGGGCTGGCGGAAGCCGCGACAAAAAACGAGGCGGCACGAAGTCCGCCGGTCGGCCTTCATCTGTTCCCCAGCCCACAGGGTCTCAAGCTCTGAACAGGAAGGCCGGGGAGATCGGGAAGCAGAGCTCCTGTTTCTCCACGAATTTCACTCCGTGCACTCAAAGCACTCGGTGGTTAAACTCCGGGAGGTTTCGGGTCTCGCGCGCCGACGCGGGCGCGTCGCGAAATCGTTACTGATTACCTGAATTCCGAAGTTAGGCGGTTCGTCGTGGCCCTGTCCGTGAGGACAGGGACTTCTTCATTGCTCCGCTCAATGCCTTCCCGCTGCTCACGCAGCGGGCCACCAAGCGCCGGGCGACCGAAGGCCGAGCACTCGGTGCATTCTGTGCACTCCGTGGTTAAAAATTCCGCAGTCTAACCACCGAATGCAGGGTTACGTGCGCCGCGCGCGTTGCTCACAGCCGGTGCAGGTGGAAGCCGCCGTCGACGTCGAAGACCGCGCCCGTGGAAAATGGAAACCGGTCCTCGACGATCGCCCGCACCGCGCGGCCGACATCGGACGGCTGGCCCCAGCGGCGAATCGGCGTGAGGCCTTGCTCGAGAATCAAGCGATCATACTTCTCCTTCACGCCGGCCGTCATGTCGGTCGCGATCACGCCCGGGCGAATCTCGTACACGTTGATGCCCTCGTTCCCGAGCCGATCGGCGAAGAGCTTCGTCATCATCGCGAGGCCCGCCTTCACCATGCAGTAGTCACCGCGATTGATCGAAGCGGTGTAGGCGGAGATCGAGGTGATGTTCACGATCCGGCCACGAAATCCCTCGGCATCTCGCTCCTGCTGCAACATCCGGCGCGCGACGGCTTGGGCGAGGAAGAACGGACCCTTGAGGTTGATCGCGAAGAGCCGATCGAAACTCTCCTCGCCCGCTTCCAGCAGATCCGCCCGCACCTGCGGCGCCACGCCCGCGTTGTTGACCAGCACGTCGATGCGGCCGAAGCGCGCGAGCGTCTCCGCCACCAGCCGCTCCCGATCCGCGGCCACCGCCACGTCGCCCTGAATCGCAAAACCATCGCCGCCCGCCGCCTTCACATCGGCCACGGTCGCGGCCGCCGCCGCGGCATTGCCCGCGTAATTCACGGCGATCCGCGCCCCAGTGGCCGCCAGTTCGAGCGCGATTCCCCGCCCAATGCCTCGTGATCCGCCGGTGATGAGAGCCGTTTTCGTTGCCATGCGCAGCGAGCAGAAGTCAGCCGGAACGCACGACGCCAGACAAAATACCCGGCGAACCGGCCGAGGCATCCGCGGTCGATCGGCGCGAACTCAGTTTCTCGGCGTCGTGCCGTGCCCAGCCGTGATGCCCGCGACGGAAATCCGATCTCCGTCGAGCGCGAAGCCCCCTTCGAAAGGATTCGTGGCCAGAAAGAGCGGCGTATCGAGGTCCGCGTAGCCGAAGCCACCGTGGCCCGCGGCAAAACACGCCGACGTCGTCATCGCGAGCAGCGACTCCACATTGCCCCCAATCATCAGGCCGAGGCCCTCATCCCGGGCGACCCGCACGATGTCACTGGCGACGGCCAGCCCGGCCTTCATCAACTTAATATTCACCACCTGGGCCGCGCCCACCTGGGCGATCCGGCGCGCATCCTCGGCGGTGACGACGCTTTCGTCCGCGGCTACTTTCCAACCCGATTCGCGATGCAGATCCCGCATGCCCTCGAGATCGGCCTTCGGCAGCCACTGCTCGAGCAAGAGCGGCTCCACCCCGAGCGCCTTGATTCCCCGGACCAGTTCTTTCGCCGCCGCCCGATCGACCCCGGCGTTGCCGTCGAGGATTAGCGGCGAGTCGGGCGCGGCTTCGTGAATCGCAGCCAGACGCGCGAGATCACGGGCGGGTCCGCCGGGCCCGCCGACTTTGACTTTGAGGATGCGAATGTTTCGCGCGCGAATCGCTCGTGCGTCCACCGCCGCCTGCTCGGCCGTACCGGTCGTCACGGTCATATCCGTGGTCAGCTCGGTCCCGGCGCCGCCGAAGAACTTCGTCAGCGAAATTCCGTCGTGGCGCGTCAACGCATCGAGCACCGCCGTTTCAAACGCGCAGCGGGCCGAGCCGGTCGCCGGCGGACTCCGCCGGGCGAGTTCAGCGCCAAGCTCGCGCCACTGTCGCGCATCGCGACCGACGATCCACTCGCGCCCCGCCAACAGCGCCGCCAGCGCCCCGGCCTGAGTTTCTCCATTGTACGGTGGCAGCGGTGCCGCCTCGCCATAGCCCACGGTGCCGTCCTCGAGCCACACTTTGAGCAACACGTTGTTCGCCGCCGGCTGCACACCGCCGGCAATGCCGAAAGGCGTGAGCAACGGAATGTCGAGCGGAACGGCCTCGAAGCCACGGATGCTGGTCGGAGCGGACATGCGACCCGAGCACAAGCGGACGACGACGACGGAGCAAGGCCGGCCCGATGACACGAACCATCCCTCGCTCACCTGGTTCCGATTCCTCTCTTCCTGGGTTGAGGCTCAAAGTCCGGCTCGAACAATCCGCGGTTCATCACACCAAACTCCCGTCTCGACTCTCCTCCACTCCTCTCGATCTTCCCTCGGATCGTCGTTCTCCCCTTCATGGCCAAATCGAAAACCGTTCTTCTCGTCGCCAATGGCGACCTCCGCCAATCCGCCAACGAAGTCTGCTGGCCCGCGCAGCACGCGATGGAGCAGGCCCTCACGCGCGCTGTGGCCGAACTCGGCTACAAGCTGGTCCGCGCCCATCCCTACCGTGCCGCGCAGAAGCACGGCTTCATCTCGTCGCAGAAGGAGGGCATGGAGGTTTTCGCGGGCATTGATCCCGAGACGCCGCTGATCGTCGCCGAGGCGGTGTGGCAGTACTCGCATCATTTGCTCCACGGCCTGATTTCCCACCGCGCCCCGATCCTGACGGTCGCCAACTGGAGCGGGCGCTGGCCCGGGCTCGTCGGCATGCTGAACCTCAATGGCTCACTCACGAAGGCCGGCGTGAAATACTCCACCCTCTGGAGCGAAAAGTTCGAGGACGAGTACTTCCTCACGCGCCTCGCCGCCTGGTTGAAAAGCGGCACGGCCCAGCATCGCACCGCCCACGTGGCGCCGCTCGCGAAGGCGAAGGTCCCCACCAAAGCCACCGCGATCGCGAAGCGGATCGCTCAGGATTTGCGCCGGCGCAAATCCATCATGGGCGTCTTCGACGAGGGCTGCATGGGCATGTTCAACGCCATCATCCCGGACGAACTGCTCTTCCAGACGGGCGTGTACAAGGAGCGCCTCTCGCAATCGGCCCTCTACTACGCCTCGACCCAGGTCACCGACGCCGAGGCTCGCGACGTTTTCGCGTGGCTGCAGAAGAAGGGCATGCGCTTTCACCTCGGCACCGACGATGCGACCGAACTCACCGAAGCCCAGGTGCTGCAGCAGTGCAAAACCTACGTCGCCGCGCTGCGGATCGCCGATGAGTTTGGCTGCGAGGCGATCGGCATCCAGTACCAGCAGGGCCTGAAGGACCTCCTCCCCGCGAGCGACCTCGTCGAGGGCATCCTCAACAACAGCGATCGCCCACCGGTGAAGAACGCCGCCGGCAAACTCATCCGCCCCGGTCAGCCACTCACGCATTTCAACGAAGTCGACGAATGCGCCGGTCTCGACGGCATCCTCACCCAACGCGTGCACACCGCGCTCGGACAGCCGGTCGAAAACACCCTGCACGATCTCCGTTGGGGTGATTGGGATCGGAGCGGCACGACCGACGAGTACGTGTGGGTCTTCCTCATTTCCGGGAGCGCCCCGCCGGCGCATCACGTCGGCGGCTACCAGGGCACCGACTCGCTGCGTCAGCCCCCGATGTATTTCCGTCTCGGTGGCGGCACCGTTCGCGGCATCGCGAAGCCCGGCGAAATCGTCTGGAGCCGGGTGTTCGTCGAGGACGGCCGGCTCAAGATGGACCTCGGCCGCGCCAAGGTCATCACGCTGCCCGCCGCCGAAACCGAACGCCGCTGGCAGGAAACCACGGTGCAGTGGCCGATCATGCACGCCGTCACCTACGGTGTGACCCGCGACCAGATGATGGCCCGCCACAAGGCGAACCACATCCAGGTCGTCTACGCCAACTCCGCCCGCGAAGCCGACCTCGCCCTCTACACCAAGGCCGCGCTCGCCGCCGAACTCGGCCTCACCGTCAGCCTCTGCGGCACGAAGGCCGACGGTTCAAAGTTCTGAGCCGGCGGCGCCGGTCTGGCCCGTCTCCGAATCCACTCAGCGCTCCGTCAGGACGCCGCGCTTCCGTCTGCCCGCCGGAAGCCCCCTTTCGCCGCGCCCATCCCGCACCCTCTGCATCCTGACCGTAACCTCAGCGCCGCACCCGCCCATCCGTCCCGTCCCTCCCCCGCCTCCGCCCCGAGCCCCGTTGTCGTCCATAAGATGACAATCAGCGCGGGTCCCCGAAACGGTCCTCCCTCTCCGGATCATCCGGCACGCATGAGCTTCCGCCGGTACGCCTCCGTCCCGGGCGGTCGTCCCGCGCGACGCCCGGAAAGTGGATCACGAAGTTGTCGTCTATTGGACGACAACGGGGCTCGGGGCGGCGGGAGCATGACCGAGCGAGCGGAAGCCGTCCCCTCGTGACGACGGCAGTCTAGCGATCGAGTTCGACGCCCTGCTGGCGCGCGGCGAGCCAGGCCAGCAGTTGCAGCGTGCGTTCGGCGTCCGGACACCGCGTCCGGGCCACAAGCAACAAGTGAAGCCGCTGACGGGAGATGCCGAGATGACGCGCCAGACGAACCTTGTCGCCCCGCCGGTGGAAGGTTCGCCGCACCGCGATCGCCAGCGAGTTCCAGAGCGGCGTATCGATCCCGGGCCGCAACGCCGCGCCCTTCAAGCGACGCGGACGATTTCGAAACTTCCGCCGGGCCCCCGCCGCCGCGTCCCCGGCGGATTCGGCGACCATGACGAGCAAGTCGAGGAGGGTGTGAAGATGTCCGGCGGGCACGTCCCCAGCGCAGGCCACGGCCGGCCCGGCGTCAGCCGCGCGATGCCCCCGATTTCAGGGGGCGGCCGGATGTCATCTTATGGACGACAACGGGGATCGGGGCGGGAGCTGGGGACAGAGAGCGGGGGCCGGCGAAAGGGGCGCCGGCCTGGTCTTCAGGGTTTCGCCGGGGCGCCGAGGTGTTTCGCGAGGAACACGAGCGCCACGGGGCGGAGATCTTCCTTCAGGGGCTGGCCGCGCCAGGACTCGAGGTCGAAGCCGTGGCCGGCGCCGTCGATGATCTTCATCTCGAAGGGGACTTTGTGCTGCGTCAGCACGGCCGCGAGCGTCTTGGGCTGGCTGGGATCGACTTCGGAGTCACGGTTGCCCTGCAGAATGAGGACGGGCGGCGATTTCGGGCTCACGTAGGTCACCGGCGAGGCGGCGACGAAGAACTCCACGGTGCCGCCGCTGTACGAAACGGTGGCACCAAACGCCTCCATCGACTTGGCGGGCTGCGCGCGCTTGCCGAGGGGCTTGCCGTCAGCGTCCACGGCTTCGCGGGTGGCGAGCGCCGTGGGGCCGTAGAGATCGAGCACGCAGCTCACCGCGCTCGAAACACCGTTGTAGGGCTGCTCCACATACCGCGGGGGATCGAATTCAAGCCGGCCGGCCGTGAACGCCACCATCATGGCCAGGTGCGCGCCGGCTGAGGCGCCGCCGATCGCGATGCGATCCGGATCGATGCCGTAGTCCGCCGCCTTCGCCCGGAGAAAGCGCACCGCGTTCGTCACGTCCCGAAGATTCTGCGGCCACGCGCCCGCGCCGATGCGGTAATTGATGCTCGCCGTCACATAGCCGGCGTTGGCCAGCGTCGTGCAGATTTCCTTCGCGTTGGCCTCGGCCTTGTCGCCGCGCATCCACCCACCACCATGCACCCAAACGATCGCAGGAGTTTTCCCGCCGGGCTTGGCGGCATTCGGCAGGTAGAGATCAAGCTTCTCGTCCCGCTCCGGCGGCAAATAGGCGACGTCACTCATCACGCGGTGCGCGGGCTCGGCGGCACGCAGCACGGCGCTGACGGCAAGGGAAAGGAACAGGCTCCAGAGCAAGGAGGGGGTTTTCATGGGAAAGAGGGGCAACGTTCACGCTCACCGGGCCGATCAAGGAAGGGGGGCGCCCAGCTTGCGATCACTCCACCATGGTTCCGCACCCGCCGCAATTGAGATTGTCGGGCCCGCGGGCCGGCGACAAAACTCGCCCCACGATGACCCCGCTCTCCCGTCGCGCTGCGTTGCAGAAACTCACCCTCGGCGCGGTCGCCGCCGGTGCCGCCGTTGCCCTTCCCTCCCGGCTCGGCGCCGCCGAACCCACCCCGGCCGCGGCCGGCCGCGTCGGACGCGTGCGCCAGTCCGTGTGCCGCTGGTGCTTTGCGAAAATCTCCCTGCCCGACCTGTGCGTCGCCGCGAAGAAGTTCGGCCTGCAATCGATCGAACTGCTGCAGCCGTCCGAGTTCGCGACCGTCCGCGAGCACGGGCTTAGCTGCGCGATGGTCTCGAACCCGATTCTCGACTTCGGTGCGATCAAGGTCGGTCCAATCGCGAAGTCGTGGAACCGCCGCGAGTACCACGACACCCTCGTCACGGGTTACGAGAATCACCTCCGGCTCACGGCCGAGGCCGGCTATCCGAACCTGATTTGTTTCTCGGGCAATCGCGACGGAATGTCCGATGAGGAAGGCCTCGAGAACTGCGCCGTCGGCCTGCGGCGGATCATGCCGCTCGCGGAAAAGCTCGGCGTCACCGTCTGCATGGAGCTGCTCAACAGCCGCGTGAACCACAAGGACTACATGTGCGATCGCACGGCCTGGGGCGTGGAGCTCTGCCGGCGCGTCGGCTCGGAGCGGTTCAAGCTGCTCTACGACATCTATCACATGCAGATCATGGAGGGCGACGTCATCGCCACGATCCGCGCGAACCATCAATACATCGGCCACTATCACACGGCCGGCGTACCCGGGCGGGCCAACATCGACGACACGCAGGAGCTTTATTACCCGGCGATCATCCGTGCGATCATGGACACCGGCTACCGGGGATTTCTCGGGCAGGAATTCATTCCGAAGGTGCCGGACGCGCTCGGCGCCCTCGAGCAGGGCGTGCGGATTTGCGACGTGTAGGCCGCGGGCGCAGCCCACGGCCTAGACAAAAAACCGGACACAGAACTGTCCGAACAGCGCGCCCACGATCGTCATCGAGAATCCCCAGATCAGCAGGCGCCGGAAGAGCAGCTTGGCATTCTCCGAGGCGGGCAGGGCCGCGACGCACAAGGCGCCGGTGGTCGAAAGCGGCGAAACGTCCACGATCGCCGCGCCGACGTTGATGCTCAGTGCGATTTGCAGCGGGTCA
>CANJCM010000091.1 GCA_947472765.1 Opitutia bacterium
GCTGGATTTGCAGCACCAGCCCGACGACGCAGACAAAGAATACGATCAACCGCAGCGCGTCGGTCAGGGAGAGAATACTCTCCCGCAGTCCTGGAGCGAAGTTTTCCATCAGTTGCGGCCCTCCTGCGGGCGCTGGCGCAGTTCTTCCTGCCGCAGCTTCTCCATGAGCCGTGCTTTCGCCGCCGGGTCCGAGGCGTAGTCGGTCCGGGTGTCGGGCTTGATCGATCCTTGCCAGACGTCCATCGGCTGGGACGCCTTCTTCCTCGGCGGCGCGGGGAGATCGGAAACCGGCGGCACGGTCACGGCAGTCCGCACGGCATGGCGAACGGCAAGCAACCCGGCCAAGGCGAGCGCGACCATGACTGCGACAATGATGAGGTGCATCCGCTTCATGGGCGCACGTAGCTGGTCGGCGTCACCTTCACGGACTGCTGCCAGGTCCCGACGATGGCCAGGGTCTGGCGCTCCTCGGCGAGTTGACGTTCCAAAAAATCCTGCCGCTCCTTTGCCGCCTGATTCTCGTTCAGGATTTGCTGCGTCTGAAGCTTGTCCGCCTCGTCGCGGCGTTGGGCGTCGAGGTGGGCGACCTGGCCGGCGAGCACCGCAAGTTTGGCGTTGTGCTTGTCGACTTCAGCCTGGGTCGATGCGTCTCGCAGCTGCTCCACCGTCGCCGCAATCTCACCCTGCAACGCGACCGACCGCGTGTTGGTTTCCGCGTGAACAGCCGTAAAGTTGTCGGCCTGCCGTTCGACCGCGGCGTAGCGCCGGTAGAGCGGCTCCTGGCGCACGAAGTCCCGGCCGAGTGCCGTGCGGTCGTCGAGTTTTTGGTAGATCCCGTCGGAGGTGCGCTGCAACGACTCGATGGCATTCGCGAGTCGGCGCGTGGCCGCGAGCGTGTCGCCATAGGTGCGGGCGAGGTCGGTGGCACCGAGGTCGCGCAGCACCATGCCGGCGCCGGCCGCCGTCGGACTGCCCATGACATCGCGGATGCGCTGCTGCACGGCGAGCTGCGCTTCAAGTTCCCGGAGCTGACGGTTGAGCTGCTCCAGTTGCGCGGCCCACTGCCGCAGGACTTCGATGTGATTAGCGGCCTGCCCGGCCTGCACGGCGGAGTTCACCGCGGTGTTAACCGGATCGTTGACGATCCACTGCGCGCGGGCCGCCGCGAACAGGAGGAGGAAGAGAACGAGGTGTTTCATGGTGTGATGGGTTCAGCCGGCGTGGGCCGGCGTTGTTGGTTTTGGATCAGCCAATACTGCTCCTTCACGGCCTGCCGGTAGCCGCGCTCATAGCCCCGAGCCTCGGCCGCGGCTTCGCGGTCGGTCTGGCGGGGTGGCGTCGCGCAGCCGGCGAGCCCGAGACAAACCAGCGCAATCAGGAGGAATGTCTTCATGGCTCCTTCTGGAAGTGGCGCAGGGTGCCGCATTGCGGCGGCTGCGCGGCCGGGTTGAAGAAACAGAGGGACGAATGCCGCTGGTCGGCGGCCAATTGCTCGGGCAGTGGATAGCGCTGGATGGCGTCGAGCGCGGTTTCCGGTAGGGGCAGATCGTGGGCGAGATCGGCGAGATCGCCGCGGTCGTTCTGCCGCATCAGGAAGAACTGTTTCGCATTTCCGATGACGGCGGCGCGGATGCGCGAACCCTTGAACCGCGCGTATTGCTGGATCACGGACACGGCCCAGCAGTTGTGCTTGCGCAGCTGCGCGTAGCTCTCCGCCACGATCTGTTCGCCGCCGGGGGTATCGAGAAACCGGGCCAGCTCCTCGAACAGGATCCGCTTCCGCTGTGCCCTCGGCAGAGCGAGAATATGCTGCCGGCCGAGTCCGCTGATGAGCAGTCCCGCCGCCGTCTTCAGTTCGACGGCCTGCTCCGGGATGAAGCCCAGCTCGAAGTGGGCGATCTTCCGCTGGAGCGAGACATTCGTGATGCCGTCGAACAACCGGCCGTATTGCCCGTCGGCAGTCCACGCCCTCAGGAGCGTCGCGAGCCGGTCAATTTCATCGCGGTTATGTTCCGGAAACCGCGCGTAAGCCAACAGTTCGACTAGCGCGCTGTGCGTCGGGAATTCCTCCGGCAAGTAGAACGCGCAGGCCGTCTGCGCGACGAGCCGCTCCGTCGCCGGGTCTTGGGCAAAGCGCGTGATGGCCTGTTCCGTCAGGCCGGCGACGAATGCGAGCGCCTCGTCTTCGCGGTTGGCGTGGCGATCCCGGAGATCGACGAATGCCTCCAAGGGCGTCGCGCCACCGAGTTTGGACCTCCAGCCGTGCACGGCGCACGCCCACCGGCGCACGTCGTCCGCCTTCGCCGCATGACGCCGCGACCAATCGGTGAACGCATCGCGGTAGAGCTGATGCAGGTATTGCGTGAGCTGGGCCTGCCGCAGCGCGAGTTCCTGGGCATGTTCCGGCTGCCCGACCATGCGGGCGAGCAGCGCGACCGCGGTCGCAAGATGCAGCTGGGTCAAAGGCAGCCGCTGCGTGTCGAGATAGTTGAGCGTCAGCGCAGCGTCCGGATGGATGACGATGGGCGTCTCACCCATCGCGATGGTGAAACGCTTGTAGGAGAATCCTTCCTCGATCAGCAGAGAATGGCCGAAATGGTCCGCCGTCTGGAATAGCAGGTCCTCGATGAAGGCCGACTTGCCGGCCCCGGTCATGCCGATCAGGACCGCGTGCTGCGGGGACCCGCCGACGTTCGCGCTGACCCCGACCAGGTTTCCGTGGCTGCCGTCGTAGAGGGCCTCGGCGTGATCCAACGCCCCCACGAAGGTCGCGGAGAACGGAAGCAGGTCGGCGAGGTAGCTGTCCTCGGCGTAGAGTTCGCGGTGGTGGTAGGACGAATGCGTCCAGCCCGGCCACGAGGAGAAGAACAGTTTCTTCGCCGTCGTGGGTAGCGCGCACTCGAAGGACTGCGCGCCGTCCATCGCGTTCACCGCCGCCTGCACCGCCGCGACCTTCTCCCGCAACGCTTCCGGGGTCGGCGCCCAGACCCGCAACAAGTAGGTCACGTGGAAAGGCCGGGCGAAACCGCCAGCCAACGCCTCGACCTTGCGCTCCTTCTTGCGCAGCGCCACGAGCAGGGATGCGCGGGGCTTTTCGGCGTATTCACCGCGGAGACGCTCGGTCGCCTTTTCCTCCCGGGTGATTTCCTGCCGTCCGGCGATTGGGGTCACGTTGACCGTGATCGCATAGTCCAGAAACGGCAGGCCGGTGAGGTGGGTCACGATCCCCGGGCGCGTCCGCTGGGGCCAGCGGCTGAGCGCGAGCACGGCGTGGTAGTGCCCATCAAGGAAGAAGCCGCCCCCGCTTTGACCGACGCCTTCGCCGTGCCAGCAATTCTCCTGGAGCGTCAGCGTGGGATCGAACCACTCGGCCGCCACCTCCGCCGTGCGCCGGGCATGGCTGGGGTTCAGGAAGCGCCGTAGGCAGGCGCAATGCTCGGCGTCGTCCATCGGATGGACGGGAGTTTCCGGCCCGAAAACCGTCCGCAATGTGCCCGCGAAGTCCTCGAACTGGGCCGCCAGCTCCCGCAGCAATCCGGCATAGTGATGCTGGAGCCCGTCGTGGCCGCGCAGATTTCCCGCGTAGGCGTCGACCTCAATCGAGAGAAATACCGCGAGGTGCTCGCGCCGGAGGCTACCGTCCAGCGTCCGGGGCCAGTAGCGTGTGAACCGCTCGTTCCGGACGGCGCGGATGGTGGGGTCCGACACCTCCTGCGTCCGCGAGTGGTAGTCGAGCAGGGCCTGCCGGTAGTCGGAGTCGGGCCACCACTGAATTTGCAGCCGCCGCCCGGGAGCCACCAACGCGAGCAGCGCCCGAACCCGGTCTTGGAAGGCGTTCAGTTGCTCGAAGCTCGCACCGCGCAGATCGGGCGGCTGCAGCCGGAAGCCTTTCGCGACCAAGCCGCCCCGCTCGGGCGAGCCGAAGACCAGCATACCCTCGATCAAGCGACCGTCCGGGGCGTCCGCATGAGACTTCGTATGGGTTTTAGGCTCGGAGCTGGGGGTGAAGTTCGCCCCGCCCAGCGCTTGATCCAGCCGGTCCCGGTCGTAGCCGGGCGGCCTACCCTGCCGGAATCCTAAAACCCATACGAGTGAGCCCGAAATGGGGATGCCAGCCACCATCCCGGCCAGTGGATAGCCGGTGCCGACGAACCCGAGTCCCGCAAAAAGAACGACTCCGGCAACGAATCCGCCCACCACGGGGAGGTAGAGGTTGCCCTCCAAGCCGAAGACCTGGCCGGCGGAGTCGTCCGCCGCATTGGTGTCCGTGAAGCGCAGGTCGCTCATGGTCTTCTTCGCAGCCTCAGAACCGAGGAGTCAGGACCGCGTCCTGCATCCCAAAAATGGTGAATAGCGCCGTCATGATGGCGGCGGCGGCAGCGATGATGATACCGGCCAAAATGCCGGCCTTGCCTTCGCTGTCGCCCTTGGAGATCGCGTTGGCGCCTCCCCAGATTTTGATGATGCCCCAGAAGAACCCGACCATGAACACGAGCACGAGGGCCGAGCCGAACCCGTCACGCACCTGCTGCAACTGCGCCAGGATCGGGCTTGGGAGGGGCAAATCCGCGGTCTGGCCGAGGGCGGTAAGCGGAGACAAGGTCGTCATGCTTCTAAAAGCCATACGATAATCATAACTTGTCAAACACTATCGTATGGCTTTTAGCTTAGGCATGGCTGACTCCCGCCCCATCAAGAACAGTTTCTCCTTCTACGAGGCCGACATGACCGCCCTGGAAGAACGGGTGTCGGGACTCCAAAAGGCGGGCGTCAACGCCCGCAGCGCGACGGTGCTGCGCGCCCTGATTCACCTCACCTCCCCCACGGAGATGATCGCCCACGCCGTCCGGCTGGCCGGTGACAGCGCGCTCGGGGTCGCCACCTCGGACGACGACGTCATCGCCGGCCACCCGACCGTGAACCTGCCGAAGGACGACGTGAAGAAGCTCGACAGCGTCGTCGCTCACCTGGCCAAGGCCAAGATCGTCGCCACCCGCGCCTACGTGGTGCGGGCCATCCTGCGGGCCTCACCGAACGGCAAGACGCTCGCACCGGCGGTGGCGAAGTTTCTTGAGGATTTTCCGAACAAACCGCGCGGCCTCTCGAAGCTCCGCTTGGAGCAAAAGGCCAAAGCCCATGGCTGACGCAGCACGGATCGCCCACCTGCGGGGCCTCGATGCCTATCTCCGCGCTCATTTGCGCGGACAGGATCACGTGCTGGCGCGTGCCGCCGCCGTCTTCACGCGCGGCGAATTGGGTTTGGCGAGAACCGACGGGCCGAGAGGTGCGTTCCTTGCGGTCGGGCCAACCGGCACGGGCAAAACTGAACTGGTGCTATTGGCAGCTCGTTACCTTTTCGACGAAGATCGGGTGCGACGATTCGATCTGTCGGAGTTTCAGCGAGCCGATGCCGTGGAGCGGCTGCTCGGGGGCGATGCGTCGGACCCGGGCGCAATCGGACGTGCGGCCATCGGTGGTTCTCCGCGCGTGTGGCTCTTCGACGAGTTGGAGAAGGCCCACCCCAAGGTGCTGGACCTGTTCATCCAGATGCTGGAGCCGGGGCGCGTCACCCTTGCGGGCGGAGAGACGGTTTCACTGCGGTCGGACTACGTTGCTTTCACCTCAAATCTAGGCGCGACCGAGTCGATGCGGATGGCAAGCTCGAGCCCAGCGAGCGTCGAGCAAGCCGTGCTGCGACGGGTGGCGGAATCCCTGCGGCCGGAGTTGCTGGCGCGGATTCCGGACAAGCTCGTGTTCGCTAGGCTTGCTCCCGAGGTGCAACGCGAAATCGCCGAGCTGCACCTGGCCAACGAAGTCGCGCGGCTGAAGTCGGTGGGGTTCGATCTGGAGGTGTCGCGCGAGGCGTTGGAGTTCCTGATCCGCGAGGGATTTCATCCGCAACTCGGCGCACGGCCGCTCCGGCAGACGATTGAGCGTCACGTGCAGGATGCAGTCGTTGGAGAATTGATGCGGTCTGGTAATGGGGCCGGCAGAATTGCCTTCGATGCTAAACTCAACGCCTTGAAATTGGAGGCGTGAATAAAATGGTTCGAGTTCGCCGCAGGAAGTGAAACAAGAACTGGGGTTGCACTGGCGCGACGCGCATCCAATCGGCAACCTACCACTCCGGTTGATTCACCCAGTCGGGCAGGGTCCGCGCCACGACCCATTCCTCCTTTCCGCACTTGGGCGGAATTGGGGCGGAGGGAGCCCATTCCATTTGTTGAGGGGATTTCGACGTTAAAACTACCCGAACGGGGAGTGCCTGGGAATTTCGGAATGGAACCCAATGCTCACTAATTTGGGATCTGGGTGAACGGACGAGCGATGTATCCTCGATTAGTGGAATTGTCGCGCGGGTGTCGGCATCCTGCCCGAAATCATCCATCAGCCATGTCCGCAGATCGGGAAACTGCCGGCACATGCTTGCCAGTAGCCGCAAAAAGGCGCGGCTACTGAAGAAAAATACCGGATGAAAGCGCAGTTGCCCGCGCAGGCGGCGCGCCCGTTTGGCGGGCTGACATGAGCGCGCGGGCCGTCCTCGCGTTCGCGCTGCTAAAGTTGCCCGGTGAATCTGGGGGCTGGGGCCGAACTCGACTCCAGATAGGCGCTGGCGGCGTTCGGGGCCGCGCGCGCCGTGGAAAAGCGCCGCAGGGAACGGCGCGCGGAGCTCCGGCGACACCGCCCAAGCCCATTCGGCGGACTAAGCCCTTAACAGCAAAAGGGAGGGGCTGAAAAATTGAAGGCAGAGAGACAAGCAGGAGCACTGAAAAACCGACAGGGATTCAGCTTGGGGTTGGTGCCGTGATTGTTGCTTTCACACCGAGCGTTTTCAATCCGTCGACGTAGTTTGGCCCGACTGTGAATTCGGGCGTATCTAACGAAGAGTCGACCATGGAAGTAGTAAAAATGATTTGGTGTCCGACGTTTGAAGCTTTCGAAAGCGCAACGAGGTTGCGCTGGAAATTCCGGCTTCGCTCGGGAGTCATGCCCTTGTCCTCGATATTGTCACAGATGATGAGTCGCGGGTATCGGAAAAATGGAAGCTCCAGTGACGCGAACAGGAGGGCAAAATGGATGCTATTCTTTAAGTAGGTCATCGAACTTGCAGAGAACTGATTGCGCCCATCGACAGCGAAAGTGTTGGTCTCGGGCGCGAGGTCTACGTTTCGGGCGAGTTTGAAACGCTCTTCCAGCGGCAAGTCGTTATGCAAAAAATGGACCGTGTATTTCTGCACCATACTAACGGCCTCGAAGTATCGGGCCTTTTGGTCAGATAGGCGGCGAGCGATCGAAATCGCGAGTTCTTGGAGTCGAGTTGCGAGCACCTTTTCCTGTTCGCGCAGGCTGAGTAAAACTTGGATAATCTTATTTTTCTGCATCAGATCACCGACCGCTCGTTCCAAGCTGCCTTTCTCTTGTAGAAGCCGGTCAATCTTGGAATCGCGCGCGGTTTGGACAATGGCCGCTAACCTCTCAAATTCTTTCTGGAGGACTTGCGACTCGATTGTGACTTGCGCCAACTGTGCCCGCTTTTCTGCGACTTTGGCCTCTTTTGCAGTAAGCAAACTCTTTGATTCCTTGATTTGAATGGCGAGTTCTTGCCGCATTCGTGCGGCGTGAGTTTTGGTGATTTCGGAATCAGATGGATGCTTGCAAAGCGAACAGACGTTCTTGTCAGCGCCCGATGAAAGAGGGGACAGGCATTGCGGGCAAAAAAGAAGGGGAAGCGAACCTAGAACGTCCCGGGCAGTCGCGGCATCATCAAGGGACGTGAGGCGACTCTCCAAAGCGGCGACAAATTGTCCGGAATCTTCTACTTCGAGTTCCACATCACGCGTTTCGTTGGTGAGCACGTAAGCATATTTACGTTTTACGGCGAGTTTGTCGCTAATCGGCCCAAGTTCGTTTCGGTGAGCAACCTGAGCCGTAGAGTGCGCCTTTTGCAGATTCGCTAATTCCTTGTTTAGAAGATCAAGCTCGGTATTGGTTTTGGCGATATGCTCGGCTAACACTCGCGGGTCAGTTTCGATTTCGGCTCGGTCTAGCACAGTCTCCAGCTGTTTTAGTTGATCCTTCAAATCCTCTTGGCGGCGTTTGCCCTCTCGGAAATCGAGCTGTTCCTGATAAAGCGTGTTGTCATACCCACCGGCTGGATGATGAAAGTGCTATCCTTAATGATGTCGCGACCGGCCTGGTCACCGCGCACGACATTCGCTGTCTGCTTGACCTTGTTGTCGTCGCTCTGGGTATCGTTCACGGTCGAGGCGTTCGACGCTATTTCCGGATATCGCGGCCAGCTTGGTCGCCGCCAACTTTGTTGTTGGATTGGTTGACCTTGTTGCTGTCGCTTTTCTTCCGGACATTGACGACGAGCCTGATCGTGAGAGCGGTTGCGGCCGCACCGACGAGGATAGCTACGAGGACGAGAACGGCCTGCTCGGACATAGAAAGACTTGGGATTTACGCCCCTGGCGCAGCCAAGGCTGGCGGCACGTGCTGGAATTGCTGGGGCGTTGAGCATTTAGGTGATCGGCAACCCCTTTGACAAGCATTTGGCGCTTGGTGACAGATTTAGAGAAAATCGTGGCTTTCCTATTTGGGCAGACCGAAGATTGATACCTTGCTATTGTGCGGCCTGCAGCCCGCCACGCACAATGTGGATGAGGTCGGCAAAATTATCGCAGGCGTTTCCGTCGAACGTGGACTGATTGATGCGGATGTAATCCCAGGTTGAACCAGTCTCCGCACTTATCTTATTGAAAAACGCGATGGCTCCCTCAATGGCCGTCCATTTGGTGGACCATTTGCCGAGAAAAAGGCCATTAATCGGTTCTCCGAAGATTAGGGCGAACTGTTCAAAGAGAAAAAGCTGCTGCGTTAGGCCATCGAGTATTTGGAAGCTGTTCCCAAGTTGGGTGTGATGGCGGAATTGGTTTAGGATGGCGTGACAGAGGCCGTGAATCGTGCCGACTCGGAGGTCCGAGAGATCTTGCTTATACCCAATTTTTGCTGCGGCCGAATGGATTCGATCCCTCAGCTCAAGCGCAGCTTTTTCTGTGAATGTGCAGACCACCACTTGTGAGGGTTTGGCCTTCCCGAGACACAGAATATTGAGCGTGCGAAGAACCAGACTGAACGTCTTGCCGGAACCGGGACCGGCGATAATTAGGAGCGGGCCTTCTGTGCTAGAGACGATGGCCCGCTGCTCTGCGTTGAGCGTCGAAAACTCCTGTTCGATTTCGGGGGCGATCTTCAAAGTAAGCCCTCTTTTCGGAAGCTGGATATCCGATCTGCCGTTACGATCAAAGCGTCCATAAATGATTTCACGGGAGCCGGTTCATTTCCGATCACAACGCACTGGTTCGCGCGCGACGGCAAACCCCAAACTCCGGGAAGCGACCTCCTTAGAGAAGTCCCGTGTTTCGGAAGCTGTAGTAGCCTACGCCAGTCGGGTCAGCGGCGGAGGTGCCAATGACCACATGATCCATCAACTCGATGTCGAGGGCGCGTGCCGCCTCCCGGAGCTGGCGTGTGACCTGCACATCTGCGCTCGAAGGGGCCGGGTCACCCAGGAGAGGACGAAGCAGTCCACCCCGGCTATGTCGCCGCCCTTCTCGGTCAGCAGTTCGACGTTCGCAAAGTCGTTTTCGATTGAGTCAAGAGCCTCGGAGGTGGGGTCAGTGCGCATCCCCTGAATTTGCCGCAGAGCGACCTTGTCCTCCGCCAATCGGATCGAGCAGAAACAATGCCCGCTCCGTAATCTGGCTAGCTTCAGTGAAGCATTTGATTGCGAACTGCGGTGCTGTTTGCCGCGTGTGAAACGCTACCCGAGTTCCGCTGAGACTCACCGTCAGGGCGCCCTCGCCTGACCGGACGTGGGTCTCGGCTTCCCGCTGGATTGCCTCCGACGAGGAATTCCGTGCGCGCCCATCACCCCTAAATTGGGGGTCAGACCGAATTGAGATTGGCAGCCGGCTCTGACGCCATCGGGGCCATGGACCACATCAAGGATTTCGAACTGCCCGATCTTGCTCCGATGACTGACGCCGAGAAGGCCGAGATATTGTACCAGTATCTCATCCGCATCACGTCAGGCCCCGCACCTAACGTCCGAACGGAAGCACCTGCTGGAGACCAAGCGACACGACGGTCGAGTCTCGAGCTTCATGACATTCCTTTTCGTTCGCGATAGATCTCCGTACCGGAATTCCGGTACTCATCGAACTTCAATTCAAGTATAGCGGGTCTACCGTGCTCTAAAGCAAAGTTGCCGGTTGGCTCCACACCTGAATGCCCCATGAAAGACGAGACTACGGGTGGCGCCATCGTCGCCCCGATGTGGCTCCGCCGAAAAAGACGGCCATTTCCCCTCGTTATGGAAAATTTTCGGCCCTCCCGGGTTGCACGTGGCCAGTAGTACCCAACGAAGAAATGACGACGTCACCTTTATGAAGGCGCTACGCCAAGCTGTCTACGCGACCAGGACCAGCAGAGAAACGCACCGAGCCAGACGTGCCGTACGGTGAGAACATCCCAGCAGCGCAGTATAATGGAACCCTTGTCCGTCTGGCCACATCGCGACCCGCGTCAGGGATTCAGGCGCCGGCCTCCAATCCTGTCCGCGGGGGAAATGCCTCTGCTATGAGACGTCTAGGGCTGATCGCCGGGATTCATACCGAGGCGACGGTCCGCTATCTTCGGCAATTCGACGAACAGGCGTCTGACCGTTTTGGGCGCGCCCCCTCCCCTTTCCGCGTATTTGTGAACAGCGTCGACGGCCGTGCCTTCGAGAGCGCGATGAAAGTGAGGGATGCGGCAGAGGCTCACCGGATTTGCGTCGAGGCCGCCCAGCAATGTGCCGCTGCCGGGGCAGAAGCGTTGTTGCTCGGAAGCAGCCAGCTTCACGTTGGCGCCGACGCCATTCGAAATTCAGTCGGCCTTCCGCTGCTCGATTTGGTGGATGCAACGCTCACCGTCGCGGCCAATTCCGGCGTTCGCCGGCTGGCGCTCCTCGGAGTCCGGTTTCCGAAGGAAGATGAGATTTGGCAGAAGCGCTGCGCCAAACTCGGGCTGATCGCGGCCACTCCGGCGGCGGACGCTGCCACCCGGGTTAACGCGATCGTGAACGAAGAATTAAGCCGGGGCTTTGTGGACGGAGCTTCGAAGGCCGAGTTGGTACGGCTCTGTGCTGACTTCCGCCGGGAGGGCGCGCGAGCGGTGGTGCTGGCGGCCCCGGAACTCCGCCTAGCACTGGGGGCCGGCGATTCCGCCCTGCCTGTCCTCGATGCGACGGAGGCCCACGTTGCCGCAGCCATTCACTGGGTCACGTCCGGCAACTGCAATTCACGAGGTCAGAGCATATGACCCAGTGTCGGATCCGGGTTCGGTTTTCAGGGAGCCACGCTTCCCCAGCTGAGCAACCCCGTCTTAGTAACGAGTAATCGCGTCACTATTCACTGCCGCCGGCGCTGTTATCCTTACCGCCGCAATGCGCGTGTACGGTTCAGCGGAGGCGGGCTTTCATGGCGGCGAATAATCGCCCGCCGCCTTCTCGGCGTTCGCCCACCCACCTTCTGCCGCCCGGACTGCGGGTCCAACGGCGTCCCTTGGTCCAGGGTGACCGCGTCTGGGTCTACTGTGACAACCAGAAACCAACTCTCTGGCCGGGTCATACCCACGACCTGGTGCAGATGACGATCGCTTTCGACGGGGCTGATTACGATGCGTCATGGACGGCCGACGGACGGCGAGTCACCCAACACATCACCCCGGATCAGGTATGGATACTCCCAGCAGGATTTGAGCAGGAGGTTCATTGGCGCCAAACCGCAGACTTGATCATCCTGTTTGTGGAAAACGCGGCCGTGCAGGCTTTCTGCGGTCAGGTGCCCGTGTATCCGAGTGTTCGTCCCATCCGTGATTACTCCGACCGCGAACCAGCAATCGGGATGCTGTGCGACGACCTCCGGCGGCAGGCTCGTCAGGTGGAGTTCGACAGTGACTCGCATGTCGGAGCCGTGGGGGCCTGCCTCGCGTCGTTCGTCGTACGGGCCCATTTCTCCGCGGGCACACCTCGCGGCATCCACTCCGGGATGCGGGCCGTCGATCGGGCCAGGGTGGAGCGGTACATTCAGGAACATATGGCCGAACCCTTCTCCCTCGATGCCCTGGCGCAGGCCGCGCGGATGAGCCGTTCGCACTTCTGTCGTAGGTTCAAAGCCGAGACCGGCTTCAGGCCGCGGGATTACTTCAACCGCTTCCGCATTTTGCGCGCCAAGGAAATGCTTGCGACCGGGGGCATGAACCTGACTGAGGTCGCCTACAAGCTGGGGTTCAGCGAACTGGGTCACTTCACCCGCGTCTTCCGCAAGGTAATGCATGCGCCGCCCCGGGCCTTTCTTCCCAGGAAGGAAAAGCAATCGCAGACGATGGAATGACAACTCTGTCCGGATGGGATGGCGCGGATTTGTGGTAGTCTGGGGCAAGAGCAAACTCACCCACATGGCACGACCCCCTCAAATTAGAGTCACGGTGGCGATCTTCACCTCTGATTACCGAACATACGTCCGGGCGGCTCGGATTCTCTCCCGAGTTATGGGGCACACGGCTCCCACGGTTGAGGCCCTGATTCGGTTCCAATTGATGGGTCGCGATACCACCGGAGTGGCAGACGACTATTTGGATTCGACGGGCTGGCCCTTGGAGCGAGCCCGGATAATTCCCCTCCGGCAGCCGCGATCAAAGCCCAGGCGGAGGAGCTTTCTGGCGCCAACCGCCAAACAGTCGCGTAAGGCCGATGCCGGCCCGGCAGGAGAACCGAGCCGCAATTGAATTCGCGCCGGGGCTAGTCGGGCGGGCCCGAGTTGAGTCCGGCGGTCGCGCTAGGCGCGCTTTCGGTTGATTCGTTTTTGAGCGTAAATCCGGTGAACGGGAGCCGGCTCAGCAAGGGTCGGCCACGACGGGCCGGGTGTTTGATGATGGCGCTGCCGTCGTCCAAGGACAGAAAGTGGTTCGGCTTGAACCACGGTTCATCCACCGATTGCCAATTGCGCGACGTTCGACCGCTGCTCACCCCTCCGCTATATTTTCGGATCTCCCGTCCGCCCATCTTCTCGGAGAGAATCTTCGCCCCTTTCTCGTCTGCTGCACGGAAGTGAATCTGAGTCCTTAGGTTCGCCATGAATACGTCGGCTTTTCGTTCGGTCTCGAACGCCGCATAGAGCGACAACGGCGTTTGGGTCGCCGAAATCAGACTGACGCCGGCCTCACGGAGTTCGTCGACTGTGGCGTGATCCGAGAACCCGTCTTCGGAAACGAGTGTGGTTTTCTGCCCTTCATCCAAAACCAATGCGATCAGGTTGCGCCGGCGCATCTCGTCCGGCTCAAGATCGAACCGCCGGAAGGCGTGCAGGAAAAAGAGCTGCTTGAAGAGCAGGTTCAGATACCGGCGCTCGACCTGATAGGTCTGCGGGACGGAAAGGCAGATGAGCCGGCCAGCGTCGACTTCGCCTAAACTGAAGTTGGGCTCGAGCGAGCACACGACCTGACGGATGTCTGGCGGCGTGTAGGGTCGCAGATAGTTCGCGACCGTGTAGACGGTGCCGCTTTTTTGTTCCGGCGGCTGCGCGTGGAAATCGCTGAAATATTGCCGCTCCACCTCGGCCGCCGGACCGGGATGCTCCGCGAGCCGTGCGAGCAGCAACGCGGTCTCCGAAGATACACAGATCGCGTCGTGGACGTTGGCCAAGGTTACCGGCAATTCCGCCGCCTCCAGCGCGTGCATGGCGTGCGTGATCGCGTCCCGTGCCGTCTCCTTGAAAAAGGCTTGGCCGCCGCGCTGGCCGGAGGCCGTGGCGGTATCGACGATGATCTTCGCATAGGTGCCCCACGGAACCGAGGCGTCGCCCAGAATGTTGAGCCGCAGCGGCGGCACCCACTGGTCCGGCGCTATGTGGGTGGGTCGCACGCGGATCAAGCGCAGGGTGTCCTTCTGGCCCAAGGCCGTCGCCATCGCCGACAGCGGTTTCCACAACGCTCCCTTGGAGTCCACCGCGAGAATTCCGGTGTCTGGTAGGGTCGAGCGGAGTGCGTGCACGATCGGCACCACCGCGCGCGCGGTTTTCCCGGTGCCGGTCGCCCCGGTGATGAAGAAATGGCAACATGCCTCATCACGGGTCCATTCAAGCCCCCAGAGGCGGAGCACCACCGCCAGCTTCCCCTCGAAGTGGGCCGTTACTGCGACGTAGGTCAGCCATCCTCCGATTCCCAGGGCGATGAGAGGGAGCCAATAGCCCACCGGCGGCGCCGCCGCGTAGCGTGCCAGGGCGGCGAAGCCGAAGCACAAGAGGACGAGGCCGGCGGTGCGTCCCATCACGTGAGCAAGATGATGACCGACGACAGCACACCGACGGTGACTCCCGCCAGAAAGGTCGCGAGGATCTGGCGCCGCAGGGCGGTCTGGAAATTGCGGGCAAGCGGAGCGAGCGACTTCTCCAACGCCTGGAGCCGCGTCACCGCGTCGGCCACCGGCTTGGAGAGCTTCGCGTCAAGTTGCGCCTCCAATTCGGCCGGCTTCTCGTCCAACGACATCTGCACCTCCGCGAGCGCATCGCTGACGCCGGCCACGGTTTCGGCGGCATTGGTTACGTTGGTGATGCGGTCATCGAGTGCTTTTTTGATTTCCACGATGGACGCCTTCAACGTGTCTTCCGATTGCTTCACGCGGCGCCAGTGCCACGCGATGAGGAGGTAAACCGGATCGGTCGGATGCAGCTTGTAGTGGGCCGGGACCCATTTCAGGTCGTCGGGAAAGTGCCCGGGATCGAGCAGGTCTCCGGGTTTGGCCGGCGTGCTCACGCCAGCAACAGTTCCCGTGCTTTCCCGAATTCCTCTTTCATAAGGTCGTGAAACCGCACGCAGCGGGAGCGATCCAATAGGTGGAGCGCGTCGGACTGGCGTCCCCGGCCCACGGTGAGGTTGGCCTGTTGGAGCCGGTTCTTCGTCACCTCCGCGAGACACGGCACGTCGATTTCAACCGCTCCGAAGTCGAGCAGGCGCCTGCGCGCGTTACTCTGGCCGAAGAGATCGAGGTTCCCGCCGTCGCGGAGATTGCGCGCGACCAGCCACCGGACCCGGCTACCGTGCGAGTCGAGCAGCTCCGCAATCTGGGAATTCGCGTCCTTGTCGTCGGTCGCGATCACCGCGAACACCAGCACGCAGCCGAATTCATCCTGCAACTCCGGCAGGCGCGTCTCGTCGAGGTAGGCGATCACTTTGCTGCCGCCAGTGGCGCGGTTGTCCACCAACACAACATCGGCATCCGGGAGGACATGGACTATCCGGTCGAGCACACCGAGTTTGTCGGCGTCGACGTCGGTGTCGATGAACTCGGCCTCTGGCACCAGCCGGTTGAACGTCGAATTCGCGTGATCGAGGTCGAACGCCTTCACGCGAACGCCGGCGTCGGTGAGGTAGTCGTGGAGCAAGGTGGCGACAAAGCTCTTGCCGATACCGCCCTTGTCCTGGGGAAAGAGAATGATGCGTTTCGTGGGCATGGCTGGGATGGGTTCAGTAGTTGTCCCGCGCGATCTTCGGGCCGCGGCGACCGGAGTTGGGCTCGGCCGGAGGCGGCACGGCTGCCTGCGGCGGAGGGTTGGAAGCCCGGGTCTGTGTGGCCGGACGTGTGTTCGCCCGGTTCTCCCGGCGAACGCGCTCGATCTCGGCCTTGGTGAATTGGCTGCGGCAGTAAACGCCGACGCCGGCCGGCGAAACTCTGATTCCATTGGCATCGAGCGTCGCCGCAATCCGCTCGTAGCTCATGAACTTCGCCCGCCAGACGAGCAGCACGTCGCGATAGGGCGCGAGCAGGCCTCGGTGGTGCGCCGCCGGGTCGTAGTTCCGGGCGTCCTCCATGAGTCGGGCATGAAGTTCGTTGGTTTCTGTCATCACCGGAACGCTATCGTCGTATGGCTTTAAGTAAATCGAAAAAAGATTTCGTATGGCCGGTAGAAAGTAGCGGCGAAGTAGTGGTCGAGTAGTGGCGAAGTAGCGATGTAGTGGTGGCGGAATGAGATTCTCCTAGCGAACGCTAGGGGTGGCGTGTCCACGGATTTATAGGTAGAACATGCGGCTGGTGCCGCTTTTCCGTGTCTTGAGTGAGATGCTGGATTGCGGTGATTGAATGGTGACGGCTGGGTCACTCAATTGCTCGATAACGGGCTTTCTTGACTGTTTCGCATGGCGTTTAGACTCGCCATCGTATGGTTTTTAGGCATGGTTCGAATCATGGTGAGATTCGATAAACCCTGTGTGCTTGCGAACGGTGCCGTGGATTATTTCCGGGAGCACATGGCCGTGGGCGATTACCTCACTCAGGAAGGAAAGGTGGAGATGACGTGGCAGGGTCAGGGTGCCAAACGCCTTGGATTGGAAGGTGCGTGTAAGCTAGCCCACTTCACCAATCTTTGTGCCGGCCTGCATCCTGTCACTGAAGCGAAGCTCATGGTGAGGAATAAGGGTGAGAACCGACGGGTCTGCTACTTTGGCCAGATTTCTCCACCCAAGGATGTGTCGGTGCTGCACCTGGTCGGCGGTGACGAACGGATCGGACAGTGGTGGCAGGAAGCCGTGGCCGAGACGCTCAAGGAAGCGGAGGCTCTGACGGCGACGCGGGTGCGGCGCGACGGCCAAAACTTCGACCGACGCACGGGAGAGATGGTCGCGGCGGTCGTCACCCATGACGCCAACCGAGCGCTCGACCCCCAGCTGCATACCCACGTTTGCGTCATGAACCTCACTTTCGACGCGAGTGAAGGCCGGTGGAAAGGCGTCCAGCCGTCGGGATTCTACCGGCATCAGGGCTACCTGCGGGAAGTCTGCTACAACAAACTCGCGACCCTAATGACG
Source organism: Opitutia bacterium (assembly GCA_947472765.1). Lineage (GTDB taxonomy): Bacteria > Verrucomicrobiota > Verrucomicrobiia > Opitutales > Opitutaceae > ER46. Next base: position 16,909 of record CANJCM010000091.1, read on the forward strand.
GCCGCGGGGTATGAGCTGGAATCCGGCCAGCGCATCGGTTTCGCGGTCAAGGGCGTCCCGCCTGCCCTGCGCGAGATGTTTAGCAAACGTCGGCGAGCCATCCTCCGGGAGGCCGCTGCGACCGGAAACCATTCCCAGGATGGACTACAGGCGATCGCCGTTCGGAGCCGAGCCGACAAAACCAGAGCCACCGCGGCTTCATTACGTGGGGGATGGCTCGTCGAGGCCGGCGAGCACCTGGACGCATTACGTGCCGTCGTGGCGCGTGCGGCAGGGATTTCAGCCAGTGCCTCGCCGATCACGCCGGTCGAAGCCTTGCGCTCCGCCGAAGCCCACGTCTTCGAGCGCAAATCGGTCGTCGATGACCGACTGCTGCTGCGGGAAGCGCTCGTGGCCGGTCGCGGTCGTGTGACCCTCGATGCGCTGAAACGCGCGATGGTCAGTCGCGAACGGTCGGGCGACCTGGTGCGGGTCGACGAGGAAATTGCCTCCCGCGACGCCTTGGACGCGGAGCAGGAATTCACCGGCTGGGCCAACGGGCAACTTAAGGCCCGCAAGCGGTTCGGCCCCGCGCCCGGCCAGATGGACCTTGGTGCCGATCAAGTTGCCGCCGTGCGAGGCGTCCTCGGTTCCACTTCCGGCGTCGTGATCCTACAGGGCGACGCGGGCACCGGCAAAACCACCTGCCTCAAATCTGTAGTCGCGGGCATTGAGCAGGCAGGCGGCCGGGTGTTTGGCTGTGCGCCATCGTCCGGCGCCGCCGACGTCCTTCGACGGGAACTCACCGCGGAAGCCGATACGTTGCAGCAATTGCTCGCCAACGAGTCGCTTCAACTGGCGACGAAAGGGCGTGCGCTGATCGTGGACGAAGCCGGGCTCGTGTCGGTGAGGCAGATGCGCGACCTCTGCCGGCTGGCCGCTCGCAATAACAACCGGTTGCTCCTCGTCGGTGACATCAAGCAACACACCTCGATCGAGGCCGGCGACGCGATCCGGTGCCTGCAGGAATTTGCCCGCGTCCCCGTCTTTCACCTGACAGAGATTCGTCGCCAACGGGACCCGGCCTACCGAAAGGCGGTCGCGCGGCTGGCGCGGGGCGATGCCTTCGGCGCGTTCAATGAATTCACCCGCCTTGGGGCGGTGCGCGAACTGCCCGATGGCGGTGCCCTGTGGCAGGAGGCCGCGGCGGACTACGTGCGGACAGTGCAATCCGGAAAGTCGTGTCTGGCGATTTCGCCGGTATGGGAAGAGATCCATGACTTCACGTCGGCCGTGCGTGCCCAATTGCGCGCCGCAGGTGTTCTTACCGGCAGCGAGCACGCGGTCAGAACGGTCGAGTCCTTCAAGTGGACGCATGAGGAACGTCGGCGGGTGGAGAGCTACCGACCGGGCGACGTGCTCACGTTCCATCACACCTGGGGCCAATTCCGGAAATTCGACGCGGTGGCCGTGGTGCGGCGTGAGGAGCGTCAGCTGGTGCTGCGCGGGACCGACGGGAGTGAGCTGCGGATCGACCCGCGCCACGCCAGCGGCTTCGAAGTCGGCTCCACCAACGAAATCTCCCTCGCGGTTGGCGACCGGCTCTTGATTCGCGCGAACGTGAAGCCGGCGGATCTGCGCAACGGCGACTTGGTTGAAATCGCGGGCATCGCGCCCAATGGAGAGATCCCGCTGAAAGACGGGCGCGTGCTGCCCGCGTGGTTCCGCGGTTTTACCCACGGGTATGCCACCACCTCGCACGCCTCGCAGGGAAAGACCGTGGATCGAGGCATCCTGCTCATGGCAGATGCCGGCATTGCGGCGGGTAACCTGAAACAGGCGTATGTCTCGAACTCCCGCTTCCGCGAAAGCCAGATGATCTACACGTCCGACCGTGATGCGGCCCGGGACGCCATGATGCGAACCGCCGACCGCAAGCTCGCGATGGAGATGGTTGGCACGGCCCCGACCGAAAACCCGTCGCCGCGGCGTTCGTGGCGAGCGCGCTGGGCGGCGCGCCTCACTTCGTTAGTCACTCCGAAAGCCGCATGAGCATCGAAGTCTTCCCCGGAACCAAGCCGCTCACGCGTCCGGCCCCCCCGAACTGGGGCGAAATCTCGCCGGGCGGCGATCCGGCTCGCGTGGTGCGCTTCGCCCTGGTCGGCGGCTGGGTTTCCTTTCCGGCCGATCAGCTCAAACGGTGGGAGCACACGTTGGGCGAATCCGAGCTGCTGACGATCAAGGCGGACCGCGATGAAATCGTCGTCGAAGGCCGCGACTTGGCCGAGGTCCGGGCGGCGCTCGATCTCGGCCGGTTGTGCGAGCTGCGGGTCAACTTTCCGCGGCCGACCGGCGCCCGACCGGGGCCGCAGGTCCGGCGCATCACGATTGAAACGACATGAGGCATGGCGCAAAAACGTCTCAACGATCCCGGACAACTCGACCTCTTCGCGCACCCCAACAATGAGCGAACTCCTGAACTACGGCCGGATGGCGGAGACCCATTGGCGGGAGCATTGTCCGCGAATGGTGAGGGATCTGGAGGCACGGGGCCGACTGGTCCCGGCACTGCTGGAGGCCCAGGAGCGGACGCTGGACGAGATGGAAACGCTGATGCTCCAGTTCAAACGTCAGGGGCTGAGCCCCCAGCAGGCGCACGATCAAGCGTGGGAGCTGGTGCGGGAGAAGTATCTCCTGTTGCCGCCGGAGCAGCCGACATAGGTCCACTCAATGCAGCCAACTACCGCATCACCGATGCCGACCGCATTGGCGAAGGCGGGCTGAAGCAGAAGTTTCGGCAGAACTTCGCGGCCATCCGCACGCTCCGCCGCGTGCAGGCCGAATCCCGTCCGCCAACGCCGGAGGAGAAATCCGCTATCGCCAAGTATGTCGGCTGGGGCGGATTGCCGCAGGTATTTGCGACCCCGGAAGACGCGCCGCAGTGGCGGGTGGAGCAGGAGGAACTGGCCGCCTTGTTGGAGCCGGACGAGATGAGTTCGGCGAGGGCCACCGTGCTGAACGCCCACTATACCTCGCCAACCGTCATCCGCGGGATGTATGCGGCGTTGGATCGGCTTGGATTCAAGCATGGCCGTATCCTCGAGCCCGCATGCGGCCTTGGGCATTTCTTCGGTTTGATGCCGGAGGCGATGGCCGCGCGGTCCCGCCTGACCGGCGTGGAAATCGACCCGCTCACCGCCCGGCTGGCAAAGGCACTCTATCCGGACGCGGACATCCGCTCCCAAGCGTTCGAGAATGTGACGCTGCCGACCAACGGCTTCGACCTCGCTGTGTCGAATGTCCCGTTCGGCGACTACGCGCCCTTCGATCCGAAGCTCAATCCCCGGAAATTTCATATCCACGACTACTTCTTCGTTGCCGCGGCAGAGCGCGTGCGCCCCGGCGGCTTGGTGGCGTTCATCACGTCACGCGGGACACTCGACAAACAGTATCCGCACTTACGCGAGGCGGTGGCGAAGTCCTGCGACTTTGTCGGCGCGATGCGGCTGCCGAACACCGCGTTCAAGAAGAACGCCAATACCGAAGTCACGACCGACATCGTGTTTCTCCGTAAACGTGCGGCCGGCGAAAAGCCCGGTGGTCTGCCGTGGCGGGAAAGTCGGCCGCTTGGAGCGGACGCGAATCCAATCTTTCTCAACGAATACTTCCACGCGCACCCCGAAATGATGCTCGGCAAGCTGGAGCGCGTGGAGCACGGCATGTATGGCCGGGAGGAAGTCAGACTCAGCGCGGACGGGCGCGATCTGGGGGAGGCAATTTCAGGTGCCGTCGCCAGTCTGCCCGCGGGTGTTTTCAAACCGCTGACGGAAGCCCAGGCGGCGGTGCTGCGGCAGACCATTCCGGCGCCGGCGGGCGTCAAACCCAACGCCTATGTGCTGACAAACGAGGGCGGCGGCGGCATCGCCGTGCGCGACGGGGACGAACTCCGCCTATTGACTGATCTCCCGTCGGCGCTGGCACGTCGCATTCGGCGATTGATCTACGTGCGCGATGCGGCGCGCGACTGCCTGCGAACGCAGGTCGAGAATCGGCCAGACGAGGAAGTTGAGGCGGCGCGCTTCCGCCTCAACCAGGACTACGATTACTTCACCGGCCAGTTCGGCCCTGTGTCGCACTCGGCCAACGTCCGCGCGTTCGCCGGTGATCCCGACCTGCCGTTGCTTCTCTCGCTGGAGAATTACGACGA
>CANJCM010000092.1 GCA_947472765.1 Opitutia bacterium
GGTTTGAATTCAACGACTTACGGCGGCCACCGACAGAGTTACAACGCTCTGTTACAACACTGTACCCTACGGCCACTGAGTTACTTCCTAACGTTGCTTGCGCCAAGCCACCGGGGGCGGGGGGGGCAGGCCCTCAAGCACCAGCGGCAAAGGAGGCGGACGAGTCACTCGACGGAGAATTTTTGCCCAAAGCGAATCGGTGGCTAACGGTCCAAGCCGCCCCTACTCCCAAAGAGCATCGCCCGAATCTTCTCCTGCTCCCCGCTCATCCGGTAAGCCGCCGATTTTCGCACAGCTTCGCGGAAGTGCGTGAAGAGTTGATCCACCTCAAAGGATATTTTCTCGACGTGCCGGAGTAGCTCTTGGGGTTTGCCGTCGCGCTCAAATGTTACGGTCGCTGCGTAAGCCGCATAGCCGAGAACGAGATTGTCCATCAACTCCACCTCCTCCCGCGTGGCTGCGGAATAGTAGCCCAGGAAGCTCAAGCGAGCCTCGCGAAGCTGCTTTCGGCTCTCCTCGGGGATCTCGATCATCTTACGAGAACCGCACCGGTCCGCTTCGCCGAACTCCTGAACTCCCAAGGCGGGACTGGCGCCTTGTCCGCCCAAAGTCCCCTGCCCGCGTTTTTCGCTTCGGCCTCCGCAGTTGCCAATGCAACGTCCTTCTTGGCGTAGGTCCGGTACCACCACGCGAACCCGCGGCGAACCATCTCAAGGTTCACGTCCACCTCCGCGACGAACACCCGACCAACGGATCTGCCGTAGCGGTCTTTGCCGACGACTTCGACCCTCACCACCTTGCCGAACACGAGTTCCGAGTTCTCCTGCTTCGCGCGATTGCCGAACGCCTGCTTAGATTCCGGCGCATCGATGCCGTAGAGCCGGACCTTTACCGACTGGGATTGCCTCGATCTAGTGGACACAGACAACCGCGTTGACGGGTAGCTGTTTAGTCGCTTCCGAGGACAAGGGCGGCACCCGGGCCACGCTCACCGCGCGCCGACGATTTTGCGCAGCTACTGCTCTTTCGCGCGTGCCTTCATCGTGTGGTGTCCGGCAGAGCCGAGACGACCGATGCCTTCGCCGTGTCCGTCGTGTGCGTGTAGTGGCGGGAGATTGCGGCGGAGTCATGACCGATCATGTCCATCGCCACGGCTTCGCCCGCTCCGGTCGCTTTCAACAGCGAGGTCATCGTGTGGCGCAGCGAGAGGAAACTGAGCGGGTGGCGCGTGCGTGCCTTCCGCCGCCCTTTGCCGGTGCTGGCGTGCTTTGTGACTTCCTTCGCGGGCGTGGCGACAAGACCCGCGTCCGTGAGCAATTCAAAGAATTGCCGCGAGAGTTGGGCGGGTGGAGTCGTTCCCCAACGCAATCGCGAGCGCTTTGGGGCCATGATCTCCCGCCCGCTGCCAAGAATAAGCCCCGGAGCCGTGGGGGCTACCGGGGCCAGAACCAAGACCTATTACCGTCATGATTTATAGGATACAGTAAGCACGCAAGCGAAAAGACGCCACGCCCTCGACGACGCCAAGGCCCGCGTCGGCATCTCGGACGCATGGCGTGCCCTCGGCTTGCCCGGTGAACCGCGCCACCAACCAAGCCGCTGCCATTCGCCTTTCCGTGAGGACCGCCCCCCAACCCCTGCCCGTCTGCGACGGCCTCCTCGCCGCCACCTGCCTCGAGCACGGCCTGACGATGGTCACCCGCAATGCCGGCGATTTCATCCGTTCCGGCGTGCCTACACTCAATCCGTTCGAAGCGGCCAACCAGGCAAGCCGCCCAGCTGTCCGCCGGCGAACCGTTCGGACACCCGTCTCCTCGCGCAGAGGGCGGCACGGCCGGCGGCCCGTCAAACCCTGATGAAGTCGTCACGCCGCAACATCACTGGGTCTGCGGATTGCTCCCTCCGGACTTGGGGCGCGGGACCGGCGTCGGCCTCCGGCGACCGGGCGGCCTGGGCGCTGCCGGTCGGAACGTCACCCACCGGAGCTCCGTACAGGGCCTTGGCGAGCTCGTTCACGGCCGAGGAGTTGATGTCGATCTGGTCTGCCGGTACCTGACGGGCCAGGATGATGATGGCCTGGACGTGCTCCTCCGACAGACCCGCGATCTTGAGCAGGTCCTGCGCGTTACTGAAGTCCTTTGAAGTGGGGTCGGCGGTCTGCAGCTGTTCGGCCAGGTGAACCAAGGCATAGAACTTGTTCTTACCCGCCAGCTCGGCCTTGGCGGCATCCAGTTCCGGACCCTTCTCAAGGCCGGCGAAATGATTCTTAAGCCCTTCCGTGGTGCTGACCGACTTTTCAACGGCGTCATTTTTGGTCTGCCGGCACTCGTAGACGGTCGCGCCGATGGTCGCGCACAGGCTCATGAGCGAAAGCGCCATCGAGGTCACGGCCAATGCCACCCCAGCGCCTGCACCCACCCCGGTCATCGTGGCCACGTTCCCCGCGAGGGCGAACGTGCTGCCCGCCATCGCCAGCCCGCTGCCGGCCATCTGGATATTGTTGGCGGTCGCCCTGACTTCGACCCTGGCCTGCGCATGCTTGAAAACGTTGGAGAGCGCACCTCCCATGCCCTCCGGTTGACGGCCTCCCACCACCTCGGCGGCTTTGGCCAGTCCCTCCCTTTGCCGGCTCAGGTCGGCCCCGACCGTCATCTGCTTGTTCAAGGCATGGGCACTGGTCGCCAGTCCGATCACCGCACCAGCAACCCCCACGCCCGGGATGGCGTTCTTCAGCGCACTGGCTGCCTTGCTGCTGGCCTCATAAGCGATGTTCATGCTCGCCTCGGTGGCGGACTGCAGGCTCGCCGTCGCCCCTAGCGCTACTCCGCCCAGATTGCTCTTATTGCTGGCCTCCTTGTGCTTCAGCCAAGCTTCGGCGACTTCCGCGGCTTGCGGCCCCGACTCACGGTCGATCCCGTAAAGGTTGGCCCTGGTTCCAGGCCCGGTGGGCTGCGCCGCGCACGACCGACATCGTGCGGCGAACGTGTCTGCACCCTCTTGGTAGTGGGCCGCCTGTTTGCTGCTCGTGACGTGCGCCTTCAGATCGGCCATGGCCAGGGGCAAGGCAGCCACGAATCCGAGGAACGACTTGGTGCCCTTGGCCCCCACCGCCTTGAGCTCGGGAATCCCCACCTTCAAGGCAATCTTGTCGAGCTCCTTCCACTTCACGCTTGGGACCTCTGCCCAGAGCTTGGCGAACTTGGCCGCCACCGAACCGTATTTGGCCTTCTTTGCCGTCGCGGCCGAGGTGCTTGCGGCGGCATCCAGCTCCTTCCGCTGCTCGGCGGTGGCCGGGGTCACTTGCGCCAGGGTCGACGTCGCCCGGCTGCTGAGCCGACCAGGGGACGCCATGGCGTGCTGCAGGTCTTTGGCCGCGCCCCTGACCTGATCGGCAACCTCCGCGCCGGAAAGCCGAACACGGCCAACCCCTCCCTGCGCGGATGTCGCCGCGTCCCCGCTCAGGGGCCCGGGGTTGACGTAACGAAGGACGTTGGCTGGAACGACTCCGGCGGCACCGCTCATGATGGGATCCCCGTTGGTTCAGACGCGCAGGGCGCCGGACAGCGGGCCGAACTCGCTCATCCAGTCATCCTTGACCAACTCCTCGGGCTTCAGGCCGCCTGACGTGTGGTCCGCGTCGGCCAGTTGCTGGTGCGCTGCCGTCGCGACGGCCACAAAGCCGTTCAGCGTGTTGGCCAGCCCGGCGGCATCCAGGCCCGCCCAGTCGAGCCACAGCCACAAAACGGGGCGCCCGTCTTCCGACAGGGAGACTCCGCAGCGCTGGCTGACCACGCCAAGGTGGGCGAACTCCAGCAGCGTGCGCATGGCCTGGGGGGACGCAGCCAGCGACTTTTCCTGCAGCAGGGCGGCCACCACCGAACTCGCGATTTCGGTCTCCATGCTCACCCGGATGGGCAGGCCTTCGGCGACGAAGCTGAAATGGCCGTTGGCGTCGGGGGCGAGAGCGATGCCGGCTTGACCGCCCCAGCTCAGGACCCACTGCGCGATCTCCTGAGCCCGGCTCATGACGCGCCCCCGGCCGATTGAATCTTTTTCATTTCCTGACCAACGGCCGCGAGGACCTGCTCGTAGTCCACCAACCCCTTGGCCACCTGCTCGATCCCCGGTGCGCATTCCCGGACGTGATAGTCCATCCTCTGCAGCAGAGGATAGGCGTGGGCCGGGTTCAGGTCAGCCCAAGTCACGTGCCAGGCAAAACGCAGCAGGACCAGCCGATCGGCCTCGTGCAACGCGAAGCTGCCGATCAGCCCCGCCAGGTTGATGGCGTTGAGCAGGCGGACGGTGTCCGGCACCGCGGTGGCCTGCACCTGGAACGGCAGAATCAGGACCATGTCCACCAGCCGTGTGCCCGAGGGCTCGCCGCCTTCCGCCGCGGGTTCCGGGTCCGCCACCAGCCGGATGAGGTAGTTGCGCCCCTGGTCGTCGACGTGCACCAGCACGTACATCACCGCCAGCAACGCGCCCTCCTCGGGAGGCTCGATCCAAGCCTTCCATCCGGCCAGTTCGCAGACATTCTGCAGCTGGCTAAAGAACGGCATCGCGATCATCGCTGTAGACGTCAGGGTTACCCTTGGAAGGCAATGGGATTTTCCGGGGCATCAGATCCGGGGGAATTTGCCGGCCACTGGGGATGAGTTGGAAACAGCGCGGGCGCGGGGCCACGCTTGGGGATGGCAGGATATCCCGTCCCGCCCAGCCCGGGAAAGACCCCGTCAGGCCTTGGCCTGCGCCAGCATCGTTTCGGCGCCACTCACTGCAAACTTGCCCGGTGCCTCGATGTTCAACGTGGCCACCTTGCCATCCTTCACCAACATCGAATAGCGGCTGCTGCGCAGACCCATGCCACGCGCGGCCAGATCCAAGGTCAGCCCCGTGGCCTTGGTGAAGTCCGCACTGCCGTCACCCAGCATGCGCACTTTGCCGTCAACCCGCTGATCGCGACCCCAGGCACGCATGACGAACGCGTCGTTCACGCTCACGCACCAGATTTCATCAACCCCCGCCGCCTTCAAAGCGCCGGATTGCGCGACATAACCGGGGACGTGCCGGGCGGAACACGTGGGCGTGAAGGCACCGGGCAATGCGAACAAGGCAATGGTTTTACCGGCCGTGGCCTTGGCCACGTCGACGAGGTTGGGTCCGACGGTGCAACCGTTGCCTTCCACTTCGACGAACTCGGTCAGGGTGACGGCGGGCAGGGTGTCTCCAACTTTGATCATGATGATTGCTTTGAGGGATGCCGCACCGGCGAAGCGGCGGGAGTCGGCCTTGGCAGCCCCGGTTGAGGAGACATACCTTCGCCCGCTCGCTGTCAAGCAGAGGGTCTTCCTGCGGCACCGTCCGACGCGCCCCGCTGCAAGCGGTCGTCGAATGGGAGGTCCTGCCGGCCGTCGGGCCTCCCGCCCGGCGACAGCCACGGACGCAAGGCGGTCCGGGCCGGCAAAGAGTCTAGCCGTGACCCTTTCCGGGCTTTCACCATGACGGAAAAGGTCGGCCGTAGTCGGCGATCTCAGAACGCGAGTGTCCCCCTGAAGATGATCTGCTGCGGATCGGAGTAGCGTGTGAAGCGGTAGGTAGGCGACATCAGTTGGACCCGGTCGAAGACGTTGTTGACGTTAATCTGCCCGGTCCAAGTGGCGTGGCCGACGCGGACCCGATAAGTCGCAAACGGGCTGAACAGGATCACGGGGTCGGCCTCGGCCAAGGGAATGACTTGCTGAGCACCGATGATGAATACCGGCGAGTTCACGCGAAGCAGCCTCCGGGTTCGTAGTTCCGCCTTCAGGCGGAGTTCGCCGCAAAAAGGCGCCCCAGGCGAAAAAATCAGATCCTCTATCGAGCCCAAGCCCTGACTCGCTCACGCTCGCAAGCACGGGCTCAAGCTGCCTTCAACGGTCTCCCGGTCGGTATCATCGAGCTAAAGAACGCCGCAGACGAGGACACCACGCTCAACTCCGCCTTCCCGCAGCTCCAGACGTACAAGAAGGAGGTCATACCAACGTCCTATAGCTTGTAGACGTTACTAAGAAGACGCGGTGAGGTGAGGTGGGTGATGGCCCGTAAATTTCCGCCGCTGGGAGAAGAGTTGGTGAAGCAGATCGAGCAAGCGGGGGAGGAGCCCCAGCCGGAATGGGCGCGGGAGCATCTGCGGGTCGTCCGGTTAATCGCCCAGCACGAGCTGACGGCGGCCGAGATCATGCGGGTGGCGGACGTGAGCCGGCAGACGGTCTTTACCTACCGTGATACCGTGGTGGCGGAAGGGGTGGCGGGCCTGCTCCAGCGCAAATGGAAAGGTCTGGGCCCGGCGCGGCGTGCGGGTGCATGCGCCCTACGCCACCAAATACCAATGGGGTTACCTCCACGAAGCGCTCGAAGTGGACGGCGCGCATCGCACCGAGCTGCTCTTCACCCCGGCGATCGACCAGGACATCCACGCCGTCTTCCTCGCGCAAATCGCCGCCTCCGATCCGCAAGCCCTGCACGTGGTCATCCAGGACCAAGCCGGCTTTCACCTGCCGACCAACGGTCCACGTCTACCGCAGAACCTCCGGCTGCTGCCCTTGCCGCCCTCCAGTCCGGAACTCAATCCCGTGGAGCGCTTCGGCGGCCTGCTCAAGGCCCGCGTGACCAACCGGCTTTACCCCACCTTACGCCGGTTGGAAGACCATCTCTTCGCTGCCTCCCGCGAGTGGACCCAACCAGCCAAAGTCGCCGATCTTATCCACCACTGGCTCAGGGATCAGGTAAACTTTGGCGTTCCAGTATAAAGTCTATAAGCTAAGGGCTTTTGGTATGAGCCCTTTCATACGGACACCCTGCTGCAAATCGTCCGTCAGACCCTCGATGCCGCGGCGCCTCCCCGGCACTGACGTCACTCTTGCAACCTTGGGTGGCTCCGCCGCCCGGTTTCCGCCCGCGGGCGGAAACCTTCCCAAACTCCCCAAAAAATCGCCTAGTGCGACACGACCGGTTCCGGCGGAGCGGCGCCCGCCGTCTCACGTTCGATTTCCTCAGCCCGCACCAAGCCGTGCGCGCTCGAATTGCCGGTGAATTTCACACACAGGCGATCCATGATGACGTAGACAATCGGGACCACGAACAGCGTCAGGACGGTGGCGATGGACAGCCCGCCAACGACCACGATGCCCATCGGATTGCGGGTTTCCGCCCCGGGACCGCCGCCGAAGGCGATGGGCGCAGCGCCCAGCACCGTGGCGATCGAGGTCATGATAATCGGACGGAAACGTACGGCCGCCGCCTGGAAGGCGGCATCGAACGCGTTGCGTCCCTGCACCTGGAGCTGGTTCGCGAACTCCACGACCAGAATGCCGTTCTTGGCCACCATGCCGATCAACATAATGATGCCGAACCGGGAAAATATATTATCGGTGAGTGGCTTCCCAAAAAACTGGCTGCAGTAGAGGACAATCAAACCGCCCGACACCGCGAGGAAGATGCCGGTGAAAATGGTCACGGGGTGGACCCAGGACTCAAATTGCGCCGCGAGCACCAGGAAGGTGAAGACGAGCGCGAGCCCGAAGAGCACATAAGTGTCTTTCGCGCTCTCCACGAATTCCCGGGCTTCGCCATCCCAGGCAATGGCATAGCCGGCTGGCAACGTACCGCGCGTGGCCTCGGTGAGGAAATTGATGCCGTCGCCGATGGTATAGCCCGGCGCCAGTTGCGCGTTGACGCTCACCGAGCGCAGCCGGTTGAAATGAGGGAAACTCTCGGGCACTACTGACTCGCCGTAGTCGACGACGTTGCTGAGTTGAATCATGTTGCCGCTGCTCGACCGCACGTAAAGGCGGGCGAGGTCCGCCGGGCTGGTCCGCTTGGCGTCCTCCACCTGCACGAGAACGTCATACTGCTCGCTGCCGCGCTGGAATTGGGTGACCCGCCGGCCACCGAGGAGTGTCTCAAGCGTGCCGGCGACGTCGGAGACGGAAACGCCCAGGTCAGCCGCCTTGTTGCGATCAATGCGAACATCAAGCTGGGGTTTGGTCGGAGAAGGGAAGACCCGGGCAGCACGGAAGATTTCCGATCCACGGATCACTCCCACCATTTGATCCCCGAGCTGCTGGAGCCGGTCGAAGTCACTTCCCTGCAGGACCATTTGCACACTGCCGCCACCACCGCCGCCGCCGCCGCCGCCGCGGCCACCGCCACCGCCGCCACCGCCCATCGGCCGAACCGGATTGGCGGAAGCGACTCCCCCGGTGATCTCACGCTGCAGCTTGGCGCGCAATTCCACCACGATGTCCTGGGTCTTGCGGGTCCGCTCCTCCCACGGCTTCAGCTGCGCGCTGACATAGCCGCGACCGTCACCCGTGTTGGTGAAGGTTCGCTCGACTTCCGGCATGGCCAGCAGGATGTCCTCAATCTGTCGCGTGTAGACCTTGTTGTATTCCGGCGTCGAACCCGTTGGCGCATTGAAATTCGCGCTAAACACCCCGCGATCCTCCGTCGGAGTGAGTTCGCGCTGCATTTTTGTATAGAGATACGGCCCGGTGGCGGCAAAGGCGATGGCCAGCAGCAGCACGACCAGCCGCCACTTCATCGCGCCGCGCAACAAGTACTCGAAGGCACGGTTCAACCCCACGAAAACCGGCTCGGTCTTTTCGTACAACCAACCGTGCTGGACGTGACCATTCACCATCTTGGACCGCAAGAGCCGCGAACAAAGCATGGGCGACAGCGTTAGCGCGACGAAGAGCGAGACGGTCACCGCGATGGCCATCGTCAGGCCGAATTCGTAAAACAGCCGGCCCGTGGCGCCGGACTGGAACGCGACGGGGAAGAACACCGCGATGAGGGTGAGCGTCGACGCGATGATGGCGAACGCCACCTGCCGGGCACCGAAGATTGAGGCCGTAATCGGGCTCTCGCCGGCTTCAATCCGCCGGTATATGTTCTCGAGCATGACGATGGCGTCGTCGACCACCAACCCGACCGCCAGGACCAACGCCAGCAGGGTCAGGGTGTTGATGGTGAAATTGAGCCAGTGCATCACCGCAAAAGTGCCCACCAGCGAGACCGGAATCGCCAGCAGCGGAATGAGCGTCGCGCGCCAGTCGCGGAGGAACAGGAAGATCATCAGGATGACCAGCGCTGCCGCCTCAAAAAGCGTGCGGTAAACCCGTTCCACCGAACGACCCACGAAGATGCTGTAATCCTGGGAAATCTCGATTTTCACCCCTTCCGGCATTTCCACCTGCAGCACCGGGATGAGCGCTTTCACGGCGGTGGCCACCTCGAGCAGATTGGCGGTCGACTGCCGCAAGACCTGCACACTGACGGAGGGACGCCCATTGAAAAAGGATTCCTGCCGGTAGTCCTCGGGTCCAAGTTCCACCCGGCCGATGTCGCTGAACTTGACCTGCGAACCATTCCGGGAGGCGAGGATCAGGTTCTCGAACTGTGATGGCTCGTCCATCCGGCCCTTCATCCGGACGGGAAACTCACGGGACAGTGACTCAATCCGCCCACCGGGAAGGTCGACGTTCTGCTGGCGCAACGCCCGCTCGAGATCAGCGACGGTGAGATTGTAGGCGGCGAGCCGGGTCGCGTCGACCCAGAGTCGCATCGCATAGCGCTGGCCACGCAACTCGACCGAGGCGACGCCCGAGATCGTCTGAATCCGCTGCACCGCCAACTTTTGCACGAGTTCGGTCAGCTCGAGCCGGCTGTGTCGATCCGAATTGAAGGAAAGAGAAACGACTGGATCGGCTTCGGAGTCGGCCTTGGAAATGGTCGGGTCGTCGACGTCCGGCGGGAGTTGGCGGCGAACCCGGGCCACCTTGTCGCGCACATCGTTCGCGGCCTCGTCGATGTTACGGTCGACGTTAAATTCGAGCTGGATGTTGCCCCGTTGCTCGAATGAGTAGGAGCGAATCACGCGGAGCCCATCGATGGCGGAAACTTCCCTTTCGATGACTTCAACCAGTTTCGATTCGATGACTTCCGCCGAGGCTCCCCGGTAGCTCATGCCGATGGAGATGATGGGGGCGTCGGTGTTGGGATACTCGCGCACCGCAAGCCGCCCGAACGAGAGCGCGCCGACGAGCATGATCACGATCGACGCGACCAGGCAGATGACCGGACGCTTGATGGAGAGGTCGGAGAGAAGCATGATTTACTCGGCGAGACGAAATTCCTCGCGCAGCGGCCGCGCTTCCACCCGGGCGCCAGCAAACAACGGCAGCGCACCCACCCCGGCCCCGACGATTTGGGTCCGCTCGTCCAGCTTGGTGCCGGTCGGAATGACCTCCACCAGCCCCTTGGTCCGCAAACCCAGCTTGACCGGCACGAAGTCCACTACCTTGTCCGCGCCCTGAGTCCGCACGACGACAAGTTGCGGCCCACGCTGATCGACAAAAATGGCGCCCTCGGGAACGGCCAGGGTGTTCTTGCGCACGTCGAGCACGATTTCAAAGACTCCAAACATGCCGGGCTTGAGCGACGGCGGCGGCTTGGACAGGTAGCCCTTCACCTCGCTGGAGCGGGTATTGCGGTCGATGACCGAGTTGACGAAATAGACCTCGCCTGCGGTGGAGGCGCTCGCGTCCCCGGTCGTCGAAACGACGGAGAAAGGTGTCCCCTGCTTCATCTTGGAAGCGTAACGTTCGGGCACCTGGAACTCCGCCTTCATACGGCTGAGGTCGTTGATGATCGTCACCACCGACTGGGTGTTGATAAAATCGCCCGGCGACAGGGTGCGTGAGCCAACCACGCCGTCGAAGGGCGCCCGGATTTCGGTGCGCCGGAGGCGAACCTCGAGGAGAGTCCGGTCGGCCTGGGCGGCGGCAAATTCGCTGCGGGCGCGGTCGACGTCGGCCTGGGTGTTCGACTGCGTTTGTTGCAGGCTCTCCGCGCGGGCGAGATTCTGCTTCGCGAGTTCGAACCGCGCCTTGCTCTGGTCGACCTGGGCCTGGAGTTCCTGGTCGTCGATCTTGAGGAGCAGATCGCCCTTCTTCACGGCCACACCCTCTTCAAAATTAACCGACCGGATGATGCCCGCCATCTCGGGGCGGATGCTGGCGGTCTCATTGGCGCCAAGGGAACCGACGACCCGGAGCGATTCGACGAGGTCGCGTCGGACGATGTTGGTCACCTCAACCGGCTGGACCAACCCGCCGCCACCGCCACGACCGCCTTTCTTGGTGGCAGCGCCACCCGTCTTCGCTCCCGTCTTGGCCGTCCCATCCGTCTTGCCGGCACCGGACTTACTCGCGCCGGAATCGGTGGCAGCCGCCCCGGGAGCGGCGCCCGGGCCGACTTCGACATTGGAGCCTTCGGCCGGGGCCTTTTTCTTCTTCTTGGTCGGGCTCGGTGCCGGCACCGCGCTGGCGTCCTCGGTTTCGGCCGCCATCGCGGCGCGATCAAAGACATTGCAACCCATTGCCACCAACACGGCAACGAGAGCCAAACGGAGGGGACGCATGCTGGATATCACAGGGCGGGAGGGAAAATTAGGATTGAGATACTATCTACTACGAGGGTGGCAGCCTGAAAGACGCACCGACTGGGAGGGCGTTGCGCGCCGAGTTGGAACTTGCGGCGAATCGTTCCCCGGGAGGCACGATCACCCCGCCAGCTTCGCGTACGCGCCGGCGTCGAGCAGGTTGTGCGCCGCGGACGCATCCGCCGGCTTCAATTTTAACATCCAGCCTCCCGCGTACGGCGCACTGTTGACCGTTTCCGGGGCGGACTCGAGCGCCGCGTTCACGGCCAGAACCGTGCCGCCGACTGGCGCGTAAAGGTCGCTCGCGGCCTTGACCGACTCGACGACCCCGAAGGTCTCGCCCGCCTTGAGCGTGGCGCCGACCTTCGGCAGTTGCACATAAGTGATGTCGCCCAGCGAATCCTGGGCAAAGTCGGTGATCCCAATGGTGACAGAGCCGTCGCTTTCCAGCTTCAGCCATTCATGGGACTTCGCGTAACGGAGATCGGGGAGGATAGTGCTCATCAGAGTCGGTCAGAGGGGGACCTCGTTTTGAGGTGATTGCTACAGCCGTGCAAGCCGGGTCTCGGCGGAAACTATTTTTTCAACGGCACGAACGGTGGCCGCACGAGATTGAGCGGCAACCGGGTCCCGCGGATGTCGACTTGGAGTCCGCCCGCGGAAGCGACGCTCGCGGTCGCCACGAGGGCAGAGCCGATCGCTTCGTTGAGGATGGGCGACAAGGTGCCCGAGAGCACCCGTCCGACCACGGCGCCGTCTGCTCCCAACACCGGCGCATCGGCACGAACGATTCGGCGATCGCCGGTCTTGAAAAAGACCACCTGGTTCGGCGCGCCCCTTTCCTTCTCGGCCAGCAGGGCCGCACGTCCCACGAAATCTGCGCCCTTCTCGAGTTTCACGGTCCAGCCCAGACCCGCCGTCAGCGGGGAAATGTCGGCCGTGATCTCATGTCCATAAAGCGGGTAGCCCGCCTCGAGCCGCAGGCTGTCGCGCGCGCCCAAGCCGGCGAGCTCGAGCCCCTGACCCGCTCCCGCGGCGAGAAGCGCCTCGGCGAGCGCCACCGAATCCCCCGCGGCATGGTACAGTTCAAAGCCATCCTCACCGGTGTAGCCCGTGCGGCTGGCCAGGCAATGGATGCCGGCCACCGTGGCCTCCATGAAATGGTAATATTTTATGAGGCCCAGCTTGGCACCGGTGAGCGACTGAACGATCGCGGCGGCCTTCGGGCCTTGGATCGCCAGGAGCCCATAATCGGCGCTCCGGTCGGTGATCGTCACATTGAATCCGGCGGACTGTTCACGGATCCACGCGAGATCCTTGTCGATGTTGCCGGCGTTGATGCAGAGAAAGTAATCGTCCGCGCCCCGCAGGTAAACGAGCAGGTCGTCCACGACGCCGCCGTTCGGGTAACACATCGGCGAGTAAAGCACGCGACCGGGGAACAGACGGCTGACGTCGTTCGTCACGAGCCGGTTCAGGAACCGCCCGGCGTCGGGACCCTTGACGTCGACCTCGCCCATGTGGCTCACATCGAAGAGACCGGCATCGCGGCGCACGGCCTTGTGCTCCTCGAGGATGCTGCGGTACTGCACCGGCATTTCCCAACCCGCGAAGTCCACCAGGCGGGCTCCGTGGGCGGCGTGAAAATCCCGGAGCGCGGTGCGTTTCAGATCGCTCATTCCAAATCATAGCGGCGTCCCTCCACAACGCGGCAAGGCTTGTTTTGATTTCGACCGCGGAATCCGTCGCCGCCGGGCCGGTGAGCACGTGAAATAGATTCGCCACGCGCGGAGGCGTTGCCGTGATCCCATGCTGTGCCGCTGCTCGCCTACTGGACTCACGACCTCAGCCCATTCCTGGTCCGTTTCTCCGACAACTTTGGCATTCGGTACTACGGGCTCGCCTACCTGCTCGGGTTCGTCGGCGCCTGGTGGCTGCTGCGCCTGTATCATCAGCGGGGCCGCTCCCCGTTTGACGGTGGCGCCATCGCCGACCTGATGACCTACGTCATCCTCGGCGTGCTGGTGGGTGGGCGGCTGGGCTATTTTGTCCTTTATCAGGCCGAGGCGGTGGCGACCGACCCACTCGCGATCCTCCGCGTCTGGGAAGGCGGCATGGCGAGTCACGGCGGCTTCGTCGGCGTGACGGTGGCGATGTGGTGGTGGGCGCGGCAGCAGAAGGTCTCGATGTTCCGCGTCAGCGACCTCATCTCCACCGTGACGCCACTGGGCCTGATGCTGGGTCGCGTGGCCAACTTCATCAACGGCGAGTTGCCGGGCAAACCGGCCTCAGTGCCGTGGGCGGTGATCTTCCCGAACAACGAACTCGATCGCGGATTCGCCCAAGCGCTGCCGCGGCACCCTTCCCAGCTGTACCAGGCGGCGCTCGAAGGCGGCTTGCTCCTCGCCTACGTGCAATGGCGGTTCTGGCGGACCAGCGCCGTGCTGCGGCCGGCCCAATTGACGGGGGAATTCCTGATCGGATACGCAGTGCTCCGCATGATTGGCGAAGTCTTCCGCGAGCCCGACGCATCGCTGCTGTTCGGACTGAGCCGCGGATCGTTCTACTCGATCTTCATGATCGCAGCGGGACTCGGACTCATCGGCTACGCGCGGCGCCCCGTTTCTCCGGGTGCGCCGGCTCCGTAATCGATCAAAGCTTGGTCCCGGGCGGCACGATCGCGCCCTTGGCCACAACCAGGACGCCGTCGCGGATGATGATGGCTCCGTCGAGATAGGTGCCGTCGGCCTTGCCCTCGGGCGAAAGCACGCTGCCGTCGCCGATGCGCGCGTTCTTGTCGATGATGGAACCCTTGATCCGGCAATTGCGGCCCAGGCCGAGGTGCGGCTGGCCCATTTTCGTATTGGCGGCGATCTGGGCGGGAGTCTCGTAGTAATCCGAACCCATCACGATCGTATCCTCGAGCACGCAGCCCTCGCCGATGTGCGAGCGAATCCCGAGCACACAGTGGTGCAACGACGAGTCGGTGAGAATCGAGCCGTCGCCGATGACGACGTGGTCGATGGCGCACTTGTTCAACTTGGACGCCGGCAGATAGCGATCCTGCGTGTAGATGGGCGCCAGCGGGTCGAAGAAATTGAACGGCGGCAGCGGCTGCGCCAGGGCGAGGTTGGCGTCAAAAAAAGCGCGGACGGTGCCGATGTCTTCCCAGTAGCCCTCGAAAATGTGGGCGAACAGCCGCTTCCGGCCGAGCAAGGCGGGAATGATTTCACGACCGAAGTCCGTCATCGTGTTGTCCAGCGCTTCGGCAAGGACGGACCGGTTGAAGACGTAGATGCCCATCGAGGCCAGACAGCGCTTCTCCGTCGACGGCTCCTCGAGCGTGGCCTCGATTTTGTCGCTGATCGCGAGGCTCGCGATCACCGCGGGGTCCTTGGGTTTCTCGACGAAGCGGTGAATGGCAAGGTCATCCCCGACCTGCATCAGGCCCAGACCCTCGACCTTCGAAACCGGGAACGGAATCGCGGCGATGGTGACATCGGCCTTCTTCGCGAGGTGCTCGTCGATGATCTTCCGGAAATCCATCCGGTAGAGCTGATCGCCCGAGAGGATGAGAATGAGGTCATGCGGAAAGGCGCGAAAATGGAGCAGGTTCCGGCGCACCGCATCCGCGGTTCCCTGGTACCAATCGGAACCCCTCTCGGTCTGCTCCGCGGCGAGGATGTCGACGAAGCCGCCACCGAACGGATCAAAGTGATAGGTGCTCTGCACGTGACGGTGCAGCGACGCCGTCTGAAACTGCGTGAGCAGAAACATCCGGTTGATGTCACTGTTCAGGCAGTTGCTGATCGGGATGTCCACGAGCCGGTACTTTCCGGCCAGGGGAACGGCGGGCTTGCAGCGCTCCGCCGTCAGCGGATGCAGCCGGGTGCCGCGTCCACCGCCCATGATCACTGCCAAAACTCGCTTCTGCGTCGTCATCATTGCTGCGAAGGGGATTTTTTCAAAACGCTTGCCCGAAGTTCACAGCCAACCCAATTTTCGCCAGCACTTTCTGGCGGATTGCACGTGCTTCATGGCTCATTTCATCGTCACCGGCGCCGCGGGCTTCATCGGCAGTCACAGCGTCGATTGCCTGCTCGAGGCGGGACACTCCGTGGCGGGGCTGGACAACTTCCGGACCGGTAGGCGGGAAAATCTCGCCGCTGCGCTCACCCACCCGCAGTTCGAGTTGATCGAGGCGGACGTCGCCGCGCCCGGCGCGGTTGCCGGCATCGCGGGCCGCCGGCCGGTCGATGCCATCATTCATCTCGCGGCGCTGGTCAGCGTGCCGGAGAGCATCGCCAATCCGGCGCTCAACTTCTCGTTGAACATCGAAGCGACCCAGCAGGTCGCCGAGGCGGCCCGGATTCATGGCGTGCGGCGCGTTATTTTTGCCTCCTCGGCCGCGGTCTACGGGAACGCGACGCAACTCCCTCTCGCCGAAACCGCCGAGATGCGGCCCATCAGTCCTTACGGCGCGGCCAAGCTCGCGTCCGAGGCCATCCTCCTCGGGCATGCCGCGGCCTACGGCTTCGTGGCCCGCTGCCAGCGCTACTTCAACGTGTTCGGTCCGCGGCAGGATCCCTCGTCTCCGTATTCTGGAGTCATCTCGATCTTCCAGCAGCGGTATCAGGCCGGCCAGCCCGTCACGATCTTCGGCGATGGCACGCAGAGCCGCGATTTCATCTCGGTCCGCGATGTCGCGCGGGCGAACCTGCTCGCCGCCCAGGCCACGACCTCGGGCGTGGCCAACATCTGCACCGGCCGAAGCACCTCGCTGCAGGCGATTGTGACGGAGTTGGCCCGGCACTTTCCCGGCGTCCCGGCCCCCCGGTACGGCGACGCCCGGAGCGGCGACATCCTGCACTCGCTCGGTAGTCCCGAGGCCGCGTGGCGGGCGCTGGGCTTCCGCGCCGAAGTTTCGCTGGAAACCGGACTCGCGGAACTGCTCGGACGCTAAGCGGGGTGCAGGCCCCATTGGGTCCTGGGTGGGAAAGGAGTATCCTTCTCCCCTCGCCTCCCTGCCCGCTCCGAAAAGGCATCCAGCCTTGCCGGGGGGAAGAGCGGCGCCATCCTCAGCTCATATATGTGCGGCATCGTCGGCTACGTCGGTAAGCAAAGAGCGGTCTCCATCATCATCGAGGGCCTCAAACGCCTCGAATATCGTGGTTACGACTCCGCGGGCGTCTGCGTGCTCCAGGGCGGGCAGCTCGATGTCGCGAAGAAAGCCGGCCGAGTGGAAGTCCTCGCCAAGGAAGCGGCGCGGCATCGTTTCAACGGCACCACCGGAATCGGCCACACGCGCTGGGCGACCCACGGCGGCGTGACGGATGCCAACGCCCATCCCCACGTCTCGAGCGACGGCAAGTTCGCGCTGATCCACAACGGGGTCATCGAGAACTATTCCCAGATGAAGCAATTCCTCGTGGGGAAGGGCTACACCTTCGCCTCGGAGACCGACACGGAAGTGCTCTGCAACCTCATCGCGTACCACTACGCCAAGGAACCCGTCGGGCAAAACGGCGGCAGCCGCTTCGTCGAGTGCGTGCGCAAGTCGCTCCAGCATGTCGAGGGGACCTATGGCATCGTGGTGCTCGGCGTGGACTTCCCCGGCGAGATGGTCGCGGCCCGCAAGGCGTCCCCGCTGATTCTCGGCGTGGGCGACGGCGAGTACATCATCGCCTCCGATGCCTCGGCCCTGGTGAGCCGCACGCAGAATGTCGTGTACCTGAAGGACGGCGAAATCGTGCACATCACGCCGGCGGCCTTTTCGATCACGACCCTCGACCAGGAAGACGTTTCGCCCGTGGTCGATCGCATCACCTGGTCGGTCGCAGATGCCGACATGGGTGACTACGCTCACTTCATGGAGAAGGAGATCTTCGAGCAACCGCAGGCGCTCGAGAACACGATGCGCGGACGGTTCTCCGAGGATGGCAGCACCGCGAACTTTGGCGGACTCAACATCACCGCGGCCGAGTTGCGGCAGATCGATCGCTTCCTCTTCTGCGCCTGCGGCACCGCCTGGCATGCGTGCCTCGTCACGGAGCACCTCATCGAGCGATTCGCCCGCATTCCCTGCGAAGTCGATTACGCGTCCGAGTTCCGCTACCGGAACACGCCGCTGCACAGCAACACGCTGTTCTTCGTCATTTCCCAGTCCGGCGAAACGATCGACACGCTGGCCGCCCTGCGCGAGGCCAAGCGCAAGGGCTACAAGGCGCTCGCGATTAACAACGTGGTCGGCTCGACCATCGCCCGCGAGGCCGACGGCGGCATTTACCAGCACGTCGGCCCCGAGATCGGCGTCGCCTCGACGAAGGCGTTCACGTCCCAGCTCATGGTCGGCGCGATGGTCGCGCTCTACGTCGCCCGGCTGCGCGACATGAGCTTCAGCGATGGCGTCCAGTATGTGAAGGCGCTCAAAGGAGCCCCCGCCCTGGTCCGGAAAGCGCTGGAGCAGGCCCCTCATATTCGCGCGATCGCGAAGCGTTTCGCCGGCTACCACGACATGCTGTTCCTCGGCCGGCTTTCGCTGTTCCCGCTCGCGCTCGAGGGCGCCCTGAAGCTGAAGGAAATTTCCTACATCCACGCGGAGGGCTACCCGGCGGCGGAGATGAAACACGGACCGATCGCGCTCATCAGCGAGAAGTGTCCCTCGGTTTTCTTTGCTCCCGCCGGCGAGATCTTCCCGAAGATCGTTTCATCGATGCAGGAGATCAAGGCGCGCAAGGGACCGGTCATCGCCATCATCACCGAGGGCTGCGAACTGCCGCCGGGGCTGGCCGACGAGGTCATCACGATTCCGGACTGCCACGAGGCGGTCCTTCCCATGGTCGCCGCGATCCCGATCCAGTTGCTGAGCTATTACATCGCGGTGGAACGCGGTTGCGACGTCGACAAGCCGCGCAATCTCGCGAAGTCCGTCACGGTCGAGTGATCGGGCCGCGACGTACTGGCCGCGGTCATACCCCGCGGCGTTTCGCCCGCCGTCCCTTCCGCATGGACCTTCAACCCACTCACCTCGCCAGCGCGTGGGTGACGCTTTTTCCGCTGCAGCCGTCTGACTTTGCGGCGCTCTACGCCGTGGCCAGCGATCCGCTGATCTGGGAACAGCATCCGAATCGCACGCGTTATCAGCTCGAAGTGTTTGAGACGTTCTTCCGGGGCGCGATCGAATCAAAGGGCGCCTTCCTCATCCGGAACGCCCGCACCGGCGCCGTCATCGGGAGCACCCGCTATTACGATCCTGATCCGGCCGGAGCCTTCATTTACGTGGGCTACACGTTTTTCGCCCGCGATTGCTGGGGCGGCGGATACAATCCTTCGGCCAAGGCGCTGCTGCTGGACCACGCGTTCGAGTCGGTGCCCGCGGTCCGGTTTGCGATCGGCGACGCCAACCTTCGCTCACAGATCGCGATTACTCGGCTCGGGGCCCGCAAGGTTCACAAGGCTGCAGTCGCGTACCACGGCGAAGCGCCGACCGCCAATTTCATCTACGAGATCACCCGTGACGCCTGGCGCGCCCGGCGGCCGGATTGACCGGCACACCCGCGGCGAATTCACCACCACGGGTGTTCTCCCGCATTCGCCTTGCGGGGTCGCATCGCGCCTCGCATAAGCCCAACTTTCGACGATGAACATCCATCCGACCCGGGACGCGTTCGTGGGCTTGTCCGCACAGGGCAACGTCATTCCCGTCTACACGGATCTGATGGCCGACTTCGAAACACCGGTCTCGGCCTACGCCAAACTGAAGGAAGCCGGTCCGTCCTATCTGCTCGAATCCGTGGAGGGCGGCGAAACGCTTTCCCGCTACAGCTTCATCGGCTGCCGTCCCCGCAAAATTTTCGCCTGTGGACCGAAGACCACTCAGATCCGCGTTCCCGGCGGCCGGACCGAGACGGTGCCGACGCCCCCCGACCCGCTCACGCTGATCGAGAATGAAATGCGGGGCTTCAAGCCCGTCGCGCTCCCTGGCCTCCCGCGCTTCACCGGCGGAGCCGTCGGCTTTGTGGGCTATGAATACGTGACGCGAATCGAGCCGAGCGTGCCCGCCGTGGCCAACGATGAACTCGGCCTGCCCCTGCTCTATTTCATGCTCTCGGATTCGCTGCTGATCTTCGATCGCGCGAAACAGACCCTCCGCCTGTGCGTGAACGCCCACGTGGGGAACGACGCCGGCGCCGCCTACGATTCCGCCGTCGCCGAGTTGAAGGAGCTCTTCGCCCTCCTGCGTCACCCGCGCGAGTTGGCGCCCGCCCCCCTCATCGATCCGCCGAAGCTGGTCGTGCCCGCCGGCAACTTCACCCGCGAGCGGTTCGAAAAGGTCGTCGACGAGGGCAAGGAATACATCCGCTCCGGCGACATCATCCAGTTTGTGCCGTCCCAGCGGTTCACGCGGCCGTTTGAAAAGTCCCCGCTCGATCTGTATCGAGCGCTGCGGACCGTGAATCCCTCGCCGTATATGTTCATTCTCGAGGCGGGTGACTTCTCGATCGTCGGGGCCTCGCCCGAGGTCCACGTCCGGCTGACGGACGGACTGGTCGAAATTCGTCCCATTGCCGGCACACGCAAACGCGGGGCCACGCCGGCGGAGGACCTCGCCCTGGAGAAGGAATTGCTCGCCGACGAAAAGGAACGCGCCGAGCACCTCATGTTGGTCGACCTGGCGCGCAATGACATCGGCCGCGTCTGCCGCTTTGGCAGTATCTCCGTTCCGGAATTCATGGTCGTGGAGCGGTATTCCCACGTCA
>CANJCM010000093.1 GCA_947472765.1 Opitutia bacterium
AACGGCTTTGGTTTTTAGCCTGAAGCCAGGAATTCAGGAATCGGACGAGCGGCTTGGGGCTGGGAACGCGGAGACTGCAGAGACTGAATCAGGTTCTTGCTTCCGAACCCTGATTTCACCTCTGCGACCTCCGTCTACCTCTGCGCCCTCTGCGTTAAAACTCCCCGCCGCGCCCGGCGAAACAATCCGACCCGCCACTCGCTCACGCTCGCAGCTACGAACACCCAGGATCGATTCCTGAGTTCCTGGCTTCAGGCTCAAAACCCAACCCCTTCCGTGCTCAGGGCATCGTCCGGCGTTTCAACTCCTCGAGCTTCACCCGGGCAAAAAATACGCTGGGGCCGCCGGGCTGAGTCTTTTCCGCGTCCCAGAAAACCACCCCGAGGTGCTCGTCATCCAGCTGAGCCAGTCGCGGGCAGGCGCGGCCGATATAGCGGCCGGGATCGTACATCACCCAGGGACGATCGACCGTCCACGACCGGCCATCGTCGTAGGAGACGACGAGGCGAAACGTCCGGTCGTCGTCGGCGATGGCCGCCACCACCCAGCCGTTGTCGAGGGCGCGCAGATCGTCCCGGTAGCTGGAAACGTCGGGGAATCCATCCCGCTTCGCCCACGTCTTCCCGCCGTCGGTCGAGCGAAACCCCCGGCCGTGCAGGAGCGCGCCCGACTGGGTCAGCACGAGCGGACCGGGAAAAAGCTGCGGATCGCCAAAGGCGGATACCTGGTTCGTGGCGGGATTGTAGCGGATCAGCCCCACGCCCGTGGGAAACACCCAATCGTCCGCGGCTCGCTCCCAAATCGCGTGGCGGATGTAGCCTTCGGGCTGGTATTCGACGGGCAAAGTTCGCGGCGCCGACCAGGTGAGACCGTCATCGCTACTGGTGATATAGGAAGGACGGCGCCCTTGCTTGTAATCCTTGGGATCCCGCCAGGTGGTCCAGGTGAGATGAATCCGGCCGTCGCGCAGCGTGGTCAGCGCGCCCGGATACGGCTGCACCCCGCCGATGTCGGCGATGGGGCCCTGAGCATGCCACGTCCGGCCGCCGTCCGTGGAGCGCAGGAGGAAGATCTTTCCGTCCTGTTCAGCAAAGTGCGCGACTAACACCGCCTTGGTCTTCGTCACGCAGATCGCCGGGTGCACGTGCCCACCCGATCCGCTGGCGATCCGTTGGATTTCCGGCGCACCGGTGGCGGCCGAGGCCGACGGCGACACGCCGCCGAGCACCCATCCCCAACCGACCGCGACGGCGATGACCGTTTGGATGCAGCGGAAAGCAAAGTGCACGGCGGAAGGAAAATTCATGGACATTCGCATGGCTGGAATCCCGGAGTATGGCGGATCGAAACTTAAGACGGCAGGAGTCTGGAGGCTCTCCTGAACTTTGCCATCTCGGAGGGGAGCACGCAGAGGTTCGAGTTCTTGGCGAAGGCCCAAGATTCGTCCTCCGTCCGCCCTCGGTTCGCCTCCTGTGAAATGGTTCGGCAGTCCCAGGCGACAGGCGATCGCACAGAAGGCCAGCCCAAGCCCGAGCCAAGGTGCGGCTCCAGCTTCGCCCGACCTTGGCTCGCCCTTCTGTGCCAAGGATTGTTCCCTGATTTCTCCTCTGCGACCTCCGTTCACCTCTGCGACCTCTGCGTTAAAAATCTCGCCGCCGCGCCCGGCGAAAGGATCCGATCCGCCACTCGCTCACGCTCGCAGCCACCAACACCGAGGATCGCTTCCTGAATTCCTGGCTTCAGGCTCAAACCCGATCTCTTCGTATTCGACCGCGTCGGTTTGGAACGCAGACGGCCGGGTTAACGGGTCGGCCTGCTACTTGATAGCGCCCGGTCGTTCCTCGCGCCGCCTCCCGATTTGCGATTACAGATTCTCAATTTCCAATTTTCGATCGGGGTCCGCACGTCGAGCCCGCGGTTTCGCGCCACGGTGCGCTCGCTCGGTGCCGATTGAAAATTGAGTATTGAAAATCGGGAATCTGAAATCGGCCCGACAGCAGTCGGTGTCCCGCCAGATGGGGGTTCATGACTCTGGTTTCAGGCTCAATTCTCGGTCCCCGGATTTGACCACCGAGTGCACCGAATGCACCGAGTGGACGGACCAAACCAGAAGTCGTCCACTTGGTGCGGTTTGATTCCGTGCATTCTGTGCGATCCGTGGTCACCGGATTGAAGTCGGTCCCTGCAGATGCGGGCTGCGCTTTCCACGCAATTTTCGCCGGAGGCGCCAGCGCTGGGCGGCGCCGACGATAGTTGTGGCCCAAAAAAATCGCGCGACACCGGGGAACGGCGTCGCGCGATGAAGCGGACAGAATCAAACCGACGGAGCTTAGAAGCTCATCTTCGCCGTCAGCGTATAACTCCGCGGCGCCTGCCAGTTGTAGGCGCCCGGGATGGTATAGATCGCCGACTGGCTGATGTCGTTGTTCCGCGGCGCCATCACGATGCCGTTGGCGGACGAGTTGCTGGTCGTGCTGTACTCGATGACCGGCCGGCTCATGTCGAACAGGTTGTCGATCGACAGATCGAACTGGATCGTCTTCGGCGCGAACCGCGCGTACTTGCCGTTGCTCTCCTTCAGCTTGTAGGTGTAGGAGAAGTTGGCGGTGCCCTTGGCGTAGCCGCCGCCATACAGGTAATTGTTGGCGTCGTTCGTGGGATCGGGAATCGAATTATTCGGATTCTTCGGGTCGACGATCGTATCAGCGGTCCGGGCACCGAGCACCGAGCGCCCGCGCAGATTGATCGCGAGGCCCGCCCGCAGTCCCTTGACCCATCCGCTTTGGAAGCGGTAGTCGGTGGCGACGTTGAGCTGGTAAATCGGCCCGCCGGCCGCACCGTTCGTAATCTGCCGGGACGCGGTCTTGGCGGTCAGTTCCAGCGTGGGAATCGCGGTCGACTGCAGGGCATTCCACGCGTTCACCGTCGCCTCGACCTTCGTCACGTTGATCATGGCCGGGTCATACACCGCGGGGTTGATAAACGCCTGGTTGTTGGTCGGGTTGATCAGGATGCCGGAGTCCGCCAGGATCTGGCGATAAACCGGGTCCTTTTCCTTGATGAACGGGACCACGTCCGGCCAGACATCCTTCTGCATCGGCGTGTTCTTGCCCCAATTGAGGATCAAGCGCCAGTTGCGGGTCAGGTTGGCCGTCATCTCGGCTTCATAACCGATGGTTTCGTTCGTCTGGGTGGAAATGACGCTGAACCCGGGGAACACGGGCAGACCCCGCTGGTTTCGGCCACCTTCGCTCAAATCGCCCACGACGGGCGAGTTGGCGATGGTGTTGTTATTCGCAAAGAACGTGGTGCCGATGGCGGTGGTGGCGCCCTGTTGGAAGGCGCGGAACCAGCCCGCGGAGAAATTCAATTTCCCACCCGGCATCGTCCAGCGAACTCCGGCGTCATAGCTCCGTGACGAAGTGGGATCCAACAGGTTTTGTTTCACATTCAAAGCGCCGTTGGTGGCGTCGAAGGTGGTGCTGTCGTTGGCGTAGATACCCAAACCCCACATCAGGTTGACCACGACGCCGATGGAACGCGTGTTGGTCGAACTCGTGATGTCAGGTGTGCTGTAATCGTCCTGGAAGCGATCGTTGACGTACTGGGGCAGCCGGACGTTGACGCCGTTGATCGTCTGACGGGGCCGCTGGGGGGCGGGGATCTTGGCGAGGATGGCTTTGCCCGTCGCGTCCTTGGGCGTGTAGGTCAAATTCCAATAATCCGCCGGCGCCGCCGGGCGGGGGATGAGGTTGTTTCCAGCCCAATCCGCCGGCATGTCGTCTGACTGGACGAAGAGGTGGTCCGACAGCCGGGTCAGGTCGCGCCGGGCGGCCCCGATCAAGACGAGATGGTTCTTGAACAGGCTCATGTTGGCGACGACCTGAATGTACCGGTATTTCTTGGCGATGTCATCGGCGTTGCCAGGGCGGTTCGGGAGAACGTACCAGCGCGGCGTGAGCGTGGCCTTCGTGCCCAGCGTCGGATCGGTAATCGTCATCGGGACCTGGTCGGGATGTCTGCTCGGCAGCTTGCCGCGCAGCGCCGTGTATTGCCGCGTGTAAACGGACTGCAGGTTCTGGTCCTGGCCCGAGGGGAAGAAGGAGCGGAAATCGGAGCCGGGAATCACGCCGTTTTGGATCGGCAGCAGGAAGAAATCTTCGCGCTTCCGATTTTCCAGCGCCTGGATGCCCGTCATCACGCCGAACTGCAGCTTCCCATACTTCGTCTCTTTCACGTAAGCGGTCTGCAGGTTCACGTTGTTGTATTTGTGATCCTGATAGAAGGAGAAGGGTGAGTTTTCCGAGTAGGGCTGGAGGAAATAGGGGTTCGTCGAGCCGTCCGGCTTGTTCCGGTTGATGTCCATGAACATATTATACATGCCGCCGGCGGCCGGGTATTCTGTCCAACGATGCACCAGATTGTGATCGGCGGAGAGTTCCGCGTAGAAGTTTTCAAACGGCTTGTACGTGAAGTAAACGGCCAGATCTTCGCCGCGCTCCCAGCCGCTGGGGAAGCGATAGTCCTTGTCCCAAAGCGGAGTGAAGGTCTTGTCCGGCAGGACGAAGAAAGGAGAGCCCCGGCGCGTCGCGGCGAAGCGATTCGGATTATCCCAAGCCTCGGTCATGCTGATGCCACCGACGTTGAGGTTGACGCTCTTGATGACCTGTCCGTCGAGGTAGTTGGGCGTGGTGGCATTGTACTGGGCGCCCTTGGTCACAAACCGGTTGATCGTGTTGGCGGCGCTGCCGGGATTATCAGGATCGACCACGAACCGACGGACGGAGCGCGTCACGCCCGCCACGGCCATTTGCGCGGCCGTCATGCTGAGATCGATGCCGGTCGGCGTGAACTTTCCGTCCCAGGCGGACGTGTTGTCCTTCGTCCGGTTCGTGCCCGTCGTCTTGTCGGTCACGCGGTATTCATACTCGGCCCGCATGGAAAACTTGGGCGAGATGTTATAGGTCATGGCGATGTCGCCGCCCCGGCGCCGTTCCCACTCGCGCATTCTCCACGTGTCATTCGACTGCCAGAGGAGGTTCGTGCGAATCGCGATCTTGTCGTTGATCGGCTGATTGTAATCCACCGTCATGCGATACCGGTTCCAGCTGCCGTATTGCAGCCGGACCTCTTGAATCGTCTTGGTGGTCAGCGCCTGCTTCGAGACGGTGTTGACCGTTCCGGCCGAGGCGCCGGCGCCGAAGAGGGAGGCGTTGGCCCCGCGGGCGAAGTCGAGCCGGTCCACGTTATAGGTGTCCGCCGCGATGTTATACGGAAAGAAATTCCGCGTCGGCGTATTGGCCGCCTGGCCACGAATGCGGACCACCACGGTCGTGTTTCCCGACGTGCCCTGGAGGCCGTCGCCTTGGTAGACGTTCGTGTTGACGGTGAAGTCGGAGGCCTTGGAGGCGTCGTTGATATTGAACGCCTCGAGGAATTCCGAGGTGAGCACGGAGTACGCCACGGGCGTATCCTTCAGGGCGGTCGTGATCCGGCCGCCGGCGAGGGAATTGGCGGCCACGAACCCAACGTCGGCGTCAGCCTTGACGTTGAAAGGGTCGAGTTTGACGGCTTCGGGGGGAGTGCTGGCGGATGACGACGGCGCTGGCGCCGTCTGGGCAGAAATCGACTGCCAGCCCAGACCGATTACGGCCAGGGCAGCAGCGAATTGGGACCTGCGGGGGATATATTTCATTGGGGTGGGAATCCAGGCATGAGGTAATCTGACCTGAAAAGGCAGGCGCCGCGGCGCAGGGCGGGCAACGCGACCGCACGACAGCACGCCGCAGGCCCCGCGCGGGCAGGTCACACGACGTGATCATCCGGGCGGGCTTCGGGCGCGCGGGTTAAAGAGGAGGCGTAGGGGAAGGCTCCGACGCTACCGCCGGGTTGCGGCGTGAATTGAAAAGGCGGGGTGGGCCTCAGCGACGGAACAGAAAGCGCGCGTGGAACGACCGCCGTGAACAGCGGCAAGGCAAACGCAGTGACTGGAGTACTTCGTCAAAATTGACGTCTAAGCATAGCGCCACGTTGGGTCGGGGCGCGTGAGGGGTGAGCGAGGGAGCAGCGTTGCCCTGCGAATAGCAAGGTCCATTCGGTAAAACCCCGACTGCATTTTGCCCTGAGCCCTCGTGATGGATTTCCGGGCGAACGGGTAACTGCTGCTCACGCCGACCACGGCACGCGATCGCTGGCACTCGCAGGCCTTCGCGCGAAATGACGGGCCATCAGCCATTCCGCCACCGCCAGGCTAGGACGGTGCGCGCGATCTCGCCGCTGATGCTCGGGACCGAGGAACCACCTCTGAACTGAGTCGCCTCGGGCCAATTCCCGCTTCAGCGCCCGTCACGTTATTTTGTCCCGATTCCCGGCACGACCCCTTCCAGGTCGCCAATCCTTACCAGATGACCCAATCCGGCTTTGATCTCATCGGTCAGGAGGGGCACGGCTCCATTCAGTTTTCCGGTTTGATTTCGAGCATTTCATGGACCTCGGATCTTTCAGAGCAATCCTCGTGGTTCCAAGTTGGCTATGAAACGGCCGCAATTCCGGAACCTTCCACCTATGCCGCGCTGTTCGGTGCGCTGGCCCTGGCCGGGACGATCTATTGGAAAAGAAATCGCCGCGTGACCGTCGACACGACGGCCTAAGCTGAGATTTGAACGGCGGGACTGGCAACCGATGGGTTGCCGGTCCCGCTTTTTTTGCGCCCTGTGTTCGGCTTTTAGCCTCCTGGCCCGCGGTTTTTCGCCACGATGCGTTCGCTCGCCGCAGAGTGAAAATTGCGCATTGAAAATCGGTCATCCGAAATCGGACCGACGGCTTCAGCACTGCCCGCTCCGAGCGCTCAACTCTCAACCCTCAGCTCTCAACTCCGACCCAACTCTCATCTCTCAACTCGATCCGCGAACACAGAGGTCACCGAGGTTAAGAGAGGACGCAGAGGATTTTTTGGCTCCAAACCAAGGAGCCCTTTTTCGACCGCGGAGCGCAGCACGCCGTCCTCCTGACGCCCGCTTCCACGCTCTCAACTCTCAACGATCAACTCTCTACTCCACCCCAACTCTCAACTCGAAGTCCCCTAGTAGCGCCGCGTCTCCGACCGGCGAAAGGCTTGTTGGAACGCCAGACCAATCCCAAATCCGTTTGAACACGGAGCCAACCCGAGGCGAACCGAGGTCGGAGAAACCAGCCCGCTTCGTTCTCAGACGAAAACCGTCTGCTCCCGAGGGGCGGGAGACATGCGGGAGGTCCTCCCCTGCTTGTCATTCTGAGCTAAGCGAAGAATCCACGGCGGCTCTGACCGGGAACCGACCACGGTTTGGAACGGCTTTGGTTTTTAGCCTGAAGCCAGGAACTCAGGAATCGGACGACCGGCTTGGAGCTGGGAGTGCGGAGACTGCATCAGGTTCTTGCCTCCGAACCCTGATTTAAGCTCCGCGCCCTCCGTTCACCTCCGCGCCCTCTGCGTTAAAATTTCCCCCGCCGCGCCCGGCGAAATGATCCAAGCCGCCACTCGCTCACGCTAGCAGCCACCAACACCCAGAGCGGCGTGCAAGGGGTCGGGCCGTTACTTGTTAGCGAAAGGACCGCGCTGCCGTCCGTGTTAACATGTAACGGCCCGACCCCTTACGCTCGCCTTTCCAGACGCACGAAGTAAATCCGCTTCAACGTCGCCCTTCGACGAAGCTCGCGGAAGGCCGATCTTCATCCCACCAAGAACTCATACTTTATGTCCACTACCACGGTTCAAAACAGCCCGGCCCCAAAAATGTGTGTCTGTGGCAAGACCAGGAATCCGCAGGGCCATTGTGATGGCTCGCACGCCCGGCCCGAGCGCAAGAAGTGCGTCTGTGGCAAGACCAAGGACCCGCAGGGCTACTGCGACGGATCGCACGCCAAGTAATCAGTCGTGCCGGCTACGGCCGGCCCCCCAATCCGGTTGAACACGGTGGCAACCCGAGGCGAGCCGAGGCCGGGGAAACCAGTTAGGCCGCCGCTTTCGAAAATCGTGCCACTCTCCACGCTCAACCCTCATCTCTCAACTCGATCCGCGAACACAGAGGTCACTGAGGTTAAAAGAGGACGCAGAGGTTTTTTTGGGGCCAAACCAAGGAGCCCGTTTTCGACCGCGGAGCGCAGCACGCCGTCCTCCTGACGCCCGCTTCCACGCTCTCAACTCTCAACCATCAACTCTCAACTCCGCCCCAACTCTCAACTCGAGGCCCCCAGTAGCGCCGCGTCTCCGACCGGCGAAACGCATGCCGGCAAGCCAGACCAATCCCCAATCCGTTTGAACACGGAGCCAATCCGAGGCGCACCGAGATCGAGCCGCTCGCCCGATCTGCGATGAAAGGATTGCTCCCCCAGATTTCTCCTCTGCGCCCTCCGTTAACCTCCGCGCCCTCTGCGTTAAAATTCCATCCCGCGCCCACGGTGATATGATCCCCCGCCACTCGCTCACGCTCGCAGCCACCAACCCCGCGGATCGATTCCTGGATTCCTGGCTTCAGGCTCAAAACCGATCTCTTCGTGTTTGCCCGAACCAATCCCCAATCATTTTGAACACGGAGCCAATCCGAGGCGACCCGAGGTCGAGCCACCCAGCTCGCTTTTCGATTACAGATTTTCAATTTCCACTTTTCCATCGGCGCACGCGCCCACTGCCTCGCGGTTCTTGCGCCGTGGCGCGCTCGCCAGCGGCCGATTGAAAATTGAGCATTGAAAATCGACCATCTGAAATCGGACCGACGGCTTCGGCGGACGGTCTCAGCACTGCCCGTTCCGCGCTCTCAACTCTCATCCCTCAACTCTCAACTGAGGTTGAATGTTCGCCCGCAGGACGGTGGCCGTCGTGCTTGCGTGCGGTGCCACTCCAGCGAGAGTCCGCGGTCCGAAACACTCATGCCCGCCGCTCGTTCCCGCCCGCGCTCCCCCTCCCAGCCGGCCCCGCGCCCGGACTGGACGCACTGGGTTCGACTGGCGGCCTCGGCGATCCACGGGCGCGGCGTCATCGCCCGTCGCCTGATTCCACGGGGCGCGCGGGTGATTGAATACATCGGCGAACGGATCGGCAAAATGGAGTCGAGGCGCCGGGAGGAACGACGCCGGGCCCGGCTGGCCCGCGGGGGCGACGGCGCCGTCTATATTTTCGACATCAGCCGGCGCTATGACGTCGACGGGACCACCCGCCGGAATGTCGCACGGTGGATCAATCACTCCTGTGCGCCGAACTGCGCCGTCGACGTCGTCCGCGGCCGGATCTGGATCGTCGCCCGGCGGGAAATCCTGGCGGGGGAGGAATTGTCCTACGACTACGGTTTCCCTCTGTGGGAATGGCCGGACCATCCGTGCCGGTGCGGCAGCGCCGGCTGTCCCGGCTATATTGTCGAAAGCGCCCAGCGCTGGCGACTGCGCCGCGCTGCGAACCGGGCGCGACTTCAAAGGGCCACGTCTGAATGGGGCCGAGTTGCAAGGGGTCGGCCGTTACTTGATCGTGCACGGTCGTTCTTCCCGCCGCCTCCCGATTTGCGATTAAAGATTCTCAATTTTCAATTTTCAATCTGAGCGCGCGCCCGCTGCCTCCCGGTTCTTGCGCCGTGGCGCGCTCGCTCGCGGCAGATTGAAAATTGAGCATTGAAAATCGGTCATCCGAAATCGGACCGACGGCTTCGGCCGACGGGTTCAGCACTGCCCGTTCCGAGCTCTCAACCCTCATCTCTCAACTCGATCCGCGAACACAGAGGTCCCTGAGGTTAAGAGAGGGCGCAGAGGATTTTTTGGGTTCCGAGCCAGGCCTGGAGTCCCTTCTCGAACGCGGAGCATAGAACGCGGGCATCCCGAAGCCCGTTTCCGAGCTCTCAACTCTCATCCCTCAACTCTCAAATCAGAGTCCGGCTGTCTCCCGCCAGATGGGTCCCAGAAGGAGTCCAGAAGGCATCCAGATGCCGTCCAGACGCGCGCCAGAAGCGGCTAGCTCGCCGTCAGGTCGCCGCCAGCGCGCCGCCCAGACGCGGAGGGGCCCGTTCGTACCCGTTTGGTCGGTGAGTTTTCTTAAGAGGGGTCGGGCCGTTACATGTTAACGCAACACCCGTCCCGCTGACGCTGCTAACATGTAACGGCCCGACCCCTTACGGCCGGTCCCAAACCCACCGGCCCCGCTTCGCATGGATTGCCTCAATCTACGCGTGGCTGGTTGCCAAAGCTACCCGACCGGTTTCGCCTCAGGCCATGCAACCCAACGATGTTTGCCGCTGCCGGCCCCGGCCTCCACAACCGATATTCCTTGGCCTTGCCGCAATCCTAACATTCCTCGCCTGCCTGCCGGCCGCCGACGCGCTCGAACGGCCGGGGGTCGAATTCAAGATCTTCCAATTTCCGGCCGACAAGATCCCGCACATCGACGGCGATCCGATCGACTGGTCCATCGTGCCCGAGGAGTACGCCATCGGGCTCGACCAACTGCGCGACACGCCCGACGGCGCCCGCCCGAATCCCGACAAAAAGAGCCTCGATGTGAAGGTCCGCGTCGGCTGGGTGAAGGGCCTCGATCGGCTCTATGTCCTCTATGAGGCTTCCGACAATTTCTGGGACTTCGAACTCCACAGCCGCCACAACGACATCTTCGAACTCGTGGTGGACGGCGATCTCTCCGGTGGCCCGCTGGTGGTCGGGCGCCACCAGCACCGCGCCGTGGTCGGAGCGGAAACCTGGTTTCAACTGCAGGGCGTCCATGCCCAGAACTATCACATCTTCACGCCCGCGCCGGAGCGGGACTGGGCCTTCGTCTGGGGCTGCCAGCCCTGGATCAAGGAACTGCCCTGGGCCAACGCCGCCTATCGCTATGATTTCAAGCCGGGCGGTTCCGGGCCGCTCGTGCTCGAATTCTGGATCACCCCCTTCGACTACGCGCCCTACGACGGGCCGGGGCGCGCCATCATCTCGAAGCTGACGGAAAACAAGGTCATTGGCCTGTCCTGGGCGGTGCTTGATTACGACGACCCCGGGAAGAACGACCTCGAGGGATTCTGGAATCTCTCCCACAAGGCGAGCATGGCCGGAAACGCGGACGACCTCGTCGCCTTTCGCCTGATGCCGCTGGAGGCCCGCTTCCAGAAGCCCATCGACGCCCGCTGGTCGTTCCATGTGCTCGACATGGATCGGCGGATGGTAGCGTTTCACGACGAGTCAATCGGCCAGATCACCTCCTGGCGCTGGGATTTCGGCGACGGCAAGGAATCCACCGACCAGCATCCGATCCACCAGTATGAAAAGGCCGGCGAATACATTGTGAACCTCTACATCGAGGGCCCGGCCGGCAAAGCCCGCTGGACCAAGGTGCGTGACGTGGTGCTGCGGTGACTTGGGTTTGAAAAAGGGGACATGCCGGGCCGCCAACCAATCCCCAATCCGTTTGAACACGGAGCCAATCCGAGGCGAGCCGAGGTCGGAAGACCGTCCTCGAATGCTAAAAGAAGATGCGCCCTGCGCCTTCGACGCCCTTCCGCACTCTCAACTCTCAACCCTCAGCTCTCAACTCGAAGCCTCCAAATAGCGCCGCGTCTCCGACCGGCGAAAGGCGGGTCGGAAAGCCAAGGGCTGCGCGATTGGTCCGGACCAAACCCAATCGGTTCTGAACACAGAGGACGCGGAGGACTCAGAGGCAGCCGGCCCACTGCTAACAGGTAACGGCCCGCCCCCTTACGACCGTCTTCCTAACGACCGTCCCGATTTGCGATTACAGATTCTCAATTTCAAATTTTCAATCGGTGTCCGCGCCCCCCTGGCCCCGGTTTTTTCGCCGCAGCGCGCGCGTCGGCGCGAAGTCGAACACGAAGCAGATCGGCTTGAGCCTAGCGGTAAAAGGGAATCCACGTCAGCCACCGCGGACCGTAGCGGGGTTCCGGCTGGCCCGCTTCAAGGGCTCCGAGATCGGGAGCCTTCCCGGCGTAGCCATCGTTAATCGTGGGAAGAGGCGTTCCGGCGTCCACGGCGGCGCCGCGTGGATTGAGCCGGAAGTTGAGGTCCATCGCATGGTAGACGGCATTGCGCCTGGCCGGATCGGACGGGCGCATGGACTCGAAGATATCGAGGTCCACTTCGATGCCATGCCTCTCCTGTCCGGTGGCCGCCCGGAACTCCGCGAGCGTCCGAAAATACGTCCAGTCCCCGGGTCGGGGCTCATAGTTGGAGTTCCCGGCCGGCTCGACCAGCCACGCGTACTGCCGATCTACCCCGCGATTGGGCCGGAATCCGTTGTAGTCGGAGCTGTGCTGCGCAGTTCCCTGCGCCCATCCCATCACGCCGCGGCCAGGGGTGTCACGGCCGATGAACAGATTGTTGCGATAGTGGACGTTCGATGAGGGATCGCGCATGATGAGCTCGCCGATGATCGTGTTGTGGAAGACGAACAGCCCAGCGGGCCGGGCGGTGAACTTGAGGGTGAATCCGGTCGGCTGGTGATAGAGCAGATTGCGGTAAAAATAGGCCGGCCCTCCGAAGACCGGCTGCGCGCTGAAACCGCCATCCGAGGCGTTGACGCCGCGGTTGTTGAAAATGCGGATGTTGTGCACCCCGCCGTCGGCCTCCACGAAGTCGTCGTTGAGCAGGTGAAAATCGTTGTTGTGGATGTCGATCGAGGACGCCTGCCACTCGGGATCCGGCTCCGGCGTCCCATACGTTGAAATGCACACGCCGTCGTGAAAGTACGCGATCGCGTTGTGGCAGATCACGTGTCCCGGCCCGTACACCTTCACGGCGAAGTAACTCTTCAGCGGGGCCGGCCCATAGGGCACGGAAACCGTCCCGACACCGACGAGCCGCATCTGGTCACCGCGGCCCAGAAACAGGTTGTCTGCGATGTAGAAATCCCGTGAGCCCGCGTACTCAGTCCAGACGCCGACGCCAATGTTCTCGAAACGACAGTTCCTGACCGTCAGCGCAACCGCCCCGGCCAGCTCCTTACGCCCCGCTTGGAAGACCACGTCAGCGTCGCGGAACGTGATGCCTTCGAAAATGTGATGGGCCGTCCCCATCACGTCGAAAAGCGTGTGGCCTCCTCCGCCGTCGATGATCACCTCCCCATCGCCCGCCGCCTTCAGCGTGATCGGCTGCTCGGGCGTGCCCTTGAGCTTCAGCGTGAGGGTGCCGTCGAACGGCGCCATCATCGGGTCGACGTAGTTCGACCGGTCGACCCGGTACAGGCCCGCGTGGAGCAGCAGCGTATCCCCCGGCTGCGCGCGCCGCGGCCACACCACACTCCAGTCACCCAGGCCAGCGCCATAGTAGGCATTCATGATGCCGTTGAACGAAGGCTCAAGCCTCGGTCCTTGATACCCGGGCGGATAGACGTGCAGCACCCGGCCGCCACGGGCCGGCTGCGGCTCTGTCCGGGTCCGGACTTTCACCACGTGGACCGCGGACCCATCGACGCCGTCCGGGTCCGTCAGCGTGAACTCACACTCGTACTCCGTCCCGGGTTCAAGGTTGAGGATGCTGCCGGCGAATCCGTGGGGAACGAGGTAGTCGAAGCGGAAGTAATCGCCGGGTTGCAGCTCATTCACGCGGACGCGATAGACCCTCTCGCCTCCGATCCGCAGCAGCGGCAGCGCCTCCTGCCAGGTGGACGCGCCTTGCGCCCGGTACCGCACCGACACCGCCGCGTCGCGGTCGTGGTCACCCTCGATGAACCATTGAAAGCCGAGATTGAGCAGCGTCGGATGGCCGACAATGAAGCGTCCGGGACGCACGGCATCCTGGGCGGACAGCAACGAGCCCGACGCGACGAGACAGAGGAGCAGCAGGATCTTCATGGGGTGGAGGGGGAAGAGAAATGGCTAGGCCGGGTTAAAGGGTCGGGCCGCTACTTGCTAATGCACGGTCGTTCCTCGCGGCCCGTCCCGATTTGCGATTACAGATTCTCAGTTTCCAATTTTCAATCGGAGTCCGCGCCCCTTACCCGCAGTTTTGCGCCCTGGTGCGCCCGCTCGCGGCAGATTGAAAATTGAGCATCGAAAATCGGTAATTTGAAACTGGACCGACGACAAAGGGAAAAGGGGTCATGCCGGGATTCAGGACAAACGCCGGATCACAGAGGGAACGGGAGTCGTATCAGTGGGCCGAGCGAAGCGGCGTTGACCGGCATTTCAGCTTTGATCCGCCTCGGGCCAATTCCCGCTTCAGCGCCCGTCAGCCAATTTTGTCCCGATTCCCGGCATGACCCCTTCAGCGCCGCCCATGGGGAAGCGGCGACGAGTGGAGCAACCTGACGCGGACTGGCAAGCTGCGCGGGCCTTCGGTGTTGAACCACAGATGGACACAGATGGGGCGCGCGGGGCGGAAAATCGAAAATCGAGAATCCAAAATCCAAAATCCCGAGAGCCGGGCAACGGGCATGGTTCAAACCTCGAGCTCGGATTTTTGAACACGGAGGTCACGGAGGACGCGGAGTCGATCCGCTTCGATCTCCCCGAGCGCGCTGGTCCAATCCCGCGGATTGGTTCCGTGTTTTCTGTGCAATCCGTGGTCAAAGGATTGGGTTGGCCACAGATTTCACTGATTACACAAATCGGATTATCTGCCGCGCGGGGTTGAGGGCTTTGAACAGGGAGATCGGGAAGGTCGGGAAGTGTGGATTGGAGCTCTCCCCGCTCTCCCCGGCCTTCCTGTTCAAAGGTCGGTTTGGGTCCGGTTCCTGACTTCCTGTATTCATGCTCACCGAATTTTCGATTTTGGATTCTCGATTTTCGATTGAGTCCGGCGTTGGCCGCGGAGCTTGCGGCGGAGGCGCCAACGCTGGGCGGCGCCGACGATGTAGCCGGCACAGCGCGCCGAGCCGCAGCGGCACGGGTGCAGCTCCCAGTGCTCCAAGGCGTAGCCGTAATCGAAACTCAGTTCCTCGCCGGCCGCGATGTCGCGCTTCGCCACCAGCCAGATGCGACCGCGAATAATCTCCGCCCGACAATTGGGCTGGCAGGAATGATTCATCAGCCGGGCCGTGTTGCGCGACGAGCGGCCGTCGACGTCGTGCCGGGCATTCAGCTCGAAGATCCACACGCCGGCATCGTCGCCGCGCTTCTGGGCCGCGCGCCGCCGCTCTTCGCGCCGCAAGGCTTCGGCCTTCGTGATCTTCTCGCCGACGTACTCGATGACCTTGGTGCCGTCCGGAATCTCGCACCGCGCATACAAGCCCCGTCCATGGATCACGGAATCGCCGGCGAGCACCCAGGGGGAGGATCGCACCGCTCGCAGGGAACGGGCGGGCGCGGGCCCGGGCGCCGGGGCGATAGCCGGCCGGGAAAGCGGGCCGCGGTTCGGGGTTGCAGAGGGCGATTCACGTTTCACTCCGCACGGGGAGAGAATTGGGGAGTTTTCGCAACCCGGGACTGCGGCATTGATGGAAGCGCGCAGCCATTTTTCCCTCGCGCTGAATTTCCCCGCTACACCGAACCCATGACTTGTATAAACACGCTGTCCTCCCGCCGCTGCGGGGGTTTTACCCTAATGCAGGTGCTGGTCAGCATGGCGATCGGGAGCATCGTGGTGACGGCCGGCGTCCCCAAGGTGCGCGAGGCCGAACGGCGTTCGCGCGCGAGCATCATCGTGGCGGATCTGCACACGCTCGGTGCCGCCTTCGAGACCTACGCCCAGGAACACGGCACCTGGCCGGAGGAAGTCGATGCCGGCGAAATGCCCGCGGAAATGGCCGGCCGCCTCGGTCCGACGAGCTGGCTGCGCATCACTCCGCTCGGTGGGCACTACAACTGGGAGAAGGATCAGATGCACGGCGGCATTCGTTATCGCGCGGCGATTTCGATTAGCTCGACGAGCGACGCGCCGCTCACCGTCGACCCGGAGTCGCTGGCCGAAATCGATCACGTGCTCGATGACGGCAATCTTTCCACCGGCCTTTTCCGCACCGGCGTGAGCTACGACGCGCTCTATATCCTCCAGCAATGAGCAGCGAACCGGTGTTTGACCTCACGCTGACCCAACTGTCGGCGGACCTGAAGAAGGCCGCCGCGGATCTCCCGCAGATCCAGCGTCCCGGCGTCTCGCGGAAAGATCTCCGCAAGCTGCTCGCCGCCGCGGCGGCGCTCGCGCCGACCGTGACCTATCCGCTCGCGCCCTCGATTCGCGTCACCGCCGGAGCGGGCCAGTTCATCGTCAATTTGAAGGAAGGCCGGCTCCAGCTTGTGAGCTGGACCGTGAAGCTTTCGCCGATAGCGAACCCCAGCGTGGACGAGATCCTCGCGGCGATTTGCGGCGAGGAGTTCGAGCCGGGAGCCGACCTGCCGGATGCTCCGTCATCCGCCAGTTCCGCGCCCGGCAGCAGCCGCACCAAGCGCGTGCTGATCGGCGTCGGGCTCGGGGCGATGATTGTCGGGCTGAATACCTTCACCTTTCTTCAGGATCGGAAGCCGCCGAAGACCTTTCTGCCCGAGTACCGCATGGTGGAACCGGAGCCGTCGGATCGTTTCCGCGCCCGGATCGCCGGCACCTATCAGACCGGGACCAAGGCGGGAGACCGCCAGCTCCAGATCGGCCGCGAAGGCGGTATCACGTGGATCAAGCTGGGGCGGTCGGGAGGCCCGGCCGATCGCCAGGAAATGACCTCGCAGGTCGTGACGACTGCCGGCGGAGAAGCCCTGCTCACGAATCGCCAGGCGCTGATCACGGTCCGCGATCCGCTGACCCTCGTTTACTTCGGGGACAACTATACGAAGGTGACAAAATAGCCGCGCTCTGAGGCGCGGCTATTTTGGGATTTTGGATTTTGGATTTTGGATTCTCGATTTTCGATTGGTCGGGCCACACACCCCGCCCTGCGGGCACCATTATCGAAGAGGGGATTTTTCGGAGTAGCTCCTCCTAAGGTCAGATGGCACGAAGGTCCCCTTTGGAGCCGGAACGATGCCGTGGAACGAAATCGGCGGGTGTGGGCACCCGCCCTCCATGGCAGGCGGATCGTTCAGACTTCCGTTGGCTCTCCGCTCAAAGAGCAATCCATGGAGGGACGGTGCCCCCACCGTCCAAGGCTGCCTAACGTGTGACGGAACATCCACAGATCGGTGTCGTTCCGGCTCGAGAGGGGATCTTGTCCAGTCTGTCATTCTGAGCGCAGCGAAGAATCCATGGCTGCATGCCAGGACACGGATGGATTCTTCGCTGCGCTCAGAATGACAAACCAAGGAAGCCATCGATGGCCGGCTCGTCGTTCGCGCCGGGTCGGGCTCCGCCAACGCTCAACTCTGAACGCTGAACGCGGAACGCTCAATGAACGGCCCCCTCAAGGTTGAGCGTTCAGCGTTGAATGTTGGGCGTTGAACGTTGCCCGGTCGGGGCTCGAGGTAGCGCCGCTGCGTTACCCATCACGCCAGCGGCGCGAGGAACTTGATCAGGTTGTCGACGTGCTGGTCGAGCGTCACGCCGAGGTGTTCGCAGCCGACGTAGATCGTGTTGCGGTCCACCTTGGCGGCGAAGGCGGGCTCCTTGATCTTCTTCTTGATCGAGCTGGCCTTCATCTCGCCGTAGCGGACGGGATTCAGCTTCCGATACGCGTAGAAGATTCCGCAGATCTCGTCACAGGCGAGCAACGCCGCCGCCAGCTTCGTCCGCGGCAGCGTGGTGTAGCCGTGATAGCCGTACGCGTGGGCCTCGACGGCGTGGACGAAGTCCTCGGGGTAGCCCCACTCCTGGAACCAGCGCAGCGACTCCCGCGGGTGGGTGTCGGGATGCTGCTCGAAATCGATGTCGTGGAGGTAGCCGGCAAGGTACCAGAGCTGAGGATCCTGCTGGAGCAGGGCCGCGTAACCCTCCATCGCAGTCGCCACCATCAGCGCGTGCAGCCGTTGATAAGGATCCTGCACATGCTTTTCCAGGAGGGCCTGAGCCTCGGCTTTCGTGGGCAGATTCATGCGCCGATTGAAGCCGGCGCGGCCCGGTTGGCGAGCCGGGGCCGCGGGCTGTCACAACCGGCTTTCAAAGGGTCATCCCAATGATTCGCCCGCGGCATTTTCGATTTTGGATTCTCGATTTTCGATTGGGTCCGGCGACTAACGCCGGCCCTCCACCTTGCCAATCCCCGGTCGTTCTGAGCGCCCCGAAGCCACCAAGCGAAGCGACGAGTTGCGCATCCACGCTTCGGTGTGCCGTAGCCATGAATTCTTCGCTGCGCTCAGAGTGACCGCCGAGGGGACTATTTCACGGCGCGAACGATTGTCTCGCTGGACAAATGCTTGCTCAGGCCGCCAACGCGCGACGCCGGCGCTGGATCATCACACCGACCAGGGCCGACGCGCCGAGGATCGCGGCGTAGGTCGACGGCTCCGGAATCGCGGTGATCTGAAACGTGTTCAGCGTGGTATAGCTCGCGCTGCCGGTCG
This sequence comes from Opitutia bacterium, assembly GCA_947472765.1. Classification (GTDB taxonomy): domain Bacteria; phylum Verrucomicrobiota; class Verrucomicrobiia; order Opitutales; family Opitutaceae; genus ER46. The sequence continues at coordinate 18,384 of CANJCM010000093.1, forward strand.
TGCCCATCAGGGCCACGCCATAATTGATGAAATTATGATTCAGGCGCACGGTGACGTTGTAGGTTTCCCCGTCCACGAGCGTGCCGCCGGTGATCAGAAACGAGGACGCGTTACTGGCGGGAAAATAGGACTGCGTCGCGTGCGAAATGCTGTTCTCAAACACGAGCCCGACGCTGTCGTCGGCCGTGGGAAAAGGGATGCCCGAAAAATTCAGGGTGTAATTCTGGGTCGCGTTGACGAGCAGCGCCCCACCCGACCAGGAGCCGCCGAGGATTTTGCCGACGGCCGGATAAGCATCGCCGAGCAGGGGGTTCAGCGACGGCGTATGCTGGCCATCGGACATCGTGTAGGTGCCGTTCGGATAGGCGGTGTTGAAGTCCGTCAGATTCGAGTAACGCGTGCTGCTGTAGCCGCCGCTGCCGAAGGACTGCGTGCTCTGGCCGGGAGGCGTGAAACTATACATCGGACTCGACGAGTCGCTGTTGAGAAAGGCGGTCAGGCGATACGGGTTCGCCGTCAAAGCCGGATCGGAAGAAGAGTCCTGGGTATACGAGACTTCCTTGGTGATGCCGTAACTGGTGGTGGTGATCGAAGGGGCGGCGAACGCGTTGGAGGCGAGAGCCAGCGCGGAAATGAGGAGGGCGAAGCGAAGGGTGTTCATGGCGGCGAAGTGCTTACACAGGCGGACGGCGAAGTTGCTATAAAGAACACGCGAGCGAATGGGCCTACTCGTGGCATTTTCGATTTTCGATTCTCGATTTTCGATTTTCGATTGGGCCCGGCGGCAAGCGCCGGCCCTACAGGAACGAAACCGTCGAATCCTGCCCATCCTGTCATCCTGTCCAAAACCTCTCCTGTCTTTCCCCTTTGAATTCACCTCGGCCTCGGGCCTGATGGTGTCATGTCTCCGAGTGTTGTCGGCCAGCGATGCATGAGCGAACGGGAACCCGAACTGGGTCTCGGGCTGGTCGTAACCGTCGATCCCGGGGCGCGGCGGATCGCCGTGGAGTTTCCCGCCACCAAGGAGAAACGCCTCTACGCCCTCGGCACCGCCGTGCTGAAGCGCGTGCAGTTCCAGCCGGGGGAATCCGTCAAGATGCGCGACGGCGTCACCTTCGTGATCGAGACCGCCACCGAGGACGACGGTGTGATCGTTTACACGGGCGGCGGGCGGAAGGTCCGCGAGGATGCGATCTCCGATGTCACCAGCGTCAGCCTGCCGCAGGAGCGGCTGATGGCCGGTCAGGTCGATCCGGGCGAAGTCTTCGACCTGCGCCGCCGCGCACTCGAGGCCCAGGCCAAGTTCCGCCAGTCGGAGGTCCGCGGGTTTCTCGGCGGACGCGTCGAACTGATCCCGCATCAATTCTACATCCTGCGTGAGATGGCCGGACGCCGGATCCCGCGCGTGCTCCTCGCTGATGAAGTGGGACTCGGGAAGACGATCGAGGCGTGTCTCATCCTGCAGCGGCTGCTCGCGGTCGGCCAGGCCAGCCGCGTGCTCATCCTCGTGCCGGAGTCGCTGACGCACCAGTGGTTCGTCGAGCTGCTGCGCCGCTTCAACCTCTGGTTCAGCATCTACGACGAAGCGCGGTGCCTCGCGGTCGAGGAAAGCGATCCCGGACAGAACCCGTTTCTCGCGACCCAGCTCGCGCTCGCGAGTGTTGCCTTCCTCGCCGACAACCCGGTGCGCCGCGAGCAGGCGGTGGCCGCGGGCTGGGACATTGTCGTCGTCGACGAGGCCCACCATCTCGCGTGGAGCCCGACGGCCTCGAGTCCCGGTTACGCGCTGGTCGA
>CANJCM010000094.1 GCA_947472765.1 Opitutia bacterium
ACTTCGAGTTCATGCGCCTCGATCCGGATCGCGATGCTCGCTGCGGTGCCTCTCACCGTTGTGCCCTCAATCGCAGGCACCGAGACGGTCATCCCGGGCAGCACGCCGTCCCAGTCGAAATCCGGATTCAGCCGTCGCAGGAAATTCGGGGTGGCGCGGTGCAATTCCGCCGCGTGCTCGAGTGGAGTCGCATGCGGGAGACCTTCCTGCCCGGACTTCTCCAGCCACGTGGGAGGCACCGGCTGGAGCGCGCCGAGTTCCTCGACGCCGAACGTGTGTTCCGTGAGCGCCGGGGCGGTGAGGATCAGCTGTTCGCGCGTCGCATCATCGAGCGTCCCGGTATCAATCAGGCCTTCACGTCGCTGGAAGGCGCGCAATGCGGCCTGAGTTTGCGGCCCAAAGACGCCATCGATGCTGCCGCAGGAAAACCCCCGACGATGCAGTTCCACCTGCGCCTCCAGCCACGACTCCACCGGCCGCACGTCCGCGACCGCGGGCGTGTCGAGATCGTCAGCCGCCGTGGCCCGGCCGAACGCCAGCACGAGCAGCCAAAGCAATCGGGAAGCGGTGAGACGGGAATTCATCCGGGTGCGAAACCGTAGGTGACGGTTGCCCGCAGCGCACGCGCAGAGTACGGGACAATTGCCAACGCGGCCGTCCCCGGCGAGTTAACGGAGACGACCGGCGGTCACTCAAGTCCGACCTGGATATCGGCGTTGACTCCGTTCGAAGTAGCCCTGCCCGTGAGGGCAGGGACCAGTTTCCTGGTCCGCAATAATTTGTCCCGCCGCTCACGCAGCGGGCTACAAGAATACCTTCGCCGTTTAAGTCTTGGAAACCTCGCCTGCAGCTCAGAACTCGGAACCGGCTTTGCTGGCCACGTTGCGCACCGCCGGCCTGCTCGCGGCGGGCGAGGTCGCGGATTGCCGGCCTCTGCGCGGTGGAGTTTCGAGCGACATCGTGCTGGTCACGACGGCGGCAGGGAGAAAGTTCGTCGTCAAGCGGGCGCTCGCGCGATTGAAGGTCAAGGATCCGTGGTTTGCCGACACCGCGCGGAATCGGGCGGAGCAGGCGTGGTTTGATTACGTCGCCCCATTGGTCCCTGGCGTGGTGCCAAAAATTCTGCACCGCGGTCCCGACTGGTTTGCGATGGAATTTCTCGGCGGGGATCTCGTGAACTGGAAGGACGAGCTGCTGGCCGGACGGGCCGACCTTCCGACCGCCCGGGCCGCCGGGAGTGTTCTCGGGCAGGTGCATCGGGCATCGTGGAACGAGGCCCGCGCCCGCGCGGAATTTCGCACCGGGAAGAGTTTCTACGATCTGCGAATCGAACCCTACCTCGTCACGACGGCCCTCCGGCAGCCGGTCCTGCGTCCCTGGCTCGAAGCGGAAGCGACACGACTTGCGTCCACGGAGTGCGCGCTGGTCCACGGTGACTTCAGTCCCAAGAATCTGCTCGTCAGTCCGACGCGGCTGGTGGTGTTGGATGCGGAGGTGGCATGGTTCGGCGATCCGACTTTCGACTTGGCGTTCCTGCTCACGCATCTGCACCTCAAGGCGCTGGTTGCCGGGCCGAAGGCGGAGAACTTCCTCGCGCTCGTCCCCGCTTTTTGGGCCAGCTATCGGGACGCGTTGGGATCCGTTGCGGCCGGCGATCTCGAGGCGCGCACGGTCCGCCTGTTGTTGATGCTCATGCTCGCCCGCGTGCACGGAAAGTCGCCGGTCGAGTATTTGTCCCCGCCCCAGCAGGGCCGCGTCACGGATTTCGTGACGGCCCAGTTGCCGCGCCAGCCGGAATCGCTCGCCGCGGTCACTGCCGCGTGGAAAGACTCGCTCCCCTTATGAGCCGCATCGCCGCCGTCGACGCCCTGCAGATCTATGATTCCCGCGGACAGCCGACCGTCGAGGCCGTCGTCACCTTGGATGACGGCAGCCGTGGGCGCGGCTTGGTGCCGGCCGGAGCCTCGACCGGGAGCCATGAGGCGAAGGAACTCCGTGACGGTGACGCGCGGCGCTGGCGCGGACGTTCCGTGCTGCGGGCGGTGGCGAATGTGCGCGGCGAAATTGCCGGGGCCGTCATTGGCCGTGAGGTCTTTGATCAGGCGGGCCTCGATGCGGCCCTCATCGCGCTCGACGGCACGCCGGACAAGTCCCGGCTCGGGGCGAACGCGATCCTCGCGGTCTCGATGGCGGTGGCGCAGGCCGCGGCCGCGGCGCGACACCTGCCGCTGTACGCGTCCCTCGGCGACGGCACCGGAAATTTGCTCCCGTTGCCGCAGATTCAAATCTTCGGCGGCGGCAAGCACGCCGCCGGTCGGATCGATGTGCAGGACTTCATGATCATCGCCACCGGGGCGAAGTCGTACGCCGAGACGCTGGAGATGACGCATGCGGTTTATCATGCCGCCGGCCGGCTCCTGCAGGATCAGAAGCGGCTCGCCGGGGTGGCGGACGAGGGCGGCTACTGGCCCGTCTTTGACACGAACGAGGCGGTGTTCGCCACGCTCCTCGAGGCGATCGAACTCGCGGGCTATGTGCCGGGCCGCGAGGTGGCGATCGCGCTCGATATTGCCGCGACGGATCTCTTCCGCGGCGGCGCCTACGAGCTGGGCTTGGAGCGCCGGCGGTTCACGTCCGCCGAGTTCGCCGACCTGATGATCGGTTGGGTGGAGAAATATCCCATCATCTCGATCGAGGATCCGATGGCCGAGGATGACTGGGAGGGCTGGCAGCGCGTGCGGGCGGCGATCGGTGGACGTTGCCAGCTCGTGGGCGACGATCTCTTCACGACCGATCTGAAGCGAATCGCCCTGGGCATCGAGGCGCGGACCGCCAACGCCGTGCTCATCAAACTGAATCAAATCGGGACAGTCACCGAAACCTGGCAGGCGATCCGGGCAACGCAGGCGGCGGGTTGGCTGCCTGTCGTATCGGCGCGCTCGGGTGAAACCGAGGACTCGTTCATCGCGCACCTCGCCGTTGCGGCGAACGGCGGCCAGCTCAAGGTCGGCTCATTCAGCCGCGGCGAACGCATGGCCAAGTGGAACGAGGTCCTGCGCATCGAGACCGAGCTCGGACCGCGCGCCCGCTTCGAGGGCGCCGGAATCTTCGCCCGGCACGGCATCACGCCGGCCTGGACCCAAAAATAGGGAATGCGCGAAAGCGCATTCCCAACTCAGCGGCCCGTGACCGTGACCGGAACCGTGACTTCGCCGGAGCCGAAGCCGCGGAGGAAGAGGTTGCCGGTGCCGGCCTTGCCGCCTTCGACGGTGACCGTGACGCTGTTCTGGCCCTGCGGAATGATCACCTCGGGCATGATCACGCTTTCGGGGACGTCGGTGGCGACATCGAGGAGCGTGCCGCCGGGGGGCGCGGGATTCGGAATCGTGAAGGTGAGGGCCTGGCGCGAGCCGGAGGACAGGTTGAGCGAACTCGGACTGACGTTCACGTTGCTTGTATCGATCCGGAACGTGCCGACCGGCGAGTTGCCGGCGGGGCTCTGCAGGACGACGCGGTAATTGCGTCCCTGGGCGAGCGCGGGAACGTAAAAGCTGATGGCGTTGGGTGACTCCATCACGGTGCGCGCCGGCGTGCCGTCGAACACGACGACGTCCTGCGGGGTGAAGCCGCGGCCGAGAATGCTGATGCGGGCGCCGACCGGGCCGCGGTTGACCTCGAGCGAGAGGACGTAGCGGCTGACGATCTTGAGTCGGGTCACCTCGGTGTAAACTTCGCCCGGGGTCTGGACGCTGTTTCCTTCGACCGAGTAATTGACGAGGTAGTAGTAGGCGACCTCTTCGCGGCCCGCGGCGATCTGGTATTCGAAATCGTAGATGCCTTCGCCAATCGTGCTCTTCTTCATCTCGTGGCTCTGGCCGTCGATGATGATGTGCGGAGCGATGCTGGCCCGGGGGATGGTGTTCGTGCGGGTGGCAAGCCGGAGGCTGAATGTGTAGATTTGGGAAGGATTCTCCGGCGTGCTCGGTGGCGTCAGGTTCGTCAGCGTAACCGCATCACAGCCCGCGAACAGCGTCAGCGTGAGGGCGGCGGCGAGCCAGAGGATGATTTTTCTCGCGGGAGAAATTCGGTTGGTGTGCATTTGATCCTAGTTTGAGAACCCGGCGAATTCGAAAGGGCTAGTAATGAGCGGACCCTCCACAGAGCAAGCCAAAGGTGGTCCGGCGGAGCCGCTGGGGCTCTATGTGCATGTGCCGTTCTGTGCCAGCACTTGCGACTTTTGCGCCTTTTACCAAACCCAGCCGACCGCCGACTTGGTGCGTCGGTTCCTTCAGGGGATCGAGGATGAGGCGAAACTGGTTTCCTGGCCTCGTCCGGTCACGACGGTTTTCTGGGGCGGCGGCACGCCCGGTCTGCTTGCGCCGCGCGATCTCGCCCGCCTGGCCGAAGTCGTTCACGCGCGCGCCCACGGTGCACCGGCGGAATGGACCGTCGAGCTGGCGCCCGCCTCCGTCACCGCGGAACGTCTGGCCGCACTCCGCGAGGCCGGCGTGACGCGGGTCTCGCTCGGCGCGCAGAGTTTCCAGCCGGAGTTGTTGGACGCGTTGGGCCGCAGCCACACCCGCGAGCAGGTGCTGCGGGCCTATGAACGGATCCGGGCGGCGAACTTTCCCAGCGTGAACCTCGATCTCATGTTCGCGCTCCCCGGCCAGAGCGCGGAGGAGTGGGCCGAGGATGTGCGCACCGCGGTCGCCCTCGCCCCGGATCACCTGTCGACCTATTGCCTGACCTTCGAGGAGGACACGAAACTCTGGCTCAAGTTGTCCCAAGGGCGCGTGAAACTGGATCCCGAGCGGGAGGCGGATCTTTACGAGGCCACGTGGACGCAACTGGCCGCGGCCGGCTACGCGCAGTATGAGGTTTCCAACTTCGCGCGGCCGGGGCACGCATGCCGGCACAATCTCAACACCTGGCGGATGCACGAGTGGATCGGGCTCGGGCCGTCGGCAGCCTCGCAACATGCGGGCCTGCGCGGCGCCAATGTTTCCGATTTGGAAGTCTGGCTGACGGACATCGCTGCGGGTCGTCGCGTCACGACCGACGCGGTGCCGGTCACGCCGGCGCTCCTGGCGGAGGATGCATTGATCTTCGGGCTGCGGATGAATGACGGCGTGGACCTCTCCCGCTGGCGGAGTCGGGCGCCCGGCGCCCCGTGGACCGCAATCGAGGAAACGCTCGCCGCCCTGGTGGACTCGGAATTGCTCGAGCGCACGGGCGAGGTGGTGCGGTTGACCAGGCGGGGCCGGTTGCTGGCGGATTCCGTCGGCGCGGAAATCATGGAGGCTTTCACTCCGCTCGCCGCGACCCCATGAGTTTGATGCTGGCAGGCAGCTGGAGGCGCGCGCGGAACGCCGTGACCGTGCTGCTCGGGCTCAGTGTGCTGTCCCTCGCGGGCGCCGCGGAGCAGGCGCTGGTGTTGCAGACCGACTTTGGCCTGAAGGACGGCGCGGTGGCGGCGATGCGCGGGATTGCCGTGGGCGTGAGCCCGAAGCTCGCGGTGCACGATCTGTCCCACGAAAACACGCCGTTCGACATCTGGGAGGCGGCGTATCGCCTGAGCCAGGCGGCGCCGTTCTGGCCCGCGGGAACGGTCTTTGTCTCCGTGATCGACCCGGGCGTCGGCACCGAGCGAAAGTCGATCGTGCTCCAAACGAAGTCCGGACACTTCTTCGTCACGCCCGACAACGGCACCCTCACGCTCGTCGCCGAGCAGCTCGGGATCGCGGCGGTGCGCGAGATCGATGAAACGCGCCACCGGCGGCCGGGTTCGGATCGTTCGTATACGTTTCATGGTCGCGATGTCTACGCCTACGTCGGAGCGCGGCTCGCGGCGGGCGTGATCGGTTTCGACGAAGTCGGTCCGGTGCGTCCGGCCGGGGTGGTGATGTTGTCCTATGAAAGACCGCACCTCGAGGGTGGGGCGCTGCTGGGGACGATCCCGTTCCTGGATTTTCAATACGGCAATGTCTGGACCAATCTGGACGAGGCGATTTTTGCCCGGCTCACGCCGAAGTTTGGGGATCGCTTCCGTGTCTCGATCGCCCGGGGTGGCCAGGTCGTGTTCACCGGTTCGATGCCTTATGTGCGAACGTTTGGCGACGTCCCCGCGGGGGCACCGCTGCTCTACCTCAACAGTCTGATGAACGTGGCCCTCGCCCTGAACCAGGGCAACTTTTCGAGGCAGCATGCGGTTGGGAGCGGAGGGGAATGGAGCGTGCGCGTGGAGAAGCTGGCACCATGAGACGTCGGCTGGTCGCGATCCTGTTTCTTGCGCTGGTCTCGCTGGCCGCGGCCGCGGACCGGCTCGAACTGGCCTGGCCGACCCCGAATCGCGGTTGGGTGGACAACCAGCCGATTTCACAGTGGCTGCAGCACGCCGGATCCGGCGACGCCGAGTCGGGCGGATTTGGCGGCGTGCGGAGTGGGGGCGCGAAGTTTCACGAGGGTATCGACATCAAGGCGGTGGCGCGTGATCGACGGGGTGAACCGACGGACGAAGTCATCGCGGCGATTTCCGGGATCGTGCGCTACGTGAACCCGTCCGCGGGCGACAGCAGCTACGGCCGTTATGTTGTGCTCGAGCACCCCGACGAGACGCCGGCGGTTTACACGCTCTACGCTCACCTCGCGAGCGTCGCGCCCGGGATTCGAGCGGGAGCCCGCGTCTCGCGCGGCCAGACGCTTGGCGTGATGGGACACAGCTCGGGCGGCTATTCGATTCCGAAGGATCGCGCGCACCTCCATTTCGAAATCGGCGTGATGATCTCGGATCGCTTCCAAAACTGGTACGAACGGAAGCGATTCGGCAGTCGCAACGAGCACGGCGCCTGGAACGGCATGAATCTGCTCGGCGTCGATCCCGTGGCGTTTTTCAACGAGTGGCGCGCCGGTCGCGTCCCCACCCCCCGCGACTTTTTTGTCCGGATGGAGACGGCCGTGCGGCTGCGGATTGCGGCCCGGCGGATGCCGGATTTCGTGCGCCGGTATCCTTCGCTCCTGACCAAGCCGCCGCCCATGGGCCTCGTGCCCGGATGGGAGATTCGTTTCAACTGGTCGGGCGTGCCGTTTTCCTGGACGCCGCTCACGGCTGCCGAAGTGGTGGGCCTCCCGCTCGATCAGCCGCGAATTGTCGAGGTCAACGCCGCCCTGGAGCGCCGGCAGCGGAGCAAGTCGCTCGCGGTTTCGCGGCGCGGAAGCTGGACCGTCGGCAAGGATCTCAACGCGGTCCTCGAGTTGCTCTTCGACCTGCGCTGAGCGTTGGCGTCGGATCTCACTCCGGCACTGTAGTCGGATTTTACCTGAATTCCGCGGTTCGTCGTGGCCCTGTCCGTGAGGACAGGGACTTCTCATGGCTTCGCTTGAAGTCGTCCCGCTGCTCACGCAGCGGGCTACCAAGCGCTTCGCGATCGAAGGTGGGAAGTAAGGCTGGGTCCGTCCCTGGCTTCCTGGATTCAGGCTCAAATCCGGCTCGACCGAAGCTGTCCCGGATGGAGGGCCGGTGCCCTCACCGGCCAGGACGTTCGGCCCGGCACCTCAGCTCTGCGGCTTCAACTGCGCGAGCAGTCGCTGGAATTCCGGGTGCGCCTTGATCAGTTCGAGATCCGGGTCCTGCAGCATCCAGTCGAAATCCCGATATCCCAGTTGAATGGCCTGGCGCAGCGCGTGCAGCGCGTCGTTCTTCCGCTTCGACAGGGACAGGCTGCAGGCGAGGTTGTAATGCGCCGTGGCGTTGTCGGGTTGGAGCCGGACCAGCCGTCGATCCATGCGCAGCCCGTCGGCGATCCGACCCTGCCGCGTGTAGAGTCCGCCCAGAATCTCGACGACTTCGACGTAGGCCGGCCGCCGGCGCAGCACTGACTCGAAGAACCGGATGTCGAACTCCGGATCGTGATGCCGATCTTTCGCCATGGGTTCAGCCGCGGCGCGGACAGGTCCCGGTCTGACGCAGGACATTGCAATGGGCGCTGACCTGCAGCCGCTGCGAAATCGGAGTCAGGTTCAACTTCGAGGAAACGGTGCTGCCGTACCATTCCATGAACGGTGCGCTGATCTCGAAGATGCGATCACAGTCGACGCACACCACCTGTGCGACATGCGAGCCGCTGCCCTCGCGATTCGGCCGGTAGAATTTTTCGCCGGAGCCGATGTCGACTTCGCGCAACAGCGCACTCTCCGTCATGATCGGGAGTGTCCGGTACACCGTGGCACGCGAGACGGAGTCGTCGATGGCGCGGGCGTAGTCGAGGAGCTGCTCCGCCGTGAAGTGTTCGGGCTGGGCAAACGCAGCGTCGAAGATCGCGAGCCGCTGATTCGTCGCGCGAAGCCCCTTTTGAACGAGGAATTTTCGAAACGACTCGCGGGCCGCGGGGATGCTCACGCTGCAAATTTTTCCTTCGCCCGCAGACGTGTCAACCGGATCATCGCCGGGTCGTCCTCGCCCCCCTGCGGCCCGGGCCGATCCACTTTGTCATCCCTCACCTGGATTTCGGAGTTAAATGGATTGGCGTGGCCCTGTCCGTGAGGACAGGGACTTCTCGATCGCGTGGCCTAAAGCCGTCCCGCTGCTCACGCAGCGGGCTACGAGGCTAGCGGCGGAATTCAGGCCTAAGCTGACAAGGTCCGTTCGGGGCCGCTGAGCCGGCATGCGCCGGTCGGCGGCGGCGCGGCGATAAAGCGTTTGCCCCCGGTTGGCGCGGACGCCGTGATGCGCGCGATGATCGTTGGGATTCATCCCCTCGCCGGGTTCGACAAGCTGCTGCACTACCGCGTGCCGGAGGGGATGCGCGCGGAGGTCGTGGTCGGTTCGCTGGTGCGCGCGCCGATCGGACACGCGCTGCGGCTCGGGATTGTGGGCGAGATCGGCGCACCCCGGGACTTCCCGCTCGATCGTCTCAAGTCGATCGTGCAGGTCGTCTATCCGTTTCCCGCGCTCACTCCGGACCTGCTGCGACTCGCACGCTGGATGGCCGGTTACTACGCGTGCGGCATCGATAGTGTGATCGAGACGATGATCCCGGCCGCCGTGCGCCGGGGCGCGGGACTCAAGGTCCAGAAGCTGCTCGCGATCGCCCGAAAGCTCACGCCGGAGGAGTTGCAGACGCTCGAACGCCGCGCCCCGCAGCAGGCGAAGCTCTACCGGCTGCTCGAGCAGCAGTTTCGTCCGCAGCCGAAAGCCCTTGTGCTCTCGCGGCTGGGTCAGGCCTCCTCGGCGGCGACGGCGCTGATCAAGCGCGGCGTGTTGCGCGAGGAGAGTCTCCGGATCGAGCGCGTGGCCTACGACGACGACCATTCCACCGGTGAACTGGTCGCGGCCCAACCGCACAAGCTCAACGGCGAGCAGCAGTCCGCCGTCGACGCGCTCGCGACCCAGATCGCCGACGCGAAATTCCAGGTCACGCTCCTCCACGGCATCACGGGCTCGGGCAAGACGGAGGTTTATCTGCGCGCCATCGATCTCGCGCTGAAAGCCGGCGGCGGCGTGATTTTTCTGGTCCCCGAGGTGGCGCTGACGCCCCAGACCGTCGCCCGGCTTCGCTCGCGACTCGAGACCATGGTGCACGCCACCACGGGAGGCACGCATCGCTGCGTCGTCTGGCACAGTCATCTGAGCGAGGGCGAACGCGCCGACGGCTGGCGGGCGCTTGCGACCGGCGAGGCGAGGGTGGTGGTCGGCGCGCGTTCGGCGATTTTTGCCCCGGTGCAGGACTTGCGTCTCATCGTCGTCGATGAGGAACACGAGCCGGCGTACAAGCAGGATGAAACGCCGCGCTACCATGGCCGCGACGTGGCGGTCATGCGCGCCAAGCTCACCGGCGGCCTCTGCCTGCTCGGCTCCGCGACGCCGTCGCTCGAGAGCTTCGCCAACGCCGAGGCGGGCAAGTACCGGCTGTTGCAACTCACGGAGCGCATCGATGCCCGCAAGCTGCCCTTCATCGACATCGTCGACCTCCGGATTGAGGCGTTGAAGCAGCGGACGCTGCCGGCGCTCTCGGGCCGGCTGGTCCGCGCGATGCAGGACCGGCTCGAGAAGCGGGAGCAGATCATCCTTTTCATCAACCGGCGCGGCTACTCCTCCGCCATGTTGTGCACGAAGTGCGGCCACGTGGAGGAGTGTCCGCATTGCAGCATCGCGCTGACTTATCACCGCGCGGACGAAACGCTGCGCTGCCACCTGTGCGGCGAACAGAAGCCGGCTCCGGTGCGCTGTCCGAAGTGCGCCGCGCCGGACATCCGCTGGCGGGGACTCGGCACGCAGCGCGTGGAGGAGGCCGTGCGCCGCGTGCTGCCGCGGGCCCGGATCGAGCGGATGGACACCGACACCATGTCGAAGAAGAACCGGTTCCGCGAGGTGCTCGGCCAGTTTCGCGCGGGGAAAATCGATGTGCTCGTGGGGACGCAGATGATCGGCAAGGGCCTGGATTTTCCCAATGTCACGCTCGTCGGGTTGATCGACGCCGACATCTCGATGCACGTGCCGGATTTTCGGGCCAACGAGCGGACGTTCCAACTGCTCGTGCAGGTCGCGGGCCGGGCGGGCCGGGGCGATCGGGCCGGCGAGGTCGTGGTGCAGACCTTCACGCCGCAGTCCGAGGCGATCCAGTTCTCGCGACACGCGGATTTCGCGGGCTTCGCCGCGGCCGAGCTGAAAATCCGGCGCGACTTCAAGTATCCGCCGTATCGGCACCTGATCCATCATCTCTTCCGCGGGCCCAATCCCGAGAAGCTCGCGTTCTACGCCGAGCAGTGGGCGCGGCTGGTGGAGAAGACGCTGGGAGATCGCGTCGAGCTGCGCGGACCCACGCCCTCGCCGATCGAGAAGATCAAGGACGAGTACCGCTGGCAGCTCTGGTATTTCACGAACGCAGTCACGAAAGTCGTGCCCGAACTGGCGCGGCTGCGGGCTGAGTTCAAGTGGGCGGATGACATCACGCAGGTGCTCGACGTCGATCCGGTGAGCCTGATGTGAGGGCTTCCCTCCGGGAATTTCCCGCTGGGAGAGGCCCTTGACCGGGCTTGCTGACGCCTCGTTCCCGGTTCCCGCCCCCGCGACCTCAGCCCAGGACCGCCTTCAGCACCTTGCCGAGATCCGTCACGCGGTAGGGCTTCGTCAGATACCCGCAGAAGCCCTTCTCCAGAAACTGCCGGGCCATCTCGTCGTTGTCGTAGCCGCTGGCGACGATCGCGCGGACTTCGGGATCCAGCTTCTTCAATTCCTGAAAACATTCCTCGCCGCCCATCCCGCCGACGACGGTGAGATCCATGATGACGGCGTCGTACGGCCGCCCGATGTTCAGGTATCGCTTGTAGAGCGTGATCGCCTCGTCGCCGTTCTTCGCGAGGTCGAACTTGTAGTCGAGGCTCTGCAGCATCGTCGCGGTCAACGCCGAGATCTTCGGGTCGTCGTCCATGAACAACACACGTCCGGTGCCGAAACGCAGTGAGGCGGCGCGCCGGGCCTGGATTTCCACCGGCTTGTCCGCCTTCGGCAGGTAAACGGTGAACGCGGTGCCGACGCCGAGCTGGGTGTCGAGTGCGAGCTGCCCGCCATGCTTGCGCGCGATGGAGAGCACGGTGGCGAGGCCGAGACCGGTGCCGTGCTTTTTCGTGGTGAAGAACGGATCGAAAATCTTCGCGACGTGCTCCGGCTTGATGCCGCTGCCGTTGTCGCGGACTTCGAACTCGACGTACTCGCCGGCGGCCAGCGACGGCACCTGGTTGTCCGCGAGCGTGATGCTGCCGGCGTGAATCTGCAGCCGCGGCTTGTGCGGCGCCGGCGGCATCGCCTGCAGTGCGTTCACGATCAGGTTCTGGAAAACCTGGAGGATCTGCGCGCGATCGACGAGGACCGGCGGCGTGTTCTCCGGCACGTCGAGGATGACCTCGGCGGTGGAGGCAGCCGCGGCGATCTTGATCGAGTCGGAGAGAATTTCCTTCGCGTTGCAGACGGTCTCGGTGCCCGCGCCGCCCTTGGCGAAGGCGAGGAGTTGCTTCGTCAGCCCTTTCGCCGTCATGCACGCCTGCTCGGCGTCGGCGAGCGAGGTGTAGTCACGGTTGTCCTTCGCGAGCGAGACCGCCCCGAGAATCGTCGTGAGGAGATTGTTGAAATCGTGGGCGATGCCGCCGGCGAGCAGGCCGAGCGACTCGAACCGGTTGGCCTTCACCAGTTCCTCCGGCGTGAGGGTCATCTCCTCCGGATCGCGGAAGACCAGGATGACGCCACGGGCCTTGCCATCGGCGCCGAAGACGGCGCGCGCGGTCCAGACGATCGGGGTCGGCGGCGGGCCGTCGGGCGACTCCGACCGGCTGAGCGCGTCGTCGCTGATCAGTGGGAGCGGCTGGTCGGCCGACAGGGCGCGATCGATCGGATCGTCGCTCGGGCGCTGGCTCTGGCGGTTGACGAGGTGGAAGAAGTCTCCGACCGGCTTGCCCAATGATTCCTCCGGCTTGATGCGGAGGAGCCGGGCGGCCGTGCCGTTGAGGAAAAGAATCTTCCCCCGCGGATCCACCACGACCACTCCCTCGGCCAGCGGGCCAAACGCCTCCTGGATGAGCTCGGCGGGCAGGGCGCCTTCCGCGGCGAGCGCGCCACTGGGCACGGCGCAGGCGAAGCCGACGACGCGCGTGAGTTCCCGTTTGCGCGAGACGGTCCTTTGCACCGCGATCAACACCGGGACGGGTTTGCCATCCTTGGCGCGCAACTTGACTGGCTCGAGGGCTGGGCCCGCCGCGCGGGCGAGCAGCCAGGCCTCGATGCCCGCGGCCGCTTCCTCCGGAGGCAGTGCGGCCGCAAACGACGCGGCGTCTCCCGTCAGTTCGCCTTCGTCGTAACCCAGCAGCGCCTCCCAGGCCGGCGAGAACCAGAACTGTTGGTGGGCGAAATCGAGTTCGAACGCACCGAGCGGGCCGCCCTGCGTGAGATCCTGGAAGCGCGTGTCGTTGGCGACGAGGGCCTCCTCCAGTTCCTTGCGCTCGCTGATGTCGAGATGCAGCCCGACGACGCGCTCGAGTTCGCCGGCTGCGCTGATCTGCTGGACGCCGATGCACTGGACCCAGGCCCAGTGTCCGCGCTGGTGCTTCATCCGGAACTCAACGTTGAAGGACCTCGCCCCGATGGTGGCCTTGCGGCCGACCTGATCCGGGGCCGCCCCGGTGTCGTCCGGGTGGATCAGTTTCTGCCACGTATCGAGCGTGTCGGACAGCTCGCCGGCCGCATAGCCCAGGAGCTTCTTCCAGGCGGGCGAGAAATAAACCCGTCCGGTCTTCAACTGGAGATCGAAGAATCCGGCTGGTCCCGACTCCGCGAGCAGCCGGAGGGCGGTGGCGGTTTCGTCCCCCTCGGCGCCGGCGGGCCCCGCGGGTGCGGCCACGGACGGTGGCTGGAGGGTGGCAATGTAGCCCGGAGCGGGACCGAGAATTTGCTCGATGCGCAGCCGCATCTCCAACGGGGCGGCCTCGCGCGGTTGCACGCTCAGCACGGCGCAACGGTCGAGGGCGGTGGCGAGCAGACCCTCCCACTGGGCGTCGAGAAATTCGGGGTCGCTGGAAACGACTTCGAAGGCGAAGAGGCTCGCGAAGGCTTCCCCGACGAGTTCGCCCTCGCCGGTCTGCCAAAGCCGGCGTGCGGTGGAATTCGCGGAGGTGACGCGGCCGGTGCCGTCCAGGACGACAACGGCGCAGGCGCCCGTCGTCGTTGCAGCGTCCGCCGGGTTGTGGCCGTCGTTCGTCGTAGCCGCAGGATCGTTCACACCCGCGCGGCAGTCAGCCAGCGTTCAGTGCGTTTGGCGAGAAAATCGATGAAGGCCGGATGGTCGTTCAGGCAGGGTATCTGACTAAAGGATTCACCACCGGCCTCGATGAAGCTGTCGCGACCTTCCTGCTGAATCTCCTCGAGCGTCTCGAGGCAGTCCGCCGTGAATGCCGCGCAGATCACGAGGAGCTTCTTGATGCCCACCTTCGGCATCCGCTCGAGTTCGTAGTCGGTGTAGGGCTCGAGCCAGGGTTCGCCGGCGAGACGCGACTGGAACGAGACGGAATATTTGTCGGCCGCGATCCCGGCCCGCGCCATCAAGGCCTTCGTCGTGGCAAAACACTGCGCCCGGTAGCACGTGGCGTGGGCCGGCGAGCAGGTTTCGCAGCAGTTCGGCACGGTCAGGCAGTGGGCCCGCGACGAGTCACCCTTCCGCATGTGTCGCGCCGGCAGGCCGTGATACGAGAAGAGCAGGTGGTCATGGGGCTGCGCGAAGTAGGGCGCCGAAACCGTGTAGAGCGCCTCGATGTAGTCCGCGTCCCCGTAGAACGGCTGGATCGTCGTGACCTTCATCCGGGGCGCCTGCGCGGCGACCTCTTCCATCACGCGCACGACGACCGTCTCCCACGACGACATGGCGTAGTGCGGGTATTGGGGAAACAGCAGCAGTTCATCGATCCCGTCGGCGGCGATCTTCCCGACGACGCTGGCGATCGACGGATTGCCATAACGCATCGCGAGGTAAACCGGCGTGGCCGTTCCAAGCTTCGCGGCGAGGAGTTCCTGCACCCGCTTCGAGGTCACGACGAGCGGGGAACCTTCCTTCGTCCAGACCTGCTCGTAAGCGTGGGCCGACTTGGCCGCGCGGAAGCGGACAATGATCTGGTTGACGAGGATGGAGCGAAACGGCTCGCCGGGCCGGTCGATCACGCGTTCGTCCCCGAGAAATTCCCGCAGATAACGCGCCACGTCCGGTACGGCGGTGGAGTCGGGCGAGCCAAGGTTGACGAGGAGGACGGCGCGTTTCGGCATGGAAAGAATGATTCGTCGAGAGAAAGGCTCCCGAAGTCAAATGCCCGCGGGAGAGCATCACTACGCGCCCGCCGTCCTCATGGATGCCAAACCTTGCACGTAACGTAATACGTGACGTGCAAGGTTTGGGCGAAAGAGAACGAGCACGATGCCTGCGGCAGCGTGGCGCTCGTTCTCGATGGAGGGCCGGTGCCCCCACCGGCCACAAGCCGTTCGAAAAGACCTCGGCGGGTGAGGGCACCCGCCCTCCATCGGCAGGCGGGTCGCTCGGATGTCCGTCTGTTCCTCCTCTCGGAACGCAATCCATGGAGGGCCGGTGCCCTCACCGGCCACGAGTGCATTTCGTCGAGCTGAACGTTCGCCAATCAGTGTAGGGCTGCCGCTCGTCGGCAGGCCTCTATCCTTCATTCGAGAAACGGCCCGGCGGCGAGCGCCGGCCCTACATTTTGACTGCATCGTTCTCTCTCCAGAGAGGAGCGTCGTTCCGCTCGCCTCATCCCCTCATTGACTGACCGCCACACGCCCCTGAAGGTGACCACCTTTTCTTTCCATGAGCACTCCGCGCAAGCCCGTCCTGTTGGTGATCCGTGATGGTTGGGGCAAGAACCCCGACCCGAAGCAGAATCCGACCAACGCCGTCTTCCTCGCCCGCAAGCCGTGCGACGACCTGCTGCACGCGAAATACCCGCACACGTTGATCAAGGCCTCCGGGCTCGATGTCGGTCTGCCCGATGGCGTGATGGGCAACAGCGAGGTCGGCCACGAAAACATCGGCGCCGGCCGCATCGTCGACCAGGAACTCGTGCGCTTGAACAAGCTCTTCTCCGACCGCCAGCTCGCGGGTAACGCAGTCTGGCAGGCCGCCATCCAGCGCGTGAAGAGCCGGCCCGGCGCACGGCTCCACCTGATGGGCATCGTGAGCGACGCCGGCGTGCATGGCATGCTCGAGCATCTCTATGGACTCCTGCGTCAGGCCAAGGCCGACGGCCTGAAGCCGGGCCAGGTCTTCATCCATGCGTTCACGGATGGCCGCGACACCCCGCCGTTCAGCGGGATCAATTACGTGAAGCAGGTCGACGACCAGTGCCGCGCCATCGGCCTCGGCCAGATCGCGAGTGTCTGCGGACGCTTCTGGGCCATGGACCGCGACAACCGCTGGGAACGCGTGAAGCAGGCCTACGACATGCTCAGCGGACGCTCGGCGATGATGACGGCTTCCAATGCCGTCGCCGCGGTGCAGCAGTACTACGACAAGCCGCTCACCGAAACGCAGAAGGGCGACGAGTTCGTGGCCGCCACCTGGATCGTCGGCGCCGACGGCAAGCCGCTCGCGACGATCGGCAACGGCGACGCCGTCCTGTTCTACAATTACCGCGGCGATCGCCCGCGCGAGATCACGAAGGCCTTCGTGAACGACGATTTCAAGGGCTTCGACCGCGGCGCCAAGCTCGACCTCTACTACGCGACGATGACGGAGTATGAGAGTGGCCTGCCGGTGAACGTGATTTCGCCGAAGCCCGCGCCGTTGAAGAACATTCTCGGCGGCGTCGTCGCCAGCGCGGGCATCGCCCAGTTCCGCTGCGCGGAGACGGAGAAGAACCCGCACGTCACCTTTTTCTTCAACAATTACCGCGGCGAACCCTTTCCCGGCGAAGAGCGGGCGTGCCCGCCCAGCCCGAAGGTGCCGACCTACGACATGCAGCCGGAGATGTCGGCGGTCGACGTGACCCGTGAGGCGAAGGCCGCGATTCTGTCCGGCAAGTACGGCCTCATCGTCGTCAACTTCGCGAACCCGGACATGGTCGGCCACACCGGTTCGGTCGACGCCGCGGTGAAGGCCGTCGAGGCGACAGACCGCGGAGTAGGTGAGTTGCTCACGGCCCTGGAGTCAGTCGGCGGTCGCGCGCTCATCTTCGCCGATCACGGCAACTGCGAGCAGATGTGGGACGCGGAGAACAATTCCCCGCACACCTCCCATACGTTGAATCCGGTCGAGATCTTCGTCGTCGGCGAGGGTTTTGCCGCGGGCAAAACCCTATTGAGGAGTGGTGGCCGCCTGGCGGACATCGCACCGACCGCCCTCGATCTGATGGGCCTGCCCAAGCCAGTCGAGATGACCGGCGAGAGCCTGATCGTTCGCTGATCGAGTAGCGCCGGTCTCCGACCGGCGAAATTCATTCCTTCGCTTCCGCCCCCTGGAGGGCCGGTGCCCCCACCGGCCATTCAGGACGCTAAGCCATCCCGGCGGGTGAGGGCACCCGCCCTCCATTGAAGGGGGATTTCTCGTGCTCTCTCGGAAAGAGGGAGCCGAGAAAGAAGAACGATAACGAGAAAGAGAACGATCCAGACTCCCGGGCGGTTTGATGTCGCCTCATGGAGGGCCGGTGCCCCCACCGGCCATTTCAGGACGTTAAGCCATCCCGGCGGGTGAGGGCACCCGCCCTACATTGAAGGGGGATTTCTCGTGCTCTCCCGGAAAGAGGGAGCCGAGAAAGAAGAACGATAACGAGAAAGAGAACGATCCAGACTCCCGGGCGGTTTGATGTGGCCTCATGGAGGGCCGGTGCCCCCACCGGCCATTTCAGGACGTTAAGCCATCCCGGCGGGTGGGGGCACCCGCCTTCCAATACGGGCTGGCCGCTTACTTCCCCTCGCTCTTCTGCTGGGTGCCGACGGCGCGCTGGAGCTTGCCGACCATTTCCTGGGCGCGACCCCTGGCTTGCAGGGTGCGGTTTTTGGTGACCTTGCCGGCGACGGCTTTGACTTTGCCCTTGGCGATTTTGGCGAGGCCGGCGGCTTGGTTGCGGGTGCTGACTTTCATGGATGATCTCGGGTTGAGGGTTATGACCTAGTTGACCGACCGAGGGTCTCCTCACCGGTTCCTTCCTGAAACTCGGCGGTGGCGGCAGCAAAATGAGAATTGCGCCAACCGGGCGTGCCCGAGCCGCGCCCCTACGCGAAGCTCGTCACGCCCTTCGTAGGGGCGCGCCTCGTGCGCGCCTTCGCTTCCCGATCTCCCCGACCTTCCTGTTCAAAGATTCAACCCAACCGGCCCCGGAATCATCCAAGCCTGCAGGCCTGTACGCCGAAACCACCCTCGGGATTTGTGTCCATCCGTGTCCATCTGTGGTTGCTTTCCTCGCTGAACGCTCACGCCGGCCGATCCGCTGGCGATTCGACAATGAGCCGGATCGAATCGAGCCGCAGCCGCGCCTCCCCAATCGCGCCGCGAGTCCGTTCGAGCTGTTCGGTCGCGAGCGCGATTTCCTCCGGGCGGATGTGATCGTTGATCTTCCGCAGATCGACGAGCCGCTGGAGCTCCGCCGACAGCGCGACGTTCGCGCGCTCCTCGGCTGCCGTCTTCAGCGCCGTGCTGCGTTCCGTCGCATGCGTGGTGGCGGAAGCGAGCAGAGCCTTGAGCATCGCGACATTGAAGCCCTTGCGCTCGAGAAAGCGCTGGATCGTCGCGTCCTGAAAGTCCTCGGCGAGCGCCGCAGCCGGGCGCTCGCTGGTGAGGTCGGCGCCGTGCACATCGGTCACCACCCGCACCGGCGTCGGCGCGAGGAACTGATCCACGTGCCACCGCGAATCCGCCACGGTCTCGAGCATGAACACGGCCTCGAGGAGGAGGTTTGGCTTGGGGCCGCGCAGGAAGCCAAACGAGGTCGTCCCGGATTTCGACTCGATCAACAGGTCGATCGCATCCTGCACCAGTGGATGATCCGGCGAGACGAAGCGAATGTCCTCGCGGACGATCGCGCGCTGCCGGTCGAACGTCGCCAGCATGCCGTCCGCCGGAATTGACGGGAATCCCTCAATGTAAGCGTGACTCGGATCGAGGAAGACGTCGCCTTCCTCGTGTTCCTTAATCCGGACGCCGAAGTGGTCGAGCAGGTCGAGGAGGAACTGCCGCAGGAACGGATCGCGATCCACGGTCCGCACGCGTTCGATCACACCCGCGGCGACCTCGGGGTTGAACGAGTTGAGCTCCAGCAGCCGATCGCGGCCGGCCTTCATTTTTTGCGAAAGGACGCGACGGAACTCCACCGTCTCCGTGATGAAGGCGTCCAACTCCGGACGTCCCACCTTCGCGCTGCCGCCGTACGAGAGGGCGAGTTCCAGCAGCCGCGTGCGAAACTTGTCCTGGTAATCGTTGCCGCCGTGCAGCGGGGTTTCGAAGGCGTCGAGTCCGCGATGGTACCATTCGACGACGGCTTCCTCGGCGCTGTTGGCGAGGTAGGGGACGTGAATGCGGATCGTTTCAGTCTGGCCGATGCGATCGAGCCGCCCGATGCGCTGCTCGATCAACCCCGGGTTCAGCGGGAGATCGAAGAGCACGAGATGGTGGGCGAACTGGAAGTTGCGGCCTTCGCTGCCGATTTCGGAACAGAGCAGCAGCTGGGCGCCGTCGGGTTCGGCAAACCACGCGGCGTTCCGGTCGCGCTGCACCAGCGGCAGTCCTTCGTGGAAGAGCCCCGCCTTCACGCTCATCTTCTCCTGCAGCGCCGCCTCGATCGCGATCGCCTTCCGGGCGGTCGTGCAGATGAGGAGGACCTTCGCCGGCCGGTGCTCCTTCAGGAACGCGGCCAGCCAGTCAATCCGCGGATCCTCGCGAAAGGCGTAGCGGATGCTCGAATCGTCTCCGGCCTCGCCGGCCTGCATCTCGCGGGCAATCCGCGCGAGCTGGTTGAGCGTCGGGTCAGACGGCAGCGGAGCGGGGTAAAACTTCCGCTTCGGAAATCCCGTCATCGCCGCGCGAGTATTGCGGAAGACCACGCGACCGGTGCCATGCTGATCGAGCAGCGTCCGCAGCAGCGCCTCGCGCGCGCCGGGCCGAGCTTTCGCGAGGGCGTCGAGATGCTCGGCGAGGCGCTCCGGGTCGCGGTTGAAGATCTCCTTGAGCGTTTTGTGGTCTTTCGAAAGCAGCGGCTTTTGCTCGATGATCTTCTCCGCGACGCCCGCCACGCGGCCAAATTCGCCGGCCTCCGCGACGAAGCGTTCGTAGTTGTCGTAGCGGCTCGGATCGAGGAGCCGCAACCGCGCGAAATGGCCCTCGAGTCCGAGCTGCGTCGGCGTCGCGGTCAGCAACAGCAGGCCCGGACAGCGGCCCGCCAGTTCTTCGACCAGCGCGTAACCGGGACTCGAGGCCGTCGGGCTCCACGCGAGATGGTGGGCCTCGTCGACGACGACAATGTCCCAGCCCGCGGCCACCGCCTGCTCGCGGCGCACCGGGTTGTCGGCGAGGAAGGCAACACTCGCGAGCGCGAG
>CANJCM010000095.1 GCA_947472765.1 Opitutia bacterium
GCGGCGGCGTTACTGCCCGGCGCGCGGGAAGGGCGCCATGGTCAGATCCGGCGCGAGCCGCGACGGCAATTCCCGCCAGCGCCAGCACGCCGCGTGGTGCCCGGGACTCACTTCCTCGAGCGGAGGCTGCGTGGCGCATTTCTCGATCCGATACGGGCAGCGATTCTGGAAACGGCAGCCGACCGGCAGGTCCTGCAGGCCGGGCACCATGCCCTCGATGACGTTGAGCCGCGACTTGCGCTTGTTCTCCAGCAGCGGAATCGAATCAAGCAGGCCGCGGGTATACGGATGCGACGGGTGGTCGAAGATGTCGTTCACCGGGCCGGATTCGGCGACGCGGCCGGCGTACATGACGACGACCTCGTTGCAGGTCTCGGCAATGACGCCGAGGTCGTGCGTGATCAGGACGATCGCGAGCCCCATGTCGCGCTGGAGGCTCTGCATCAGCTCGAGAATCTGCGCCTGGATCGTGACATCGAGCGCGGTGGTCGGCTCGTCGGCGATGACCACGGAGGGCTCGCACGCGAGCGCCATCGCGATGACGACGCGCTGGCGCATGCCGCCGGAGAGCTGATGGGGATACTCGGTCATCCGCACGTCCGGAGCGGGAATGCCGACCTTGCGGAGCATCTCGGTGCTGCGCTTCCAGGCTTCGGCCTGATCCTTCGTCCGATGCAGCAGGAAGACCTCGCTCAGTTGCTTGCCGATCGTGTGGACCGGGTTGAGCGCGGTCATCGGCTCCTGGAAGATCATCCCGATCCGCCCGCCGCGAATCTGGCGCATTTCGTCGGGCGCGATCTTCGTGAGATCGCGGCCGTCGAACAGGATCTGGCCGCTGTCGATGTGCCCCATCGGCTGGGGCAGCAGCCGCATGATGGAGAGTGCAGAGACGCTCTTGCCGCAGCCCGACTCGCCGACAATCCCGAGGGTCTGGCCCCGACGGACCGAGAAACTCACCCCGTCGACGGCGCGGAGCCGGCCGGCGTCGGTGTCGAAGCTCGTGACGAGGTCGCGGACCTCGAGCACGACGTCGCGGGACGAGGCGGCTGAACCGGCGGGAGATGAGGATGCGACCGCCAAGGCTTACTTCTCCTTGTACTGGTCGTAGGTCTTGATCTGCACCGGGAAGGTCTTGCCGCTGCGACGGGCGTCGAGCGTTTCCTTCTTCATGGCGTCATCGATCCAGAAGACGGAATGCTCGGTCACGGTGCTCGCGATCTTCACGTTGAAATCCGCCGGATGCCGGACCCAGCGCCACGAAGCGTTGCGGAGGAATGGCGTGATGAAGCCGGGACAGAACGAGGCGTCGTCGAACAGAAATTCCTCCATCTTGAAAGCGAGTTCCTTCATCTCGGAGATGCTCTCGGAGACGTCGTACCGCTCGACCATCTTGTCGAGTTCGGGATACGCGATGCAGGTGAGGTTGTTTGTCTGCACCTTGGGCTGGCGCTGTGGGTTGACGGAGCCATCGGGCAGGAACGCCTTGTCGTAGGCGTTAGCGGAGTGGTTCGTTTCCCAATATCGCGGATACAATTCCGGAGGAACGCCGAAGGCGGTAAATGTGATGTCGTGCTTCTTCTCCTGTGCCTTCTTGAAGCCGGCGGTGCTGTCGAGCACTTCGAGCCGCAGATCGAGTCCGGCTTTCAGAGCTTCCTCGCGCAGAATAGTCATCACGTCCTTCAGCGCCTCGTAGCCCGTGCTGAGCTGGAAGGAAAGCTTCTCGCCCTTGTCGTTGACGAGGATGCCGTCCGGACCGCGAGTCTTGAAGCCCGCCTTCGCGAAGTGATCCTGGGCCTTGGCGATGTCGAAGGGCCGGGCGCGCAGTGTCGGGTGGCTGAACTCGCCGTAACCCGGCGAGGTGTTGTTCATCCGCGACCAGTCGCCGCGGGAAAACTTCTCGATTACGAGCTGCCAGTTGGCGGCGTAGTTGATGCCGATGCGCACGTCGCGATTGTCGAGGTGCGGCTTCGTCTCGTTCATCCAGAGGCCGTACGTGGGGCGGGGGATGTCGTTAAAGAATTTGGACTTCGCGATGTAGCCCTTTTGCACCTCGGGATCGGAGTCGGGGAGCTTGTCGTACCAGTACTCCGCGAGCGCCAGGCCGAACATGTCGAGGTCGCCCTTGCGGAAGGCCTCGAAGGCCTTGGGCGTGTCACGAATGACGGTGAGCCGGATGCGGTCCGGGTTGTACCGGTAGCGGAAGAACTTCAGGTCCTTCGCCCACCACTTCGTGTTCCGCATCAGTGTAATCGCGCGGCCCTTGTCGATGTTCTGTTCGTGCAGCACATACGGCCCGGAAGTCGGGACCGGCCGCCATTGGTAGCGCTCGGGATAGTCGGGCCCGAGTTCCTTGTAGAAATGGGACGGCACCGGGCGGAGTTCGAGCGCACGGGCGAGCATGTCGGGCCGCGCGCTCGGCATGTGCAGCGCGAACGTGTGCTCGTCGTAGCGCGTGATGCCGGAATAATTCTCGGTGTAGAAATTGGCGTACCAGGGCGCCTGGATGAAGGGCGATTGGTAGAAGTAGAACATGAACATCATGTCATCGCTCGTCACTGCCGGGCCATCCGACCAGTGCGCGAGGGGGTTGATCTTGATGTAGACGGTCTTCGCCGTGCGATCGACGGCCCACGCCGTGGCCAGCCCGGGGAAGTAACGGAAACCGACTTCGGTCACCTCGGTGCGGTTGGGGTGTCGGTAGCCGAAGGGCATTTCGTTGTCGTCGAGGATCCACGTCCGGAAGCTGCCGTTGGAGTCGGGGCCGACATGGCGCACGGTCCGCGGAAAGTCCTGAATCGCGCCGTTGAGCGTGCCGCCCTTCTTCGCCTCGGGGGATCCGATCTCGGGCAGATCCTCGCCGGCCTCCCACTTCAGGTTCGCGGGTAAATCGGCGGCGGTCTTGAAGTGAAAAAAGTCTGCCTTCTTGGCGTAGTAGGCCTTCGCCGCTTCGCGCGCATCCGGGACGGCGGCGGCGCCTAGGGTCCCCGCGGCCGGCGTGGCGGCGGACTTGGAGGTGGAATCCGAGGATTTCCCGCAACCGGAAAGCCAGACGAGTCCCGCGGCCAGGAGGAGGGCCTGCGCCCGTTTTCTCAGTGTGATCATGGGGTCATTGGTAGGTCGTGAATTTTTTCGGGTCAAAGGCTTCGCGGACCGCTTCGCCGATGAACGTTACGAGGATGAGCACGAATACAAGGGCCGCAAATGCACTCGAGACGATCCACGGCGCCGTGGTCAGCGTCTGCGTGCCCTGCTTGAGCAACTCGCCCATGCTCGGGGTCGGGGGCGGCATGCCGAAGCCGAGGAAGTCGAGTGAGGTCACGGCCGTGATGGCCGCCACCACCGTGAACGGCATGAAGGTCACGATCGTCGAGATCGTGTTCGGCAGGATGTGGCTGAAGATGATCCTCGCCGGCCCGGCCCCCATCACGATTGCGGCGGCGGTGTAGTCGCGCGCCTTCTCGCGGTAGGTCGCGGTCCGCATGTAATACGTCATCGAGGTCCAGGAGAACATGACCATCACGATCAGCAGGATCCCGACGCGGGTGGGCACGCTGACGGTCGTGGGGATGACCGAGAACAGGATGATCACCATGTAGAGGAACGGAATGTTGGACCAAATCTCGATCAGGCGCTGGCCGATCAGATCCACGATGCCCCCGAAGTAACCCATGATGCAGCCGATGGTGATGCCGACGACGTAGGTCAGGATCATGAACGCGAAGGCAAAAAGGATCGCGATTCGGAAGCCGAAGAAAAGCCGCGCGAAGATGTCACGGCCCGTCGTGTCTGTGCCGAGGATGTGTCCAGCCGGCCCGCCCATCCACGAGGGAGGCGCGGGCTTGAAGACACCCTGGTAGGGCGTGTTTTCGAACGGGCTGTACTCGAGCGGCGGCATCAACACCCAGTTCCCCTTGGCCTCCTTTTGAAACCGCTCCCGCAGATCGCGGTAGTTGGTGTCGTAGTCGTAATCGAAGCCGAAGTGCCGGCCGGGAATGTTCGCCCCGTAGGTCGGCAGATGCCAGTGGCCTTCGTGACGCACGATCAACGCCCGGTTGTTGACCAGCAGTTCGCCGAAGAACGAAAGTCCGATGGCCGTCGCGAGGATCAGGAAGGAGAAATACCCCCGCCGGATGGAACGGAAGCGCCGCAGCTTGCGGAGCGTGAGCGGATTGAGCTTCAGGAACTTCACAGCGGCGCGAGGCTTGTCCGGTGTTCCGGGGTGGCACGGGTCTCCTGACCCGTGGAAGCCGTTAAGAACTTCGTGACCGCCATCACGGGTCGGGAGACCCGTGCCACGATGGGAATGTCGGGTGGCATCATTTGAAGCGGATCCGCGGATCCACGATCGCGACGAGCGCGTCGGAGAGGATGTTGCCGATCAACAGGAGCAGGCTCGCGATGAACACGATGCCCATGACCACGGGATAGTCGCGGTCGAAGACGGAGGTGAGGCCGAGCAACCCGAAGCCGTTGATGTCGAAAATCGTCTCGATCAGGAATGAGCCCGTCACGAGCAGGGTGATGTTCTGGCCGAAGGTCGTCGCGATCGGGATGAGCGAGTTGCGGAGGGCATGACCGAGGACGGCGCGGCGGAACGAGGCCCCCTTGGCCATCGCGGTCCGGATGTAGTCGGCCGCGAGATTGTCCATCAGGTGGTTCTTCATCAGCAGGCTCGTGACCGCGAAGCCGTCGACGAGATAGCACATGAGCGGGAGCACGGCGTGCCAGGCGAGGTCCTTGGCTTTGCCGAAGAGCGTGAGGTCTTCGAAGCCATAGCTCGTGAAACCGCCCATCGGGAACCACTCGAGTCGGGCCGCGAAGAACAGGAGCAGTAGCGCGCCGAGCACATAACCCGGCACCGCGTAGCCCATGAAGATCAGCGCGGAGGTGGAGTTATCCAGGAAGCTGCGGTGCTTGATCGCCTTGATGATGCCGAGCGGGATCGAGACGCTATAAATGATGATCAACGTGATGATCCCGTAGAAGAGGGAGACCGGGAAACGGTCGCGGATCACGTCCCAGACCGGCTCGTTGTAGCGATAGGAGCGGCCGAGGTCGCCGCGGACGATTTTGCCGAGCCAGATGCCGTAGCTGACGAGCACGGGCTTATCGAACCCGTAGTAGGCCTTGAGCTGCTGCAACTGCTCCTCGGAGATGGCCATGTTCTGGCCCGCGCCGCCGCCGCGGCCGGAGGAGGCGTCGACCTGCTGCATCTCCATCAGCGCCCGCTCGATCGGACCGCCTGGGACGACCCGGGTAATCAGAAAGACAATCAGGGTGATGCCCAGCAGGGTGGGAGGGATCAGCAGGAAGCGTCGGAGAAAATAATCCCGCATGCAGGGAGGGTTGAACGAACGAGCGACCCATCCCGCACGAACCCGGTTCCGGCGGCAAAGGGAATTTGTCGGCGGCAGACAAATTCCCAGGCCCGCGGCAGCCGCGGGCTGGGGGCACTGAGGCAAAACACACCCCGCCCTGAAGGACACCCCTCTCGAGCCGGAACGATGCCGTGGAACGAAATCGGCGGGTGTGGGCACCCGCCCTCCAGGGTAGGCGGAGCGTTCAGACTTCCGTTCGCTTTCCTCTCCAAGAGCATTCCATGGAGGGACGGTGCCCCCGCCGTCCAGGGCTGCCTAACGTGCGACGGAATGCCCACGGAGCGGTGTAGGGCCGGCGCGCGGCCGTTCGACAGGCTCACGGCCTGACGTTCGCTTAAAATAGAGGCTCTGAGCTAGTCGAAGAGCGCCGGGGTGTGTCGGGTCCGAACGAGTATCCGTCGCCTGATCAACTCTCCCCCGAGCGCACCGCGCTCGCTAGGGCAGGCGCGCAGCGCCTGCCCCCTTGAACTTTGGCCGACTTCCCGCACGGTGTCCGGCAATGGTATCGCCGCGTCGATTTTTGCCCCTTTGGGCGGCTTGGGGCGTGTTCCTCGCCGTTCTCGTTTCCACCGGATTTTCCGCCCGCGCCCCTGAGATTACGGGACCTCGCAGCGGCAAATGGGCTCATGAGGGCACGAAGCTCGCCCCCGACCCGCGCGTCACCTGGGGCCGGCTCGACAACGGATTTCGTTACGCGCTGTTCCCGCACAAGGGCGTCCCGGGCCGGGTGACGCTCCAGCTCGTGGTCCTCTCGGGCTCGCTCGACGAAAACGACGACGAACTCGGCATCGCGCATTACCTCGAACACATGGCGTTCGGCGGTTCGCGGACGTTCAAGGCCGATGACATGGTCGGTCTTTTCCAGCGGCTCGGCGTCGAATACGGCAGCGACGTCAATGCCTCGACGACCTTCGACTACACCGCCTACCGCCTCGACTTTCGCGAGAACACGCCGGCCCTGCTGCAGGAGGGCCTGCAGATGTTTCGCGGGTTCGGTGACGGCCTGACCTTCGATCCCGCCATCATCGAGCGCGAACGGCGCGTCGTCCTCGCCGAGTTGCGCAACCGCAACACCCTCTCCGAGCAGGAACAGCGCACCTCGATGCCGCTGATTTTTCGCGGACTCCGGTTTCCGCTGCGCTCCGCCGGTGGCAGCGAGGCGCTGATCAGCAAGTTCACGCGTGAGCAGTTCCTGAAATACTACCAGCGCAACTACCGCTCCGACGTCATGGTGCTGGTCGCCGCGGGCGACATCGATCCCGCGGGCTTCGCGACGATGGTGCGCGACACCTTCGGCGACATGGTCCGGCCCCGCGATCCCGTGCCGCCGCGCAACGAGGGACGGCTCGATGTCCGCGGCCTGCGGGCGGGGCTCTTCCGCGTCGACGGCATGCCCTCGTCCTCCACCCAGATTTCCTCCGTCGTGCCGCTCACCGGCCGGGTCGACACCCGCGAGGCCTACCTCGAGCGGCAGAAGCGGCGGCTGGTGATGGGTGCCTTCGACGAGCGCATCAAGACCCAGATCCCCGCTGGCGCCGGAGCCGAGGCTTCGTACGATGAGATTCTCGGGCATGGTGTCGCGACCGCCAGCGTTTCCTTCGCCGCGCCTCAGTGGACTGAGGGTGTTCAATCGCTCGATCAGATGGTGCGACTCACGATCGAGCGCGGACTCGATCCGACGGATTTGGACGAGGCGCGGAAGCGTGAGCTCCGGG
This sequence comes from Opitutia bacterium, assembly GCA_947472765.1. Classification (GTDB taxonomy): domain Bacteria; phylum Verrucomicrobiota; class Verrucomicrobiia; order Opitutales; family Opitutaceae; genus ER46. The sequence continues at coordinate 7,094 of CANJCM010000095.1, forward strand.
CCACGACGCACATGCTCGATCAACTCGCGACGCTGGATCCCGGCCTGCTGGCCGAGGCGCTGACGGATGCGATCACCACGCACACGGTCTTCGAGGGCTTCGAGCAGAAGTTCGGCTGGATGCGCGAGTGGCTGGAGAAGTTCACCCCCGCGGAAGCGCAGCAGACGTTCCGCTCGCTCTGGGTGCCGACGACCCTGGCGGTCAACGTCTCCGGTGGCTTTCCCCTCGAGCTCACCCCCGACAAGGTCCTGCAGGAAGTGCAGAAGGGCCGCCGGCTCGGACTCGCGAATGTCATGCCCCGGCAGCACCGGGAAACGCCCTTCGCCCTGCCGAAACTCGGCGCGGCGACCGAGGTGGTGGAGCGGCGCGAGCTCCCGCAACTCGGCGCGAAGCTGCTGCGTTTCGGCAACGAGGTCCGGTTGAATTTCGCGCCCAACCGGCAGGAGCCCGGCTTGGTGCACGCGGTGGTGCGCGTCGGTTCGGGGCTGCTCGAGATGCCGGGCGCCAAGCCCGCGTTGAAGGAATTCGGCCTGAACACCCTCCTCGCCAGCGGCGCGGTGCATTTCCGCCCGGAGCAGCTCAACGCGCTAATCGAAGAACGCTTCATGGATTTCAGCTTCGATATCGGGGACCGCGATGCCTTCACCTTCCGCGCCACGATGCCGGCCGAGCAGCTCGAGACTTTTCTCGGACTCGTCGCCGACATCCTGCATGCCCCGCAGTTCAACAGCTACGTCCACCAGGATCAGCGGATGCGCGCGGCGATGGGCCGGATGTCGGACAGCTCCGGCCTGCGCGATGGGCTGCGCGAGCTGACCAATTATCTCTTCAAGGGCGACGCCCGCTTCACCTCGGGTTCGCCGACGGATTATCTCTCGATGAGCGTCGTGGACGTGCGGCGCTGGATGGAGCCGGCGCTGGCCCGCGGCTACGTCGAGGCGACGATTGTCGGCGACGTCGCCGAGGACGCCGTCGTGAAGTCCGTCGCCCGCACGCTCGGCTCGCTCGGTCCGCGGGCGGCGAAGAAGACGCTGGCGACGGAGCCCAAGCCGGTGGTGGTCACCGCGCCGGCGGGCGTGACGCGGATCGAATTCATCGGCGAGCAGAACATGGGTCTCGTGGTCGGCACCTGGCCGATCACCCGCTCCATCCACATCAAGGATCAGGCGGCGCTCGAGGTGCTCGCGAAGGTTTTGGAAATCCGCGTGCGTGCCGAGATGCGCGAGAAGCTCGGCCTGGCCTACTCGCCGTCGGCCGAGTTCAAGGCCTACGATGGCTTCGCGAACTTCGGCCTGCTCCGCGCCCAAATCGATTGCGCGCCCAACGACAGCCCGAAGGTCGGTCCGCTGGTGCAGAGCATCGGCGCGGCACTCGCGAAGGAAGGCGTGGGCGAGGGCGAATTCATCGGGGCGCGCGGCATTCTGAAGAGCCAGCTCAAGCAGGCGTTTCGCGACAATGGTTTCCTGATCGATGTCCTGATGCGCGCGCAGGAACGCCCCGAGGAATTTCAGGAGATCGTCGATCTCCACGCGGGCCTGATGGACACGCTGACGCGCGAAGACGTGAACAAGTGGGCCGCGGATGTCCTGCCGGCCACCAATTGTCGCGCCGCTGCGATCGTGCCGAAGGCGTTCGTGGGCATGTTCTAGGTTTTCGCCTCCGGCGAAAACCTTACGCCCCGAAAAACTTCAGCGTCTTCCGCAGGTTCGCGACGAGGACGTCGATCTCTTCTGCGGTGTTGTAGACGTAGAAGCTCGCGCGAGTCGTGCCGGTGAGGCCGAGCTTGCGCATCAGCGGCTGGTTGCAGTGGTGGCCGCCGCGCAGCGCGATGCCGTCTTCGTCGGCGAAGGTCACGACGTCGTGCGCGTGCACATCCGCAAAGGAGAAACTCACGAGTCCGCTGCGTTCCTGGCCGAGGCCGGGGCCAAGGAGGCGAATGCCGGGGAGCGTCGCCAGCTTCTCGTAGGCGAGCTTCGCGAGTTGATGGTCGTGGGCGGCGATTTTGTCGCGGCCGAGACCGTCCAGATAATCGCACGCGACCCCGAGCGCGACCGCGTCGGCGAAGTTGGGCGTGCCGGCCTCGAAGCGCTCGGGCGAGGGCTTCCAGCGGGCGGTAAAGAATTCGACCTGCGAGATCATGCCGCCGCCGCCCTGGTACGGAGGCATGGCATCGAGCAGCTCGCGGCGGCCGTAGAGCGCGCCGATGCCGGTGACGCCGGCCATTTTGTGGCCGGAGAACGCGAGGAAGTCGCAGCCGATCGCGCGGACGTCCACGGGCATGTGGCCGATGGATTGCGCGGCATCGATTACGGTGACGATTCCGTGGGAACGCGCCTTCGCGCAGAGTTCGGCGACAGGGTTGATCGTGCCGGTGGAGTTCGAGACGTGGGTGAACGCGAAGACCTTCACCTCGGGCGTGAGCAGTCCATCGAGCGCCGCCAGATCGAGGCCGCCTTCGACGTTGGGGCCGAGCACCGGGACATAGCGCAGCTTCGCGCCGGTGCGCTGGGCGATGAGCTGCCACGGCACGAGATTCGAGTGATGCTCCATCTCCGTGAGGAGGATGACATCGCCCGCCTTCAGGTTGGCGCTGCCCCAGCTCGCGGCCACGAGGTTGATCGATTCGGTGGTGCCGCGGGTGAAGATGATCTCCGCGGAATCGGCGGCGTTGACGAACCTGGCGACCTTGGCGCGCGCGCCCTCGTAGGCGTCGGTGGCCCGGTTCGAAAGCGTGTGCAGTCCGCGGTGCACGTTGGCGTTGTCCCGCTCGTAGAAATGGCTGAGCGCATCGATCACGACCTTCGGCTTCTGCGCCGTCGCGGCGTTGTCGAGATAGACGAGCGGCTTGCCCTTCACCTGCTGGTGCAGGATGGGGAAGTCGTGGCGGACATTGGTCCAGGTTGTCATCATGAAGTTGACTAAGGACCGCCGGGTTTTTGCCCTGCAAAAACCTAGGGCAGCGCGGGGCGCTGCCCGGCGGGCCTTAGTCGATATGGCTTTCGGTCGTAATGTTGGGCCCACCCTTCATGGCTTCGATCGCGGCGTGCCAGCCGAGGGTGGCGCACTTGATACGCGCCGGGAACGCGTGGACGCCGGCGAAGGCCGCGATGTCACTGATCTCTTCCGGTTCTTTCCCCGTGGTCACAATCTCGTGGAAATTCTTATAGAGCTCGGCCGCCTCGGCTGAACTCTTGCCCTTGAGGAGCGTGGTCATGAGCGAGGCGCTCGCCTGGGAAATTGCGCAGCCGGAGCCGTCGAAGGAGATGTCGGCAATCTTGTCGCCGTCCATCCTCAGATAAACGCTGCACTGGTCGCCGCACGACGGGTTGTCCCCGTGCGCCACGCGATTCGCCGTCGGCAGCTTGCCGCGATTACGGGGCCGTTTGTTGTGGTCGAGGATGACCTGCTGGTAGAGCTCGCTGAGATCGGCGGACATTGGGAGAGGGCCGAATGTCGAATGAGGAATGCCGAATGGCAACTCGCCAGCGTGTCAGCCCGCCGCTGCCGCGACGGGCGAGGTTCGGGCTGCGCCCGAACGGGGGTGGGTGACTTCGGGCGTAATCTGTCTTCCTTGGTCTGTCATTCTGAGCGTAGCGAAGAATCCATCTGCGGGCTGACTCGCATGCCACGAGCAGTTTGAGCCTGAATCCAGGAAGTCAGGAACCGAGCTCGCGACTCCGAGCATCCGATTCCTGGTTTCGTGGCTTCCGGCTCAACCCCCTCCGACCGTTCCAACGCCCGGACCAGCTTGAGCCTGAAGCCAGGAATACAGGAACCGAGCCCCTGGCACACGGAGTCGCCGGTCGGCCTTCAACTCCAAACCCCAAACCCCAAACCCCAAACCCCAAACTCCAAACTCCGATCGCAGAACCCAAAACTCAGAACTCAGAACCCTCCCTCAACTCTCAGCTCTCAACTCTCAACTGCGCCGCGCCGCCAGCGCCGCGCCCCGGCCGCGCCATCAGCGCCAGCACCAGCGCGAGCGCCGCACACGCGACATCGAACACGACCACGCTCTTGCCGGTCACCCAGCCTTGGTTCCAGAGCTCGATGAAGAACGACTGCACGACGATGTACCCGTCAGCCGCGATCCCGAGGGCGGGGATCACGCCATAGAGAAAGAAGCCCCGGAACGAGGACGTCACGCGGTGCCGGTTGAGCAGGATGACGGCGACGTTGACGAAGAGATACGTCATCATCGCGAAGAACGTCGAGGTGGTCGCCCACCAGACATAGGCGTTGTAGGCGCCGTTGATCGCGAAAAGCACAAGCGCTCCGACGAGACCGCCGATGAAGATCACATGGAGCGAATTCCACGGGACCTGGTGCTTTGGATTGAGTCGCGCAAACAACGCCGGGGCCGTGCCCGCCCGGCCCATCGAGAACAGAATCCGACTCGCGCCGACCGAGGTCACGATGGCCAAACCGAGCGACGCGGAGATGCCAGTGATAGTGACGAGCAGCGAACCGCTGCCCCAGAACGAGCGGGCAACATCGTTGATCGGCATCCGTCCGTCGGCGACCGCCTGTTTCAAGGCCTCGGGCTTCCCGCCGAGCGTGAGCGCCCACATGCCGGCGATGATGATCACCGCGTAGAACAGCACCGCGAGGATGGTCGCCTTGGGGATCAACTTGCGGGCCATCTTCGTCTCCTCGGCCACGGTGCTGATCACATCGAAGCCGCAGAAGCCGAGCATCGCGAAGACCATCGCCTGAAACATTGCCGAGACATTCTGCGTGGCGCCGGTGAGCGAAAACCCATCGAGGTTCAGCGGGGTCCCACGTTGTGGAGCGAGCCAGACCACGGTGCCGCAGAGCGCGACCACGACCGCGATTTCCACGAGGAGCACGGCGAGCGCGCCTCGCGCCGAAATGGAAATGCCGCGATAAACCATCCACGCCGGCCAGGCGGTGCAGCCGAGGACGCCGATTATGAAACCGCTGCCCTTCGCGACCCCGGACGCGACGCCGGCGACATTCAGCAGTTCCGTGCAGAAGAGGCCGACCGCCACGGGCTGAATGACGAAGTTCGTGAAGTAGTAGAGGAAGACGATCCAGCCGGTCCAGATGCCGATGCGCGGATTGGTGGCGCGGGCGGACCAGTCGGCCGCGCTGCCCGAGCTGGGGAAATCCCGCGAGAGGACCGCGTAGCCGTAAGCAGTGGGCAACGTGGCCAGCAGCGCGAAGACGAACGCCATCGGTGCCGCGGTGCCGGCGGCCAGGTAGATCGGGCCGAAGAGCCCGTAGAGGGTCATCGCCGGCGACAAAAAGACGACGCCGAGCGTGGCGGCGCCGAGGAGGCCGATGACATCGGACTTGAGCTGCGGGGTGGCGGGAGCGGCCGCGACGGGGGAGGCAGGGTCGTTCATTCGGCGGTGGTGATCTTGGTGGCGTGTTCGAAGCGGCCCGCTTCGCGTCCGTCGCGGGCGGCAATCGCGAGCGAAAGCATTTGCACGGGGAGAATCTCCACGAGCGGCAGCAACGAGGGTGCGACTTCCGGCAGCCGGAACACCTCCGCGTTGTCGGGCTCGCTCGAAAGATAGCCGACGCGCCCGCCGGCCTGGCGAATATCCTCGGCGAGTCGCTGATGAAGCGGCGCGGTGCGGGCGTCGCCGGCACAGACCAGGACAAGTACGCGTTCGCTCACCATCTCGAGCGGGCCATGCCGGAACGCGGCGCAGCTCATGCCCTCGGAGGGTTGCCGGGTCGACTCCTTGAGGATCAATCCGCCGGTGCCGGCGGTCGCGAGCGAGACGCTGCGGCCGGTGACGAACACGCTGTGCACCCCGGCGACGAGCGGCTCAAGTGCGGCGACGTGGCTCCGCCAGTGTTCGAGGTAGTGCGCGACGCCCCGCGTGGCGGCATCGATTTCCGTAAGCGCACCCAGTGGACCTGAGCCGGTCAGCACCGATCCGAGCCAGTGCAGCACGGCGAGCGTGGCGAGGTACGTCTTGCAGGAGACCGTCGCCTCGGCGCCGGCGTGGAGCAGGAGCGTCGTACCAGCGAGGCGGCCGAGCCTGGAGTCCGGCTGATTGGTAATGCCAATCACGTGGCCGAACTCGCTCCGCTGTTCCAGCAGCCGGACGATCTCCGCGCTCTCGCCGGATTGCGAAACCATGACGATCAGCGTGTCCGTCGCGCGCAGCGGCGCGAAACCGAGCAGCAGTTCCGAAGCCTCGATCCACGACGACGAGAAACCCGCCGCGCTCAGCTGGAGATGGAGCGGATAGAGCACATGCCACGAGCTGCCCATGCCGGTGAGGACGACGTGGCGGAAGCGTCCGTCCCGCAGCCCGCTTGTGAGCACGGGGTCGGGCGTGCGCGTCGCGAGGCTGGCGATGACGCGCTGCAGCACCTCGGGTTGAGCGAGCAGATCGCGAAGGTACGAGCCTTCAATCACGCGAGAGTTCACGCCGACAGGAAGTCCAGGATGGAAAAGGGCATAGCGCGGAGGATTCGACCACGATGGACGTGAAGGTCGGTGGAGCAGGCAAGCCAGTCCTTTCGGACAGGATGTACAGGATGGGCAGGATGAAGACGGACTCGGGTCGAATTCTCGTTTCGTTGGGATTCGGTCCGGCGACTTCGCTCGGAACCATCCTGTAAATCCTGTTCATCCTGTCTCAACCCTCTGGTCCTGGGATTGCCGGGCACGCCGTCGGCTGCGTCGTACGAGTCGAGACACCGTCGGAGTCGGTTAGGACAGGAAGGGCAGGATGAAGACGGACACGGGTCGAATTCCCGTTCCGTTGGCGTTCGGTCCGGCGACCCGCTCGGAACCATCCTGCAAATCCTGTCCATCCTGTCTAATACCGGGCCCGGAACTCAGAACCCAAAACCCGGAACGCAAAACTCAAAACCGCCCTCAACTCTCAACTCTCAACTCTCAACCGCTCTCATCTCTCAACTGCGCGCGGCGCCGCGCCGCGCGCTCAGTGCATCTCGAGAAACTGCACGATCGACTTTCCGGAATTGAACGCCCCGTACACCGCCAGCGAGAAGAGGAACGCCATGACGACGTTCTCCCACCAGCGGTTCTTGTAGGCCGCGCCGATGTACTTCTCGCGTGCGGTGAGCAGCCACAGGCCGCCGGCGAGCAGCGGCATGAGCACGACCTGCGCGCTGTTGGCCACGAGCGTGAGGGTGACGAAGTCCGGCATGCCGGGGAGCGTCCAGACCATCGGCGAGATCAGGCACCAGGCCACGATCCGCTTGTACATCGGGTGCCGCCGATAATCGCTCTTGATGGGCTCGCCCACCGGCGTGTGCGTCCGCAGCCACGCATGGCTGCCGAGATAGCCGAGGCCTGCGGCATGACCGATGATCGACGTGTAGATGGCCGCGAAAATGCCCGCGTAGAACAGGACGCGGCCGGGCTCGCCGAGCACCGTGCTGAGCAACTGGGGCAGGTCGTCGAGGGTCTTGATTTGCCGGTCCGGGAAAAGTAGCTCCGCGCCGAGCACCCAGACCGCGAGGTTGAGCAGGATCATCGCGAACACCCCGAGCAGGAAATCGTACCGCTGCACCTTCAGGTACTGCGGTCCCCGCCAGCCCTTGGCCTCGAGAAAATAAGGGTAGGCGAGGTTCATCAGCGAGCCGCCCACCGCTCCGACCATCGCGATCGCGATGAGCAGCGGGTTGAAGTGCCCGGTGTGCACCGGCATTTCGAGCCGGATCAGGCCCTTCGCGAACTCGGCCGGGCTGAAGCCCACCCACAGTGCCGAGCCGATGAAGGACACCGACAGGACGCCGAGGAAAAACAGGAAGACGACCTCGAGTCGCTTGTACACCGGCTGGAACACGAGGAAGAAGCCGACGACGTTGCAGAGCAGTCCCCACTGCCAGACCTGGCCGAAGCGGAAGACATTCCGGCAGACCTCGCCGACGCCGACCGTCATGTAGGAACCATAGACGTGGCCCATCAGGATGGCGGCGCCGAAGAGTGCCGGCGCATACCAGCGGTGCAGCCGGGCCAGACCGTCGAGCACACCCTCGCCGTGCTGGTTGCAGAGCTGGTAGCGGGCGATGAGCGAAACGAAGATGTAGCGGAAGAACAGCGCGCCCACCAACACCCACATCAGCGAGTAGCCGTAGTTGGCGCCCGCCACGCCCATGTCGACCACGTCGCCCGCGCCGAGCCAGGTCAGGACGATGACGATGCCGGGGCCGAAGGACTTGAGGTATTCGAGAAAGGTGGACGGGACGCGGGCGTCCGGAATTTTCGGCGCCGCGGCCGCGACGGGCGGGGCAGGGTCGTTCATACGGCGGTGGTGATCCTGACCCTGCGTTCGACAATCACGCGGGAGTTCACGCCGGAAAGAAGGTCAGGAAGGGGAAAGTGCATCGCGCGGCGGTCCCGGTTCACGAAGAACGCGGAGGTCGTTGCAGCAGGCAAGCCAGTCCTTTTTGAAAACGCAAACCAGCGGAACTGCGGTCGGAGTGACGGCCAGCGGCAGAGTGGTTTTGGACAGGATGTACAGGATGGACAGGATGAAGACGGACACGGGTCAAATTCCCGTTCCATTGGGGTTCGGTCCAGCGACCCCGCTCGGAACCATCCTGTAAATCCTGTCCATCCTGTCTCAACCCTCTGGTTCTGGGATTGCCGGGCACGCCGTCGGCTACGTCGTACGAGTCGAACCGCAGCCGGAGTGGTTTTAGACAGGATGTACAGGATGGGCAGGATGAAAGCCGTCCCCGCTTCGTTTGGCGTTCGGTTCGGCAGACTTGTTCAGAACCATCCTGTGAATCCTGTCTAAGCCCGAACCCAAAACTCAGAACCCAGAACCCAGAACCCAAAACTCAAAACCCGACGCCGGCTGTTCAGCTCCCGATAAACGGCGCCGTGGTGGCCTCCGGTCCGCCGAGCAGGCGTTTGACGTGCTTGGTGAGCTCGATCGGGCTGAAGGGCTTGGTGAGAAAGACGTCCACGCCGACCTCCTCCGCGACCACGCGCAGTTCGGTCTGACCGCGCGAGGTGAGCATGATCACGGGCAGCTTCGCGTAGCGCGGATCGCGCCGGAGTTCGCGCAGCGTGGCAAAGCCATCCAGTTCCGGCATCATGAAATCGATTACTACGAGATCGATCTGGTGGGTGCGCGCCTGCTCCAGCGCCTCGCGGCCATTCGCGGCCAGCAGGAGGCGCGCCCCGGTCTTGGCCAGCGCGAACTGGAGCAGCCGGCGCATGTGTGATTCGTCGTCGACGACGAGCAGGGTGGGCAGGGCGGCGGAGCTCATGCGAGGGAATGGACGGCGAGCAAGGTGCGGTCGTCGGTCGGCGCGCGGCCCGCGTCGCGGGCTGCGATCTCGCCGAGCAGGGCCTGGCAGAACTGGGCCGGCTCGCGTTGGGCGAGCTTACGTCCCAGCGCCGCGAACCCGTCGAGGCCGAGTTCGGCGCCGTTTTCATCCGGCGCCTCGAGAATGCCGTCGGTCACGAGCAGCAGCCGCTCACCCGGCGCGAGCAACGTGGTGCCGACGGCGTAGACCTCGCCGGCCGAGACGCCGAGCGGCAGCCCGCCCTCGTCGAGCACCCGGTGCCCGGGTCCCGCCGCCGGCAGCACGATCATCGGGCAGTGCCCGGCGCTGGCATACGTGACCGCGCGGGAATTCGTGCCGAGGAAGACCACCTGCGTCGTGATGAACATCCCCAGCCGCTCCAGATCCGGCGCGATCTGGACGCTGACCCGGTTGAGCAGTTCGCCGGGCGTGGCCGCCAGCGCCACGTGCGCCCGCACCGCCGTGCGCAAGACGACCGCCAGCAGGGCGGCGGGCACGCCTTTGCCCATGACGTCCGCGATCACCAGCATCACGCGGCCGGGCACCTCGAGCACGTCGAAGAAATCTCCGCCGGCCTCGAGCGCGTTCACGCACATGCCGTGCACCGCCCAGTCCGTCCGGGATGGAAAATCCCGCGGCACAAGCGACTGCTGGATCTGTGCCGCGATCTCGAGTTCGCGCTGCACGCGGAGCTGGGCGAGCCGCTGGGCCTGCAACTCGGCGTTGGCGCAGGCGATGCCGAGAAACTCCGCCGTGGTGCGGGCCAGCGAGATCTGGGCGGCGGTGAAGAAATTGCCCGGCTCGCGGCGGCTGACGACGCACACCCCGAGGTGGCGCGTTTGGAAGTGAATCGGGCAGACGAAGGCGACGCCGCCCAGCGCGTGCAATGGATCGCCCGGGGCAAGCGAGCGACCGTCGTCGATCGTCTTTTCCTGACTGGTGCGAAAGACCGTCGCCTCGAGGAAGTCCGCATTCCCGTCGATGGCGGGGGGAAGCGAGAGCCCCGGCGCGGCCAGCCCAAGCAGCACCAGCGCGCCCTTCTCGTCGCGCAACCGCACATGCATCGTGTCGGCCTCGATCAGGCCGCGCAGCCGGAGCGCATGCCCGGCGAAGGCCGGCAGATCGCGCGTGGTGGCGAGCGCCTCGGCGAGCTTAAACAGCGCGGAGAGGGTTTCGTAACTCGTGCTGAGATCCTCCGTCATCGCCCCGAGCGTCAGCTCGAGTTCCGCCACGTCGGGCGGCGGCGGGGGCGGACCGAGCCGCTTGCGCAGCCGCAGCGTGTGGTGGCCGCGATGGTTGAGATGGGTAAGCTCGTCGACCTGGCCCGCCATCAGGAAGCCGCCCCGGCCCGATTCGACGAGAGGATCCGCGGGGAGATCGGTCCAGCCGGCCGGGGGCACGAAGTAACCGGGTTCCGTGACTTCCACGACGAGCCATTCGCCGTTCCAGCGCCAGCCCAGGCGAATCTCATCCTCGTCGGGGTCGAGCCGGGCGTGCTTCACCGAATTCGTCACCGCTTCCGTCAAGGCGAGCCGCAGCCCGCTGACGACCGGGTCCGGGGCCCCTTGGGCGGCCAGCGCCCGGCAGAAGCAGTCAACCGCCGGAGCAACGCGGCTCAAGGCGGGCGGGATCGCGACCTGTGTCCATTCGTCGCACCCAAGATTCTCGGCCCCAGACATGGCCGCAGCCTGACCAGGCGCTTCGCCCGGCGACAAACCTTTCTTGCCAAAAACCGGCGGCGGCGGCTCCCTGCTGATTACCTTCGGATGCAGTTGCACATCGAAAAATTTCCGGCCTACACGCTCGTGCAGCCGCAAGTCGCCCGGCTGGACACGGTGGCTGCCCCGGTGCTGCGCGGCACGACTGCGGACCTCGCCAATGAGGGACGCTTCCGCGTCATCCTCGATCTCAAGCAGGTGCAGTTCGTGGACAGCAGCGGCCTTGGGGCGCTCATCCATCTGCACAAGACCCTGCAGCCGCAGGGCCGGCTGGTGCTCTGCCACGTCGACGCGAAAGTCGGACAGCTTTTCAAAGTCACCCGGCTCGATCGGGTCTTCACCCTCGCGGCGAGCGACGACGAGGCGTTCCGGCTTGTGATGGCGTGAAGGTCTCGCGATGACCGCGAAGGCCGGCCCCAGCCTTGAGACCCTGAAGCGGCGGCAGGCCGTGCAGGTCACGCTGTTTCTCCTCGTCGTGGCCGCGGGCACGGTCGGGCTGTTTCAGCTGCTGCGCCGTGATCTCGTGGCGTACCGGCGCGGGCAGGACGCGCTTGGGCGCGCGGAATTCACCGTCGCGGCCGATGCCCTCGATCAGGCTTGGAACGGCGGCTACCAAACCCCGCGCCTCCGGCTCGACCTCGCGCGCGCGCTGCTTGGTGCCGGGCGCATCGACGAGGCGCTCGCCCACTACCAGGCGGCCCTCGCCCGCGCGCCGAACGACGCCACGCTGCTCGATACCGTCGCCGGACTTTATCGGGCGAAGGGCCGGCCTGAGCAGGCGCTCGCGCTCTTTGCCCGGCTCGGAAACCCCGACCAGCTCCCGGTCGGCGCGCTGACCCGGCTCGGCGATCTCCAGCAGCAGGCCGGCAACTACGAGGCCGCCGCTGCCACCTATCGTCGCGCCCTCGCCCTCGCTCCAAGAGAGGCCGAACTGCACCTCCGGCTCGGGATCGTCCTGAGCTGGATTGGCCAGCGACCCGAAGCCCTGGTGAGCCTCCGCGAGGCGCTCGCCCTTCAGCCGAAGCACCGCCTCGCGCAGCTCTATCTCGCCCGGGTCCTGATGTGGGATGGACGCCTGGCCGAGGCCGTGACTGAATACCGCCGCGTGCTCCCCGAATGAACCGCGTTGTCCTCGCTTTCGCCCTGCTCGCCGCTGCTCCCGTCCGGGCGGGCGAACCGCCGTCGATTGTCCCGCCGCCACCGCCAGCGCAGACGCCTCCCGTCCCGATGCCGGCGCCGCCGCGCAACACCAGCCGCATCGTGCCCCTCGCCGAGTCGATTCCCGACTGGCAGGCGCGCTGGGAACTGGCCCGCGCGCTGTCGTATCTGCAGCGCTTCGACGAGTCGCTGGCGGAATATCGCAAGGTGCTCGCCGTCCGCCCAACCGACAATCTGATCCGCCAGGATTTCGGGCAGGTCCTGCTCTGGTTCGGCCGCAGCGATGACGCCTACGCGGAGCTGAGCAAGATTCCGGCGGCGGAACTCTCCCCGGCCGCCTCGCTCGCGCTCGGTGACGCACTGGTCGCCCGCCGCGCTTATCCCGAGGCCGAGGCCATCTTCCGCCGCGAGCTCGAACGCGCCGGCGGCGATCAACTCACGCGGCTCAAGCTCGCGGAACTGCTGAGCTGGTCCAAGCGCTACGACGAATCACTCCAGCTTTACCGCGCGATTCTCACCGCGCTGCCCGAAGATGTGCAGGTCCGCCGCCGCTACGCGCTCGTGCTGCTCTGGGCCGGTCGTCCGCAGGAGTCCGCGGAGGAAATGCGCCGGACGCTGACCGAATGAAATCCCGCTGGTTGCATTTCGCCTGCTGCCTCGGCGTCGGGGCGCTGCTCGCCGCGCCGGGCGCGCTCCGGGCCGTGGACACCATCGTGCCGGCGGGCGGACGCGTCGACGAC
>CANJCM010000096.1 GCA_947472765.1 Opitutia bacterium
AAGACTGCGCGCAGGCCGTCGGAGCGAAGTATCGGGGCACGCCGGTGGGACTTTTTGGTGACGCTGCGACCTTCAGCTTTTATCCCACGAAGAACCTCGGTGGCTGCGGCGAGGGCGGCGCGTTCGTCGCGAAGGACGAGGCCGTGCACATCAAGGCCCGGCACATTCGCGTGCACGGATCCGATCGCCGCTACTATCATGACATCGTGGGCGGCAATTTCCGCATGGACGGATTTCAGGGTGCGCTCCTGAACGTGAAGCTGCCGCATCTGGCCGCGTGGACCGAGCGGCGGCGCGCGATCGCCGGTCGCTACCTCGCGGGCATCAAACTCGCCGACGTCCGGCTGCCGGACCAGCCGGACTACGGCCAATCGGTGTTCCACCAGTTCACGATTCGGCATCCGCGGCGCGATGCGTTGCGCGAGCATCTCACGAAACACGAGGTCGGCACGGACCTGATTTATCCGGTGCCGCTGCACCTGCAGAAGTGCTACGCCGACCTCGGGTACGGCCGCGGTTCATTTCCGGTCGCCGAAAAGGCGGCGGAAACGTGTGTGAGTCTGCCAATTTTCCCGGAGCTCACCGACGCGCAGGTCGAGCACGTCATCGCGTCGATTAACGCTTTTTGAGTCCCGGTTTTGGTGGCCTCAGCGCTGTAGGGCCGGCGCTCGCCGCCGGGCCTCTTCGCGAAAGAAACCGTAGCCTGCCCGTTTCTTAACGCCGCGAAGAATCCACGCCTCACGGTCCTTCTCCTGGGCCCCCGAGGTAGACTTGATCCAGAAATTGTTTGTCGCGGATATTGTCGCTCCAGTTGCGCACCACGGGATCCACGAGTCGCACGAGCGAGTAGTGGGCCAGAGGGATCATCGGCATTTCGTCGGCGAGCATCCGGTCCAATTCGCGGTAGAGATCGTGACGATTTCCCCGGTCCATGGTGCTGGCCGCACGATCGCACAGTTCGTCGAAGGCGGCCGAGCGCCAGCGGGAGTCATTGTTCGGCGAAGTGGAGTGCGCGAGCCGGAAGTACTCCGACTGTTCGGGGGTGAAGGGCAGCCAGCCGCCGCGCGCGATGTCGTAGTTCCCGACGTGGCGGGAATCGAGGAACACCTTCCACTCCTCGTTGCGCAGTTCGATGCGGATGCCGAGTTCGCGCTGCCACATCTGCTGGAGTGCCTGGGCGACGTCCCGGTTTCGCTCGTTCGTGTTGTAGAGGTAGGTGAGCACCGGGAAGCCCGTGCCGCCCGGATATCCAGCCTCCGCCAGCAGTCGGCGCGCCTCCGCTCCGCCGGGCATTGAACGAATCGCGGGTTCATATTCTCCCATGCCCGGCTGACTCAGCGTGTACCCGGGAGTTTCGCCACCGGCCAAAACTTTCTCGGCGAGGAGCGGCCGGTCGATCGCAAACGCCAGGGCGCGTCGCACCCGTGGATCGTTCAGCGGCGGTTTCGTGGTGTTGAGATGGAGCCAGTGCGATCCGAGGCGGGGCGACACCCGCAAGGCGGGTGACTTGTTCGCCAGATACGTGGCGAGTCGGGTGGTGGGAAAACCGTAGGTGACGTGAAGTTGTCCGGATCGAAAGGCACGCTCCTCGGTGTCGGTGCTCTCGATCAGATGAAAGCGCATGCCCGTGAGCTTGATTTCGGCGGCGTTCCAATAGTGCGGGTTTCGCTCCACCACGAGTTCGAGGCCCGGGGTCCAGCGCACGAGCCGGAACGGTCCGTTGCCCACGAGCGATCCGGGGCGTGTCCACGGGCTCGCCGGATTCAGCCACCCGCCATGCGCCTCGATCGAAGGCTGATGCACGGCGACGAAGGGGTAGTCCTCCATCAGATAAATGAAGTGCGGCGTCGGCGCTCGCAGGCGGATTTGCAAATGGTGCGGGCCGTCCGCCGTCACGCCGACTTTAGCGAGGTCCTTGATCTGCCCGCGGTGGTAATCTTCCGCACCGACGATCGGGTAGGCGTAGTCGACGAGGTTTCCGGCCAGCGCCGGTTCGAGCAGACGCAGAATGGATCGGCGATAATCGTCCGCGGTGACCGGATCGCCGTTCGACCAGCGCGCCTCGGGTCGGAGGTAGAAATCATAGGTCAGCCCATCATCGCTAATCGTCCAGCGCGTGGCTCCCTTGCCGATGACTTCATCGACGTTGGCCGGGTTCGCCTGGACCAGTGAGTCGAAGAGGGCGCGGATGATCGCCGCTTCCGGCGCGCCCGTATTGCGCTGCGGATCAATCGAACTCGGTTCTACACCTGCGCCGCGCTGGAGCACTTGGTCAGTCGCAGAGTTCTGGCTCGACGCACTGCGCGGCCGACAGCCGGTGGCCACAGCAAGCAGGACCAGCAGAAGGCTGACGAGGGGAAGGCGACGCATGAAAAACGGCGGGGGCGGCGGACCACGCATTCCGCGCCACGACACAGTCGGAGGCAAGTTTGCCGAAGCGTTGCCGGACCGGATTCGCATTCTCGGCTGGGAAATCCGGGCGAGGGCGGTAGGTTGCCCCCGAAATCATGATCGACGGAATTCGCTTCAAGGTCTGCGGCCTGACGTCGCTCGTCGACGCCGAGTTCGCCGATCGCTGCGGCGCCGACTACCTCGGATTCATCTTTCACCCGTCCTCACCGCGTAACATCTCGCTGACGCAATACCAGGCGATGGCGCCGCGATTGCCGGAACGGCGCCGGGTGGCCGTGACGGTTGAGCCGACCGTCGAGACGCTCACGGCTCTGCGCGACGCGGGCTTCCATTATTTTCAGATCCACTTCCGTCCTGAGCTGCCGGTCGCGCAGCTTGACGCCTGGTCACGGGTCGTCGGGGAAAAGCATCTCTGGCTCGCCCCGAAGCTTCCGCCCGGAGCCAAGGTGCCGCCGGCCGCGCTGGCGCTGGCGAAGTTCATCCTGCTCGATACCTTTCATGCCGGCGGTTTCGGCGGTTCGGGACAGACCGGCGACTGGGCTGCCTTCGCGCAGCAGCAGGCGGCGCATCCTGGAAACTTCTGGATTCTCGCCGGCGGGTTGAACGCGGAGAACGTCGGGGCGGCCTTGCAGGCGAGCCACGCGCGTTTCGTCGACGTGAACAGCGGCGTCGAGAGCGCACCTGGTGTGAAGGACGAAACCAAGCTCAAGGCATTCGTCGTCGCGCTGCACCGCGCCCGTCAGCCGGTGGCCTGAGGCGCGTCGTCGGATTCAGGCCGCGCGCGACCTCACAGCGTGCGTTTGCTCGTGGTTCAGGAGTCGTCGCTTCAGACGTTCGCCGAAGGCAAAGCCGGTCAGCGCGCCGCTGGCACCGATGACGCGATGGCACGGGACGAGCAGGCAAATCGGGTTCGTGGCATTGGCGCGACCGACCGCGCGGGCAGCGCCGGGCCGGCCAATCGCGCGCGCCAGTTCACCGTAGCTGGTGGTCGTGCCGAACGGAATTTCACGCAACGCCTGCCAGACGGACTGCTGAAACGGTGTGCCCTGCGGGGCGAGCGGCAGATCGAAATCATTGCGGCGCCCGGCCAGGAAGTCGTCGATCTGTTTGCGTGCGATCACGCAGCGCTCCGCTGATCGCACGAGTGGCAAGTCGCCAAGCCGCGCGGCGAGTGCGGACCGGCGGCCGAAGGCGGTGCCGGCGATTCGGCCCTGGGCGTCGACGGCGACGCTGAACATCCCGAAAGGCGTGAGGAACGAGTCGTAGTAAAGGGTCATATCGGCGGGGGTTGGTTGAATTGCCACAGGTGGGCGGTCGCGAGGCTCCGATAGGGCGAAAACATCGTCATCAGGCGGCGGGTTGCGTCGATGTCGGGACGTTCATCGAGATGCAGCAACGCCTGCAATCCGCTGGTGACGCCGGTGTCGCCGAGCGGCACGCAGTCCGGAAACCCGAGTGCCCGCATCATCAGGTAATTCACCGACCACGGTCCGAGTCCGCGCACCGCTAGCAGCGTCCGCTCAGCCCGCGTGGCCGACTGCGTTCGCAACGATTCGAGGTCGACCTTGCCCTCCGCCACCAGGCGCGCCGCAGAAACCAGATAGTCGGCCTTCTGCCGGGAAAATTGCAGCGGGATGAGTTCGGCCGGATTAAGCGCCGCCACGGCGGCAGGGGTGGGCGGCGCGAAAAGACCATCGGCCATCTGAGTTCCGACCCGCGTCGTGAGCCGGCTTTTCAGGCGGCAGGCGAAGGGGAAATTTATCTGCTGTCCAATGATCGACCAAACGAGGCCGTCGAAGACGGACGCCGTCTGGCTGATTCGCATTTCGGTCCGGCCGGCCACGAGGCGCGGCAGGCCCAGCTTGGTGGCGAGCCGCGAAAACGCCCCGGCGTCCTGACCGAGTCCGATCCAGCCCGCCACGATCGCGTGGGCTTCGTGCGCGGGTCCGTCGGCGAGCTCGACTTCAACGGTGGTCGGACTCAGCCGGAGCTTCAGGCAGGCCGGGCCGGTCGAGAGTTGGACGACCGAATGCTGGACGTCGCCGATCGTGCGCTCGGTGGCGCTGTGCTGGTCGCGCTGCAGGGCGCGGCGAAGGTACGGCAGGGGATAGCCGGCGGGCAGCGCGATCGAAAATTGCGGCGCGGCACCGAGGTCGCGAAACGCCTTGGGCGTCAGTCCGGTGTGCCGCCGGAATTGATCGTGGAAGACGGAGAGTGATTCGAAGCCGGTGGCCTGTGAAATCTCGAGGACGGTAGCGCCGGCACGGCCGGTCGGGTGGGACAGTTGAAACTTTGCCGCGTCGATCCGCGCCCGCAGCAGGACATCCGCGGGGGTGGCGTGAAAGTGTTGCCGAAAGAGCTCGAAGAGCCGGGTCGCACCAAAGCCGGAACGCTGCACGATCGCCTTCGCATCGGGGAAGCGCGCAGGTTCGCGGCGAATCTCGCCGACGAGAGCTTCGATGTCTTCCAGCACTGGATCCGCGCCCCGGGCGAAATCATCGGGGTGGCATTTCCGGCAGGCGCGCAGGCCCGCGGCGCGCGCAGCCTCGCAGGAGGGAAAGAAACGGACGTTCCCGGGCTTCGGCTTGCGGGCCCTGCACGAGGGCAGGCAGTAGATGCCAGTCGTCACCACGCCGGTGAAAAATTGTCCATTCGCGGCGGCGTCTCCGGCCAGCACGCGGGCATACATGGTGCGATGAGACATCCGCATGCCGCCACGTTAGCAGAGCCCGCGGGCCGCGTCGTCCGGAATATTCCGGCGCAATTTTCCCGCCCCGGGTGAAGTGGTCCTGGCGGTCCGCGAGACGAGACAAGGAACCGGCGTGGTGGGGCCCCGCCTTCGCGGTTGGGCTATTTGCGCCCCGACCGGTTGCCGAACCGTTCCGCGAGGAGAAGCACGCCCGCAATGGTGGCGCAGAGGCCCATGATCCACCCGGGCATTGAAAGTCCGAGGAGGATATTCAGGCCGAAGGTGATTAGAAAAATAGCGAGGAAGACGTGGGCCATGCAAGTGGAGTGGGTGAGGGAAGCCACCTCCATAGTCCCGCGCCGCTACTTCCGGTTCATGGGGTCGGCTGCCACCTGTCCCGTCGGCCAACCGCGCGTCGCGGATCCCGATCAGGCGGTGGCATGCAGTTGCAGCAGCTCCAGCGGGATGACTTCCAGGGTGCGCTCGTGCGTCGCGCTCAGCGCCACGGGCGACGCAACTCCCGCTTCGAGACATTCCAGCCAGCGCGCGGCGCAGACGCACCAGCGATCTCCCGGCTTGAGCCCGGGAAAGTGGTATTCCGGGCGGGGGGTCGACAGGTCATTGCCCGCCGCGCGGCTGTATTCGAGAAATTCGGTCGAGACTTCGACGCAGACGGTGTGGCACCCGAGGTCTTCAGCGCAGGTGTCACAATGCCCGTTGCGGAAGAAGCCGGTCACCGGGTCCATGGAGCACGGCTTCAAGGGACCGCCGAGCACATTGCGCGAGGGATGCGGAGTCATGGTGAGGCGAGTGAGCCGGGCCTGCACCGGGCCGGCGATGGAAAAGCACGTCCGGGACTCTCGACTTGTGCGGACCGGGACTGTCAGTGTGCGGCTACTCCCCGATCTTCCATGCCTTCGATCTACGAAAACCTCCGCGCTGACATCATCATTGCCATGAAGGCCCGCGACGCGGTCACGACGACGGCGTTGCGGACGGCGGATGCCGCGATCAAGCGGGCCGCTTCCGATGTGAACAAGGAAATCGATGACGGCCTGACCGTGACGACGCTGCGGAAGGCGATTAAGAACCTCGTCGACGCCAAGGTGGAATTCGAGAAGGGCGGCCGGGCCGATCTTGTGGCGGCGAACGAAACGGAAATCCGCGTCCTCGAAAAATATTTACCGAAAGGGCTCGAGGCGGCGCAGGTGCACGAATTGATCGCGCAGGCGATTCAGGAGACCGGTGCGCAGTCGAAGAAGGAAATGGGCAAAGTCATCGGGGCGCTGAAAAAGCGGCCGGAGGCGGGGCTGCTGGACTTTGGCCTCGTGAGCAAGTGGGTGCAGGAAAAGCTCCCGTGAACCGGGCCTCGCGAATCCTGCACGCAATCGGCGCAAGTTTGGCCTTGGTCACGCCGGGTTGAGGCCGCAGCATCCGCGCCGTATGAAGTTCCTGCTGGGCTTCTTAAAGCAAAACGTTCTGCCGGCCGCCCTGTGTTTCGGCCTCGCCCTCGCATTGGCGCAGACCACCTGGCTGCAAAACATCCAGTATCAGGCGCTGGATGTGCGGACGCGTTGGCGAGCCAAGCACCAGCCGCCGAACGATCCGCGCCTCGCGGTCATTGCGATCGACGACGAGAGCATCGAACGAATCGGCCGCTGGCCGTGGCCCCGCGAGTATCACGGGCAATTTCTCGCGCTCGCCGCGGCGGCCAAGGCCTCGGTGGTCGCCTGGGATATTCTTTTCACCGAACCCGACACTTCTCTGCCCCAGAACGATATCAAGCTGATCGGCGGTGCGACGGTGGCGAAGATTCGTGGGGTCGAGGTGATTTTCGGTGCCGTCACGAACGAAACTGCCGGACCGATGGGCGAAAGTCCCGTGACGAAGCCGATCGCCCACATCGAAGGTGATATCTCGAAACTGCACGGCGATCAGGCAATGCTCCCGCCGCTGCCGGCGCTGCAGGATCGGGCGCAGTTCGGCCTCGTGGACACCCCACCCGGTCCCGACGGAGTCCGCCGGCTCGTACCCTTGCTCGGCCGCGTCGCTGACAAGGTTTATTTCGGTCTCTCCATGCAGGCTCTGCTGCGGCACTGGAAAGTGGGCCCTGATGAGGTTCGGGTGGTGCTCGGCGATGCGATTTATATCAAGAACGCCACGGTTGAGCGGCGAATCCCGATCGATGAAACCGGACGGTATCTGATCAATTACCGCTTCGGCTTGGAGGGAGCGAACGCTTTTGGATACTCCGCTCTGCTTGCGGGTCTCAACGAGGTTTACGCCGAGAGAAAATCCGTGCCGGACCTCCCCGATCTTTCCGGCAAGATTTTACTCGTCGGGCAAATCGCCACGGCGTTGACCGATAACGGGCCCACCCCCTTTTCCGGCTTCACGCCGCTCGTGCTCGTCCACGCCAACGTGATCGAAAATATCCTCCGTGAGGATTATGTGCGGCGCGTGCCCGCGGGATGGATGTGGTTGGCTGGCACTCTGGTCGGCATGGCGGGTTTGGCCACTTTTTCAAACCGCGGCTTCGTGGCGCAGGTGCTGTTTTTCCTCGGCTTCCCGATTCTGTACGGGTTCGCGTCCACGTATTTTTGGATCAGCCACAATTTGTGGCTTCCCATCGTCTGGCCCGTCCTCGGATTCGGGGGGCTCCAGGTGTTCATGATCAGCCGGAGGCTGTTGGCCGAACAGCGCGCCAAGGCGCAGATCAAGGGCATGTTTGGCACCTATATTTCGCCGGCGTTGGTCAATCGAATGGTCGAATCCGGCGAGGCTCCGCGCTTGGGAGGCCATGAGGAGGATATCACCGCATACTTCAGTGATATTCAGGGCTTCTCCTCTTTCTCGGAGAAACTACCTCCCGGCCGCCTGGTGGAACTGATGAACGAGTATCTCACAGCCTGCACGGATATCATCCAGGAGGAGGGCGGTACACTGGACAAATACATCGGGGACGCGGTCGTCACGATGTTCGGTGCTCCGATCGCGCTTTCTGATCATGCCTATCGGGCCTGCGTGGCGTCACAGCGGGTGCAGCAGCAGCTAGAAATTTTGCGCCGGAAGTGGCAGAGCGAGGGTGAGAAGTGGCCGCAGATTGTCGGGCGCATGCAGTCGCGCATCGGTCTGAACAGCGGCCCCTGCATCATCGGCAACATGGGTAGCCGAACGCGGTTCAATTACACCATGATGGGCGACAACGTGAATCTCGCCGCGCGGATGGAATCCGGAGCGAAGAGCTGGGGCGTTTATTCAATGTGCACGGAAGCGACCAAGCGCGCCTGCGAGGAACATGGGGGAGACCGGGTGGTTTTCCGTCCGCTTGGTAAAGTCGTGGTGATGGGGCGCTCTCATCCGGTGCCAGTCTTTGAAATTGTCGGTCTGAAGGAAAACGTCACCGCCGAGACTCGTGAGTGTATTCGGCTTTTCACTCTCGGACTCGAATTGCACTTCCAGCGGGACTGGGAAGGCGCGCGGGCGAAATTTCTGGCGAGTGCGGCACTTGAACCGCACCAGGCGAAGAACTCTCCCGGCGTCGTGGATGATCCTTCGCACATTTATCTCGGCATTGTGGCCCGGTATGAGGCCGAGCCGCCCCCGCCCGGCTGGAACGGCGAATACATCATGACTGTAAAATAGTAGATGATGCTCCGAATGGACGGGGGAGTCGCGAATCGGCTGAAAAGCGCCAAGGTTTTTTTGTTGCAATGCCTTGGCTGTAACGATGAGGGTGTAACTGCACTTGTCTCGAAGTCGTCCAATTACCTTTCGCGCAGATAAATTGATTTTCAGATCAAACCTAACATGAGCTACTTCAGTCGCATTCTCGCCCCCGCCTTGCTGTTCATTTCAGTCTTTGCCGCGGGCGCTGCCGCCCAATCCGCCAAGGTCGTAAAGATCGTTGGCACCGGCGCAGCCACTGTTGCCCATCAGGGCGCTCCGGGTGTTGCAGTTACTGAGGGCATGAGCATCTCTCTCAACGACGACATCACCACCGGTCCGGGCATCGACGTCTTCGTGGAAGTCTATCCCGGCGCGATCGCGACGATTAAGGAAAACTCGCGGGTGGTCGTGGAAAACTTGGCGGCCAGTGCGGCTTTGCTCGACCTCAAAATCGGCAACGTTGTATCCCAGCTCGACCCCAAATTGCGTGATGCGCACAGCTATGGGGTTCGCACCCCGAAGGGCGTCGCGGCGGCGCGCGGCACGGTTTACGTCGTGACGGTGCAGGGTACTCTTTATACGGTTACCACGGCCGGCGGAACGGTGTCAGTTCAGCCGACTTTGGGTGGACCGGCCACAACGATCGGGCCTGGTGGCGTTTCCGTTAATGGTGCGGCCGCTGTGCAGGCCAGTACGCTGACCGGAGCCGCCGCACAAGCGGCTAATCTCGCCGCCGCCGTGGCCGTCTCGGCCGTCGCGACCGTTGCCAGCCCCAGCAATTCGGCATCTTTCGGTGCCGCCGCCGCCGTAGCCTCGGCCGAATTGAGTGTCGTCATGACGACCGTCGTTAATTCCGTGCCGGCCGCGCTTGCGACCGTGGCGGCCACGGCTTCAGCGGCCGCTCCAGACCAAGCTGCCAATATCGTTACTGCGGCCGTTCAAGCCGCCGCGGCGGGCGGTACTGGTACCGCAGCAAATGTATCCACCGTAGCGCAGACGGTCACACAGGCGGCCGCGCAGGGTGCCGCTCAAGGAACGGCCACGGCGACCGCTCGGGCTGCTGCGGTTTCAGCCGCTACCGCCGTCAATGGAGGGCCGGGTGGGTTGACCAACGCGGAGGCAGTCACTGCCGCCACTAATTCAGCGCAAAGTGCGGCCACTACGACCACCAACACGGTGGCGACAGCGATCGCCCAGGCGGCAGCGGCAGCGGTTACAGCCGCTGCGACCGGTCCCAACGCCGTCACCGGCTTGAACGCGGCCGCCGTAAATACTCAGACAGCCAGCCAGGCGAACACCAGTGCCGCCCGAGGCGCTGCAACGGGTGCCGCGCTTGGAGCCGCCTTAGGCGTGTCGCAAGTTGCCTCAGCCGCTGCTCCGGGTAACTCCTCCGCTGGCGCCGTGATCTCGATTGCCGCCGCGGTTGCGGCCGCGGCTTCACAGGGCGCGTCTGCTGGCGCGGTTGCAGGATCCACTCAAAGTGCTGTCACGACGGGTGTGACGGTTAATACTGCCGCCGTCAGTGCGGCCGCGGGCGCGGGTGCCGCGAGCGGTGCCGCCTCCGGTGCCCTTCAAGGCGCAGTGAACGCGGGTGCCAATGTCAATGCGGTTGCGGGCATTGCGACCAATGTTTCCAATCAGGCCGGTCAGGGTGCGACTGCTGGCTCAGGCTCGGCCGTCGCGGCTCCGACGGTAGTTACGCCGACTGCGGCCGCTCCGACCAACGCGATCACCGCCGTGGTTACCGATGCGACGCCTACTGCGCCGCCGACGCTCAACGTTGGTATTACCACCCCGATCACCCCGATTGATCCGACGATTAATGTGAGCCCGGCGGGTTAATAGAATCTAAATTCACTTCCGAAGCGCCGGCCGCATGGCCGGCGCTTTTTTTTGCTTCTTTGGGGGCTTTTGTCCGCGCGAGACCGACCCCGGCGGGTGCGAAGGAATCCAGCCCCAGCCGTCGGACCTGTTTAACTGCGAGGCCGTTCGGAAATCAGCCACACCGGGCCACCTTTGTGGCGGCACGTGTACCTATTCGAGGAAGGATGCCTGCTGCGGCGCGCTGGCTGCCCGGCGCTTCGCTTCCTCCTCCGGCGTCGGATTGAGGTGCCGGGGCGGTTTGGAGGCCTTCAATGCAACCGCGGCCTCGCGATCCACAACGATGCGATCGCAAATGTCGTGGATCTGCATCCGGAGCCACTGCGTCGTGCTCGAATTGGTCGAATAGTCGGCTGGACCGTAATGATCGATTCGACCGGATCGACGCAGCCGGTCGTTCTGGGCGAACTCTTCAGGCTTTGCCGGGTTATAAACGGCGTAGGCCCGCCCGCCACCGCTCTTCACGACGGAAAAACTGGGCACATCGCTCGGACCGTCGGCGATATAAATCATGTTCTGGAGCGGAATCCTCCGGTCTTCGTCGGCCATCTTTGAGTTCACATCGATGGCGGGATTGCGGTTCGTCCCCTTGTTGATCTCGAAAATCGCGCGCGTCTTCGTGGTGTTGTCGATCACCATTCCGATTTGGGCGATCTCCGCCGACGCCTCCATGGTAAATTCCTTCTGTTCCAGGAAGCCCGGCCGGAGGGGATTCTCGACAAACTCACACGCCCAGATTCCGTCCGCGTGCTCCGCGATGGCGCTGCCCCGAATCATCGGCGCGATGCCGGTGCTCACGACGTAATGCTCAAGCGTGATCTCGTGCTTCGCGTACTCGGGTCTCTCCCGGACGAAGTCCTTCGCGCGGGAGAAAAAATCCGGGAGGCCCGGGTAGAACCTGATGTCGCGGCCGCACTCGAACAGGATCTTGTTGTTCAAGCCGCCGAGCGGTCCGGCCAGCACATAGGTCAGCAGATGATTCAGGTACGCAATTTCCGGCGAGAGATGGTAGCCACGCTCACGATACCGCGCCGCCAGTTGATTCGTTTCCTCCCAGAACTTGCTCTCTTCGACTCCGTATCGCCGAAACAGCGGCGACTGCATGTAATCGGGGATTAAGGTCTTGTCGAAATCCCAGATGAGCGCGATGGTGTTTTGCGTGAAGAGAGTCGTGGCCATGACCGATTGTCACCGCTAGGCGGATTCGCCGGGCGAGACGATCGCGGCCATCCAATCGCAACGGGTGGTGTTCGCAATTCGCAAATGACCCGGCTCGCGCATCCATGGACGAACTTCCCGATCTGGCACCTTTTCTTCGTCGTCTTGACGAACTCGCCGCGCAAATGGCGGCACCCACGTTCTACGCCAATCCCCGACGGGCCGCGGATGTCACGCGTGAGCATCAGAAGCTGACTCAGCTTGTGGCCGACTATCGCAGCTTCGAACGCGTCAGCCGTGAACTGGTCGAGGCCGAATCGATGGTGCGCGAGGCCGGCGCGGATACCGAGCTCCGTGAACTGGCGGAGGCGGAGTTTCCGGAATTGAAGCGGCGACAGGAGTGCCTGCGGGAAACGGTGCTGCTCGCGATGTTGCCGCCGGACCCCACCGATTCGCGCAACACCGTGATGGAGATTCGGGCCGGCACGGGCGGGGACGAAGCGAGCCTCTTCGCCGCCGAACTTTTCCGTCTTTACTCCAAGTATGCGGACGGGCGTGGCTGGAAAATTCAACCGATGAGCAGCAGCACGTCGGAGCGCGGTGGCTTCAAGGAGGTCATCTTTTTAATCACGGGATCGGACGTTTACAAACAGCTCAAGTTCGAGAGCGGAGTCCATCGGGTGCAGCGCGTTCCCGTCACGGAGGCCAACGGCCGAATTCACACCTCAACCGTGACCGTCGCGGTCCTGCCGGAGGCCGAGGAAGTGGACGTGCAAATCGACCCGCAGGACCTTGAAATCACGGTCGCCCGGGCGAGCGGCCCGGGCGGACAAGGGGTCAATACCACCGACTCCGCCGTGCAGATACTGCACCGTCCCACCGGGTTGATTGTTTCCTGCGCGGACGAACGCTCCCAGCTGAAGAACAAGGCCAAGGCTCTCACGGTGCTGCGTTCCCGGCTCTTGCAGCGGCGGGTTGACGAGGAGCACGCCAAATACGCCGCCGCGCGTCGCAGCCAAATCGGCTCGGGCGACCGGAGTGAACGGATCCGCACCTACAGCTTCCCCCAGAATCGCCTCACGGACCACCGGATCGGCCTCACCCTCTACAGTCTGCCTCAAGTCATGGAGGGAAACATCGATGAGGTGATTGGCGCACTGCAGCGGGCGGACTATCAGGAGAAACTTGCCGCCCTGACCGGCCACGACTTTACCCCGTCACCTCGCCGCCCGGCGGCTGAGGACTGAAATGCTGACCGTTCTCGAGATTCTCAAAAAGACGACGGAGTTCTTCGCCGGCAAAGGCATTGGTTCACCGCGATTGAACGCCGAGTTGCTGGTGGGTCATGCGCTCGGGTTGAAGCGCATGCAGCTGTATTTGCAGTTTGAACGCCCACTCGAGGAGCGGGAACTCGAGCTGATTCGTCCGCTCGTCCGGCGAAGGGGACGACACGAACCCCTGCAATACATTGTCGGTGAAACGGACTTCCGCGGTTTAAGCATCAAGGTTGATCCACGGGTGCTCATTCCCCGGCCGGAAACGGAGCAGTTGGTGGAGCTGGCCATCCAGTCTTTGGCGACGCCTCCTTCGGCGGTCCTCGACCTGGGAACGGGATCCGGCGCCATTGCCCTGGCGTTGGCGCAACATTTCCCGTCCGCCCGGGTGACTGCGACGGACCGGGATTCATCCGCCCTCGCGCTCGCCCGGGAAAATGCGGTTCGGACCGGACTCGACAATCGGATCAGCTTCACGGAGGCGAACTGGTTCGAAGGGTTGGCGCCCGCCACATTTGATCTCATCATCTCGAACCCACCCTATCTCTCCGCCGACGAGCTCAAGTTGATCCCCGAGGAAGTTCGCGCCTTTGAGCCCGGTCATGCGCTGGTCGCGGCGGACAACGGCTTGGCGGATTTTGTGCGGATCATCGCCGCTGCGCCGCCGTTTCTCGCGAACGACGGGTTGTTCGTCTTGGAAACGGGCGAGGAACAGCACGAAAGAATCTTCGCCGAATTGCGCGCCGCGGGCTTCGCCTCGATGGAAGGCCGGCAGGATTTGGCGGGACGCAGTCGTTTCGTCGTGGCGCGTCGGGAGTCGAAAAGTTAATTTCCGATCACCTGTTGCCCGGATGACTGCGCGACCGGGCGGAAGTCCGTTCGCGGCGGTTCGCAGACCGCGATTTCGGCTGCCGTCAGCGGCGCGAGATCGTGTCTTTGGCCCCGTCGAGCAAACGCCGCTCCTGAACCGTCAGCGCTGCCAAACCCTCGCTGTTGATTTTGTCCAGGATGCGATCGACCTCGACGCGAATGTCGACGGGGGCGGTGGCGGGTTCGCTCGGGAGTTCCGGCGAAGTCGGCACCGATTTCCGGGCTGGAACGCCGCGGCCAGCGACAGCGAGGTTCGGTTTGGCCGCTCGACGCAAGGTCCACGGGCTGTCGTGCAGGTATCGATAGTAGAGGTACGCGACCAGCATACCGCCCAGATGGGAAGAGTGGGCGATGACCATGTTCAACGGCATCGGTTCGCCCGGAATCTCATAGAAGAGGAGTCCCAAGGCGTCGAATCCGGCCAAGGCGAGAACGACGTGGCGGGGCTTCAGGCTAACCGGCACGACAAAGAACAGGAGAAAGTTCAATTCACGCTGGGGAAAGAAAAAGGCATACACGGCCGCGAGGGCGTACACCGCCGTGGTGGCGCCAATGAGCATGTCTCCGCCACCAAACCGCCAGTGAACCGCTGTCCAAGCCAGCGCGCCGACCACCGTGGCGCCGGCGAAAATTCCGAAAAAGCGGTACTGACCGAGTACCGGGATCAATTCGCGCCCCAGAAAATAGAGCAGGAACAAATTTCCGATCGGATGAATAATGAATCCAGGCCGATGGAGAAAAACGTGGGTGAGGACCGTCCAGAGCTTGCCGGCGGCGAGACCGGGAATGGTCAATCCTATACCGCGGTAGAGCAGGTCTTCGCCATGCATCCAGCGCGAGCCGAGGACGAGTTGCAGGACGAATGCTGCGACCAACCCGCAAAGCAGCCACGTCAGCACCGACGTCCTCTCCCGACGGTAGGCATTACGCGAGTAGGACCGTTCCGAAAGCATTGGAAAAATCGTAGTATCGCAGTGGGCAAATACAAGTCACGTCCTCCGATATGGCCGGGTCTTTTCATTTCGAGCACCGTGCCCGTGGTGTCCGTGGTGGTCGCTTGACAGGGTTTCCGATTGGGCCCTTCTTCGCTCGAATTTATGGCGAATAAAGCGGACAAGTGGGCGCCGAATGCTGCGGGCAAATTTTTCGTCGATCAGCAGTGCATCGACTGCGATCTCTGCCGCGAAACCGCTCCGTCATTTTTCACCCGGCACGACGAGGGCGGGTACTCGTACGTGCACAAGCAGCCGACCACCGAGGAAGAGGTGGCGCAGTGCATGGAGGCGCTGGAAGGGTGCCCGGTGGAGGCGATTGGGAACGACGGCGACGAGTGAGTCATCCCGCTTGTTAAGCCCCGCTGGCGTGTTGGCTGAACAAGAGGCTTGAGGTTGCAGGGCGGGTTGGTAGCGCTTCGGCATGAAAGCCGGCGCATGGAGCATTTTAATTTTGGCCGCAGGAAGCCTGCAGGCGCAGGCGCCGGTGCAGCTTCCGAGCGTGTCCGTGACTTCGACCCGCGTCGCCATCCAGGGTCCGGCGGCGACCTTTGCGATGCCGGTTTCAGTCCTGCGCTATGAGCCCATGGTCGACATCCAGGCGCGCAACCTGGGGGAGGGGCAATCGGATGTCACCGTACGTGGCGGCATCTTCGAGGGCACCGGTTTCCGGATCGGTGCCACCACGCTGCTCGATCCGCAGACTGGCCACTATCTCGCGGAAATCCCGGTTGCGCCGAGCATGTTGTCCGAACCGCGGGTCGTGACTGGCGCCGATCTGGCGATGGAGACCACCAACGCGACGGCAGGTGGATTGGCCTACGACTGGCGTCGCATTCAGACTGCGGGATTCGTCCGAATCGGGGCCGGTCAGTATGACTCCCGCCGGGCGGAGTTCTATCAGGGCTACACGCGGCCGGGCGCTGGCGCTCAGATCGCGGCCGACGTTGCCATTGCCCATTCCCGTTCCGAGGGGGCGGTGCCGTTCGGTGAACACCGCTTTGACCGGGCTAATCTTCGGCTACAGCGGTCAGGTCAGTCGGGGCAGACGGATTTGTTCGCGGGCTATCAGGCAAAATTCTTCGGCTGGCGGAATCTCTATACGCCGTTCAATTCGAACGAGACCGAGGACTTGGAGACGACGCTCTTCTTAGTTCATCACCGACAGAATCTCGGTGGGGGGGACTATCTTGACGGTGGATTTTCCCATCGTCGCAACAAGGACGACTATGCCTTCAACCGGTTCGCGCCCGTCGGAGCCATCCACCCGTTCCAACACAGCACCTGGGTTGACGCCGCGGCGTTGGAGGGTCGTCGCCACGTCGGCGAAACGGCGGTCCATTTTCGCGGTGAGATGCTCGCTGATCGGCTCGATTCCACTTCCCTGACTTTCGGTCGCTATCGGAGCAGGACGATCACCAAATTGGCGTTGGCGGCGGAGCGGAGTTGGCGGGCCGACGCGGATACCGTCCGAATCAAGGGCGGCGCCGTCTACGATGACTCCAACCGCGATGCGGCCGCGGTTTCGCCCGTGTTGGAGATATCGCGGACCTTGACCCGCCTGGGTGGGGTCCAGGTTTACGGGACGCTTTCCCGCACCACCCAGCTACCGACGTACACCGCCCTCAATTCCAATCCGGCCGCCGGCCTCTTCCGGGGAAATCCCAATCTCGGGCGTCAATTCAGTCGTAATTTGGAGGTGGGTGTTCGCGGCCAATTCGATGGCTGGACCACGCAGGCGGCGATTTTCTCCCGCCACGATGATCGTCAGGTCGACTGGACCTTTCGCCGCGGCGTCACTGCAAGAACGGCCAACGCCGTCGACCTCTCGGTGACTGGCCTCGAATTGATGACCCGCCGCTCGTGGTCTCAGGTCGACGTGGTGCTGGGTTACACCGCGTTGTCCAAAGACTCCGATTACCGCGGCGCAGCCGTGGACGCCAGTTTCTACGCGCTCAACTACGCCCGGCATCGTTTGACCGCTGCACTTACCCTCCGGGTCGCCGACGGATTCGAGCTTCGCATGGATAACGTGGCGCGCGTCCAGGCGGGCAATCTCCTGCGCCCGGTGGGCGGCGACGAGGCCGTCATCAGCTCGTTCGCGGCATACTATCGTCCGCGTGGCTTTCCGGCCGTCGAGTTGTCCGCCGGCGTGGATAACGTCTGGAACAGCGCCTACCAGGAGGTGCCCGCGGTTCCCTCATCACCCCGGCGCTGGTCGGTCGGAATGGGTTTCCGCTGGTAAGTTTGCGATTTGACATCCGGCCGGGTGAGGCGGTTTCTGCGGCCATGACCGCCAATCCGCTCCTCGATCCAGATTTCCATGTGCGTTGGTTACGTCTGCAGCCCGAGGCTTTCGGGCCCGCCATGGACGAAGCGCTGCTGGAAGCCGAACGAGCGGTCGCCGCGATTGCCGATCAGGCGCCGGAAACGGCATCCTACGAAAGCACCTTTCTTGCCCTCGATCGTGCGACCGAGACTGTCACGGTGCCCTGGGGGAAAGTGACGCATCTGCAGTCCGTCATGGATTCGCCCCCGCTGCGCGAGGTGCATAACGCCGTGCTCCCGAAGGTGACCGCGTTCCTGTCGGGAATTCCGCTCAATCCCAAGCTCTGGGCGGTTCTGCGCCAGTTCGCCACTTCCCCGGAGGGGGCCCGGATTTCGGGCGTGCGAGCCCGGCACATGCGGGAAATGGAAAAGGACTTTCTCCAGGCGGGAGCCGAATTGCCCGCCTCGCCGCGTGCGCGGCTCGAGGCCCTGCAAACCGAACTGGCGCAGGTGACGCAGAAGTACTCCGAAAACGTTCTCGATGCGACCAATGGCTGGCAGCTGGTCGTGACGGACGAGGACCGGCTGGCAGGTCTGCCTCCGCACGCCAAGGCGGCTGCGCGCCGCAGCGCGGAGAGTAAAGGTCTGTCGGGCTGGCGTTTCACCCTCCAGATGCCGTCACAGGAGCCGTTCATGACGTTTGTCCAGGATGCCCGGCTGCGAGAGGAGATGTGGGTCGCTGCCGTTTCGGTTGGCGCACAGGCGCCGCATGACAACACGACTCTCATCAGTCGTATTCTGGCCCTGCGCGCGGAAAAGGCCGCGATTCTGGGCCGGGCGCATTTTGCCGATCTCGTGCTCGAGCGTCGAATGGCGAAGTCCGGTGCCCACGCCCTCGAATTCATCGAGAGCCTGGAGAAGCGGGCGCAGCCTGCCTTCATGCGTGAGGCACAGGAATTGGAGGCCTTTCGGGCGCGCGAAACGGGCCACGCCGCGGGCCCTTTGGCGCCATGGGATGTTTCCTTTTGGGCCGAAAAACTTCGGCAGTCCAAATACGCCTTCGATGCCGAACTATTGCGGCCCTACTTCCCGATGGATCGGGTCGTGGCCGGCCTCTTCGAACTCGTGCACCGCGTTTTCGAACTGCGAGTCGTCGCGCGGCCGGAGGGCTCGATGGAAACCTGGCATCCGGAGGTGCGATGCTACGATCTTTTCGATGCCCAAGATCGGCTGCTCGGATCGTTTTACACTGATTGGTATCCGCGGGAATCCAAACGCGGCGGGGCGTGGATGAACTCCCTCATTACTGGCGAGCCGCAGCCGATGGGCCCGCGTTCACCGCACCTCGGCTTGATGTGCGGCAACATGACTCCGCCGGTCGACGGCAAGCCGGCTTTGCTGACGCATCGAGAAGTGGAGACAATTTTTCACGAATTTGGACATCTGCTCCATCACTTGCTGGGCGAAGTGGAAATCAAGTCACTCAACGGAACCAACGTCGCGTGGGACTTCGTCGAACTACCCTCGCAGATCATGGAAAACTGGTGCTGGGAGCGGGAGAGTCTCGACCTCTTCGCCCGCCATCATGAAACCGGAGAGCCCATCCCGGCAGAGCTGTTCGAAAAGATGATCTCTGCCCGCCGGTTTCGAGCGGCGTCCGCCACCATGCGGCAGGTCGCTTTCGCCAAAATGGATCTTATCCTGCACCTGCGTGCGGACGAGTTTGCCGCGGTGCCCGATGTCGAGCCGGCCGTGCGGGGGGAAATCTCCGCTTGTCTGGCCCCGACGCAGCCCCCAGCGCCCACAATCGTGAAACGCTTCAATCACATTTTCTCGGACCCCGTGGGCTATGCGGCTGGTTACTACTCTTACAAGTGGGCGGAGGTGCTCGACGCCGACGCCTTTACCCGGTTTCGCCGGGAAGGCCTTTTCAGCCGGCAAGTGGGCCGGGAGTTCGCAGCCACAGTCTTAAGCAGCGGAAATTCAGCTGATCCCGCGGAACTGTTTCGGGCCTTTATGGGTCGAGACCCGGACTTGACCGCGCTACTCAAGCGCAGCGGTTTGCTGCCGTCTGCGTGACGGAGCGCTTGCGGTCGGAAGAACCGCCCATGCGCCGCCGTCTCGTTTATTTCTTATTGGCAGGGGTGGCCGTGCTGGTGGCTGCCTTGGCGACGGTGCCGTGGTGGTGGGGAATGGCGCTGAGTTCGGCGGGGAGTCGCTTCGGGCTGCAGTTCGAGAATTACGACCGAATTGGCTATGGCCGCTTCGCCCTGCACGGTGCGACGTTCACCGCTGGCCGGGTCGTGGTGAAAGTTGACCAAGCCGAGACGGACACGCCCGCCTTGTGGCTCTGGCGCCGGTTTACGAGTTCACCGAGCGAGGTGGTACTGGGAAATTGGTCCGTGGATGTCGGTGAGGCGCGCAGTGCGGCAGAGGACGGTACGGTTCCCACCGCAACTGCCCAGGCCCGTGGCTGGATTCCCTTGCGCGGAACTCTGCAGCGCATCGCAAGCGCCCTGGAGCGCTGGGTGCCCCGGGCGACTGCGAAAGCCGGGACTGTGCGCTGGCCGGGTGGCGGACTGCAGTTGGCCTCTGCGACGTGGTCGACGCAGACGCTGCACGTGCGGCAACTTGAATTTCGGAGCCTCGCCGTCGACGCGTCCCTTCAGGTCCCGGTCGACGCGGACGAACTTCGCCTCACGCTGCTGGCCGCCGACGGCAGCTATGGCGCCCGCCTGCAAAGCGAGGGCCCACG
>CANJCM010000097.1 GCA_947472765.1 Opitutia bacterium
GGTCCGTTTCTTGAATTCCTGGATTCAGGCTCAACCCAAACCCGAGCCATCGACGGAGCCTGAAGCCAGGAAGCTGAGAACCAGACCTCTTCAATCGGTGTATTCTGTGCACTCCGTGGTCAAAAATTCCGGAGGTAACCACCGAGTGCACCGATTGCACGGGTTCGATCCGGGATGAGTGAACATGAAGATCGGGAAGGTCGGGAAGCGGAGGCCTTGGCTCCCCGATCTCCCCGGCCTTCCTGTTCAAGCCCCTGCTCCGCCTGATTCCTGAATTCAGGCTCAACCCAAATCCGAGCCATCGCTTGAGCCTGAAGCCAGGAAGCCAGGAACCGGACCTCTTCAATCGGAACCATGCAGTAGAAAACCGCGAAGAGCGCGAAGAGACGCGAAGGTTTAAAATCGTTGGCCTTTGTAGCCCGCTGCGTGAGCAGCGGGACGACGTGAGGTGGAGCGTTGGAGAAGTCCCTGCCCTCACGGGCAGGGCTACATTCGGAACAGGTCACCGAAAGGTGGCCGGAGTTCCGACGGCGATGCAGTGGGGAGTCCGTTCGCTTTCAGTACGTCATCGCGGCTATTCGCCGCTTTGACTGAATGGTTCCGGCTTCAATCCGTGTATTCTGTGCACTCCGGGGTCCAAAGCTCCGGACTTTAACCACAGAGTGCACAGAGTGCACGGAGTGGGCGGTGGTTATCGGCGGGCAGGCAGTTTGAACGCGGCCACGAGGATCGGCTTCGCCCAATCGGGGGTGTGTTGGACCTCGGTCGGGCCGGGGAAGTTGATCCGGCGGTTCGTGACGGCGAGCACGAGGGTGGGCTCCGGGGCCTGACCTTTGTCGGGATCGCGCTCCCTGGAATTGTCGTAGACCCGCAGGTTGGACAGGTGGGGCAGCAACTTGACGAGGTTGAGGTGGCTGCCGATCCAGCGTTTCCGGATGTCAGCCTCGGGAATCGGGTGCCCGCCTTTCTTTACCCGGGCGGCGACGCGTTGGAGATGGAGGTCGACGCTTTCGAGTCCGGCATACCAGACATTGAGCGTGGCGCCTTTCCGGGCGGCTTCGATCAGGAGCCGGGTGAGTGTTTCGCCGCCGAGCGTAGTCTCGAAATTGAAGTCGGTGCGCGTCGCAATGGCGGCCTCGAGCAATTCCTTGCCGCGGGTCCAGGCCTGGGCGTTGGCCTGGGCACCGGAGAGGGAGGGCGAGGCTTCGCGAATCGCCCGCGCGGCGAGGTCGGGGTTGTAGAAGACGCCGCCGCTTTGTTCGAGGAAGGCGCCGCCGAGGCTGCTCTTGCCCGCGCCGTTGACGCCGGCGAGGACGGTGATGACGAACGGTTCAGCGGGCATTGGCCTTGGCCGGCTTCACGGCGGCCTTGCCCAACGCGGCGGGAGTGGCGGCGAAGAGCGACTTCACGGCCTTTTTCGACTTCCCGCCCTGCATCTTCGCGACCAGGTCGTCGAACTGCCCGGACAGCGTGTCGAGCGGAGCCCGGCGGGATTTCTCGAGCCGGACGAACTCGGCCGCCGGCATGATGACCCACTCCGGCCGGCCGTAGCGGCTAATCGCAATGGCGGTCTGCGCCGCCCGCGCCGCCACCTCGCGAAACTGATTCTTCACCGTCGAGGCATCGACGGACGGAAGCCCGCGGAGGAGAGGATCAATCGCGACCGCAGCGGTTTTCATGAAGATGGCTATGTTTGCCATTATAGCCATGTTGTCCAGACGAACCTGGGGAACGGGCTCATCCCGGGCCCGAGCCATTGATTGAGCCTGAAGCCAGGAAGCTGGGAACCAGACCTCTTCAATCGGTGTATTCTGTGCACTCCGTGGTGAAAAATTCCGGAGCTAACCACCGAGTGCACGGATCGCACGGAATCGAGCGGGGATGAGTGAACAGGAAGATCGGGAAGGTCGGGAAGCGGAGGCCTTGGCTTCCCGAACTCCCCGGACTTGAGCAGGGAGCGGAGCGCGTGGCGCATGGGACTTTCGATCTGGGATTCTCGCGTCGCCGAGCCGGCTAGAGCAGATCAGGTTGAAGTGTAGCCGATCCGACATTGCGGGCGCGCACGAGGCGCGCCCCTACATCGATGGTGATTTCGTGTAGGGGCGGGCCTCGTGCACGCCCAAATTTGGCTACGGCATTCTTTAAACCGCTCTACGGCTGGCGGGCGGCCGGGAAGTACCAGACGCGGTGAATCAGGCCCTGACGGACTTCGAAGAGGGCGTGGGACTGCTGCTGCACGATCTTCTTGTTCGGGGCGGTCCACGTCACGCGCTCGCGGACGGCGACGATGATGCCGGTTTGCTCGAGCGAGAGGTATTCGGCGCGGACATCCGGCTGGGCCTTGAAGTAGCCGGTGAGCCAGGTGCGGACGGCGTCACGGCTTTCCGCCTCGGGCGCGAGTTTCTCCGATTCGACCGAAAACCACTTCACGTTGGTGGCCAGCAGCGCGGTCACGGCCTCGGGGTCGTGCCGGTTAAAGGCGTCGAGATAGGATTGGAGCGTGCTCGCCTCGATCGTCACGGGCGCGAGTTTGGAGGCGGCCGCGGAAGGTTGATCCGGGGCGCGACTGCAGCCGGCGAAAAGGACAGTGAGAAACAGAAGGCGGAACATGGGGTTATTGCCGAAGGGCGAATGCCGAGTGCCGAGTGAGCAGAGCGGATAGTTGGGCGGTCGGGTCGTGCCGAAGACTGTGACGTTTCCGTCGGGAAAATTCGGCATTCGGCACCCGGGAATCGGCATTCCCAGATCAATCTGCGCGCAACGCCACCATCGGATCCACTCGCGTCGCGCGCCGCGCTGGTACCAGGCACGCCACGGTGGCGACGCCGGCGAGCAGCGCGGCGATCGCGACGAAGACCAGCGGGTCGCGGGCGGGAGTTTGGTAGAGCAGGGACTGGAGCAGTTGCACGGCGGCGAGGGCGCCGAGCGTGCCGCCGATCAGCCCGAGGATGACAAGGCGCGCGCCGTGACCGAGTACGAGGCGG
This sequence comes from Opitutia bacterium, assembly GCA_947472765.1. Lineage (GTDB taxonomy): Bacteria > Verrucomicrobiota > Verrucomicrobiia > Opitutales > Opitutaceae > ER46. The sequence continues at coordinate 2,985 of CANJCM010000097.1, forward strand.
AGGATGTCCGACGGCTGCGCCCCGAGCGCGAGCCGGATGCCGAACTCCGAAGTGCGTTGCACGACCGCGTAGGCCATCACGCCATAGATGCCGATGGCGGCCAGCAGGAGCGCGAGCCCGGAGAAGACCCCGAACAGCGTCATCGCGAAACGCTGCCGCGCCACCGACTGCCGGAGAAGATTGGTCACCGGCTCGAGGCGGGCCACGGGTTGCTCCGGGTCGACGGCCTGCACATCCTGGCGCAGCGCGGCGGCGAAGGCCGCGGAACCGACGAGGCCGGGCTTCGATGGATCAGTCCGCACGACAAAGGTCAGCGTGCGGAACGGCGTCTGGGAGAACGGCGTGTAGCTTTGCGGCGATGGCTCGCGTTCCGCGCCGTAGGCCTGGACGTCGGAGACGACGCCGACGATTTCGCTCCAGGTGCGATCGCGCATCGTCGGCGAAATCCGGCGGCCGAGGGGATTGACGCCGGGGAAATGTTTGCGGGCGAGCGACTGGCTGATGATCGCGACCGGGTGGCCGCCCTCGCGGTCCTGCTCGTTGAAGAAGCGGCCGTCGAGCAGCCTGATGCCGGCCGCCTTGAAGTAGTCGGGCGTGACCGCGAAGTAGTTGGTCTCGGGCAAATCGCTGAGCGGGATGTCGCGCCCTTCGATCTCGAGGCCGAGCACATAGTCCGAGCCGCTCATGGGCATGACATGCGTGGCGCCGGCGGCGATCACGCCGGGATGGGCGCGGAAACGATCGAGCACGCTTTCGACGAACGCGTTCTGGGCGGCGGGCGGCCCGTATTTCAAATCGGGTACGGCGACGCTGACGAAGACGGCGTTCTGCGGATCGAAGCCCGGATCAAACTGCGCGAGTCGCGAAAAACTCCGGACGAGCAGTCCGGCACCGGTGAGCAGCATGAGCGCGAGGGCAATTTCGAGTACCACGAGGCCCTGGCGCATGAGGTGACGCTGGCCGCCGTCGCTCGAGCCGCGCGCGCCTTGTTTCAACGCCTCGACGAGATCGACTTTCGAGGCGTGCCACGCGGGGGCCAGGCCGAAGACGATTCCCGTGAGCAAAGAGATCCCAAGCGTCGCCGCCAAAATCCGGCCATCGAGGGTGATCTCGGCGACGCGCGGGAGATCGGTGGGGGCGAACGCGAGGAGCGCATCGAGTCCCCAATAACCGACGAGGATGCCGAGCGCGCCGCCGCCGAGCGCGAGGACGAGGCTCTCGGTGAGGAGCTGGCGGGCCACGCGCCAGCGGCTCGCGCCGAGCGCGGCGCGAATCGACATCTCGCGCTGACGGCGGGTGGAGCGGGCGAGGAGCAGGTTGGCCACGTTGGCGCAGGCGATCAGGAGCAGGACACCGACCGCCGCGAGCAGCGTGTAGAGTGTTTCGCGGACCGGGGCCGTGCTCTGGTCGAGGAGCGAACGCACGGTCACGATCCAGTTCTTGTTCGTGTCCGGAAACTCCTGCGCGAGGCGCGCGGCGATGGCGTTGAGCTGGGCGCTGGCCTCGGCGATCGTGACGCCCGGCTTCAACCGCGCACCGGCGGTGAGATAGTGGGCACCGTGGTCCAGGTTCTCCTCCGCCGTGAGGGCGAGCGGCGCGATCAGTTCATGGCGTGCGCCGATTTGGAACGCTGCCGGCATCACGCCAATGACCGTGACGTTCGCGCCGTTGAGCCGGAGCGTGGCGCCGATCGCCTCGGGGCTGCCGGCAAAGTGTTTCTGCCAGAAGCCGTACATGAGCACGACGACGCGGTCCTCTCCGGGACGATCCTCCGCGGGACCGAACGTGCGGCCGAGCAGCGGCGGTGTGCGAAGCGTCGCGAAGTACTGGCCCGAAACTCGCAGCGCAGAAATGCGCACCGGATCGCCGCGGCCGGTGAGATTGAAGCTGGCGTTGCGCTGGGCGTAGATGCCTTCGAAGGCGGTCGAGCCCGTTTCCCAGGCCCGGTAGTTGCCCGGGGCCACAGACGAGACCGGGGTTTCCGGCGGCATGGACTCGCGGAGCACCACGAGCCGCTCGGACTCCGGATACGGCATCGGCCGGAGCAGGATCGAGTCAACGACCGAGAAAATCGCGGTGCACGCCCCGATGCCGAGCGCGAGCGTCAGGACCGCGATGGCGGTGAAGCCGGGGTCTTTGGCGAGCTGCCGGAGGGCGTATTTAAGATCGGACAACATGAAAAGGGCGGGATGACAGGTGTTCTTATTGCCGATTGGCGAATGCCGAATGCCAAATTTGGAAGAGCGGAAGGAGCGTGGGTAATGCCGATTGGCGAGTGGTGGCAATGCCGAGTGGCGAGTGGCGAGTGCCGAATTTGGAAGGGCGGAAGGGGCCGTGGGTATTGCCGATTTCCGAGTGGCGATTGCCGAATTTGGGAAGGGCGCTCTTGGCGGGGCGTAAGAGTGTTCATCTCGAAAATTCGGCACTCGGAATTCGGCAATTGGCATTCCCGAACGTCAGCGGTTGCGCGCGGCCGTAATCCTCGAGCTGGCCATAATGGCGGTAAGTTCGGTGGCTTCGGTATGGAGGGGTTGAATGGTCGGGGGCGGGAGGAGGTGTTCTTCCATGATCAGTTCCAGCCAGTAGGCGCATTCATCGGCTTCCTCCTCGACGACGCCGATCCGGGCAATGAACTCGGCGCGGGAGCGCGCCCGGCACGTGGCGCGATAATTGGCCCCGACCGCCGTGCCCGCGCGACCGATTTGATCGGAGATGATTCGGCTGCGCCGACACGCGGGCATGGCTTCGATTAACTTCAGAATTCGCCGGGCAAAAAGTTTCGTTCGCTCCTTCAGTTCGTTCTTCATGCCCGAAATCCGGCACTCGCCATTCGCCAATCGGCAATACCTCCGCACCCCCAAAATCAGAGGAACGCAGGAACAGCAGCGGGCCTGGCTCCGGCACTCGGCAATCGCCACTCGGCAATCGGAAATACGGGTTCACGCGCAGTTCGTGTTGCTGCCGGACGCTCGTCCTTCCGTTCACTTCGCCCGCAGCGCGATGGTGTACGGATGCAGCGTCGCGGTCATCACGCCGCCGGCGACTGCGGGATCGCCCTCCATGAAGGCGCGGGCGGTTGGTTCGTCGGGGGCTTCGAAGATGACGAGTCCCATGGTCTTCTCGCCGGGTTCGTTCGTGCGGCCCGCGAGGATGACCTGCCCGGTCGCGGTCGCGGCCTTGAGCCGCTCGAAGTGACTTCCGACCGCGGCCTCATCGGCCTTCGTCCACGCCTTGTCGTCATACAGCCGCGGCACCAGCCGCAGCACATAGAGAAACTGTTTCTTCGGGGCCGGCGCCGCCGCGCCATCCGCCGCGTGCAGAGGTGAGAGCGACGCCAATGACACTACAAGGGCAAGGAGCAGTCGGATCATAAGACTTGGATTCCGAAGCTGGCTTCGTCGCCCGGTGCGTGAGCAGCGGGACGACTTCCTGCAAAGCGCTCGAGAAGTCCCTGTCCTCACGGACAGGGACACGACGAATCGCTCAACTTCGGGAGTTAGGTAAGAGGTGAGATCTTGGATTAGAGCCTTCGGGTACTTCCAAATTCGGCACTCGCCAACCGGCAATCGGCATTCCCATCACTCCGCTCTCAACGCCACCATCGGATCCACCCGCGTCGCCCGCCGCGCCGGCATCAGCGTGGCGACGAGCGCGACGGCGGTCAGCAGCAACGCGACGGCCGCATACGTCAGCGGATCCGTCGGGCTCACGTCGTAGATTTGTCCGCTGTCGAGAATCGCCTGCCGGCCGATCAAGCCGATGAGGGCGGCGAGTCCGAGTCCGAGGATCAGGCCCGCGGCCAGTTGCACGCCGCCTTGGTGCAGAACCATCTTGAGGATGCGATCGCGATCGGCACCGAGTGCCATGCGGATGCCGAACTCCTGGGTGCGCTGGTTGACGGAGAACGACATCACGCCGTAGAGCCCGACCGAGGCGAGGATGACGGCGACGACGCCGAAGGCGGAGAACATGGTCGCAATGATCACATTCACCGCGAGGAAGCTGTCCTGGTTTTCCTTCGCGGTGCCGACGAAGTAGAGCGGGAGATTCGGATCGACCTGCTGCACGGCGCGCTGCAGCGCGTTGCCCAGCACCGCGGCCCGCTGGCTGGAACCCTTCGGATGCACCACCACCGTCGCGAACTGCTGGGAAAACGGCTCGGCCCGGACCGGTCCGAAGACAGGCGAGAAATACGGCACGTAGAATCCGGTGTCATCGACGGCGGTGTTCGTGAACGGCCCGAGCATCCGCAGCGTCGGCACCACACCGACGATCGTGCGCCAGGGCCCGAAAACGACGCCGTTGTTGCCCACGGTCCGGAAGCGGCGCCCCACGGCGCTCTCCGTCCCGTAATGCTTCCGCGCGAAGGCGGCGTTCACGATCGCGACGGGAAGTTTCGTGTCGTTGTCATCGAGCGCGAAGTCGCGGCCCTCGAGGATCTGCCGGCCGAGCGACTGGAAGTAGCCCTCCGTGACCTGCTCGAAATTCGTATTCGGCCGGTCGTTGTCAGTGACGTAGGAGCGGCCCTCGATTTCGATGCGCGCGTTGCCGGAGAAACTCATGCGGAACCGGTTGGTCAGCGCGGCGCCGTCGAATTCGGGGCTGGCGCGGAGTTCGCGGAGCAGCCGGTCGTAAAACTGCTTTCGCGCCTCGGGCGTCGGGTAGTCGCCATCCATCAGCCCCATCCGCGCACTCAACACCGTCGCGTTGTCGTAGCCGAAATCGATTCGGTTCTGCCGGAGGATGGCCTGCAACTGGAGCAGCGAGCCGACGAGCAGGATGCAGGTGATGAAGATCTGGAAGACGACGAGGCCGCGGGTGATGAGGGAAACCGCCCGGCTGGTGTTGCCGCGGCCGCCTTCCTTGAGGGCGTCGACGGCATTGGTCCGCGACGCGATCCACGCAGGGACGAAACCCGAGACGACGGCCGAGAGCATCGTGGCGGCGACGACCGTGAGCAGCACGCGCTGATCGAGATCAAAGCTGATGTAGGCGGGGATCGGGTTGTCGACGTTGTGCGCGGCCTGGTTGAGGTAGTCGGTGGTGTAGACGGAGAGCCAGATTCCGACGACGGCGCCGATGGCGGAGAGCAGGACGCTCTCCGTCAGCATCTGCCGGATGAGCCGGCTGCGGGTGGCGCCGAGCGAGGAGCGGACGGCGAGTTCCTTGCCGCGGAGGGCGGCGCGGGCGAACTGCATGTTCATCACGTTGACGCACGCGATGAGTAGAATGCCGACGCAGAAGCTCATCATCGTCCAGAGGAGGCCCTGCACATTCGGCGGGACGAACGCCTTGAGCAGCGGCTGCACCTGCGCGTGATCGAATTTCTTGTTCGTATCGGGAAACGCCTGCGCGAGCTGCGAAGCGATGCCGGTGAACTCGGCGGTCGCGCTCTCGAACGACACGCCCGGCTTGAGCAGGCCGAGGACGTTGACCTGGTTGCCATTGAGCCGGGGATCGTTGCGCGGAACGGGGGGAAATTCGCTGTAGAGTGGAATCCACAGTTCCTCGGTGCCGGGAAAGGCGAAACCGCGGGGCATGACGCCGATGATGGTGGCGGGCTTGCCGTTGATGCGGACGCTGCGGCCGAGGACGTCGCGGCCACCGCCGAAGTCACGCTGCCAGAGTGAGTGACTGATCAACGCGACCTTGGGCGCGCCGGGCTGGTGCTCGGCGGCGGTGAAGTCGCGGCCGAGGGCCGGCGTGACCTCGATCAGTCGGAAAAAATCCGCCGTCACGTAGGCACCGCGGTTGCGCTGGGCGCGGCCGTCGATCGTGAGGTTGACGGTCGAGCCGTTGATGTAACCGGCGAGCATCTCGAACGAGTGCTGCCGCTCGAGCATCGCCTCGAAATCGAGCGTGAAGATCTGTCCGCCGAAGCCGTTTTGGTTCGTGGTGCGGTCCGAGATGTCGATCACCTGCACACCGGCGAGCCGGTCGCCGCTCGGCGAGGCGAAGCCGCGGATCATCGTGCCGTTGATGATGCTGAACATCGTCGTGACCGCGCAGATGCCCAGGGCGAGCACGAGCCCCGCGAGGGCACAAAAGCTCTTCTCTTTGATCAGCACGCGGAAACCCACGCGCAGGTCCTGGAGGATGGTTTCGAAGATCATGAGTTGAGCGTTGAGAGCTGAGAGCTGAGAGCTGAGAGCGGAGAGCGGAGAGCGGAGAGCGGAGAGCGGAGAGCGGAGAGCGGAGAGCGGCTGCAGACGGCAATTGCAGGGTGAGTGCCAACCCCGGGGTCTGCTTGTTAGCTGCTGGAAGGCAGGGGTTTAAAATCCGCGTGCGGACCAGCTGATCCGGGTCGGCCTCGAAAGTGAAACCGGGCTGTCCCAAGAGTGGGACGCCGGTGACGACCCCTGTCCGCCGCCTAACGGCTCGCTTGCGGCCTCCTCGTGCCTATGGGTCGGGAGATGGCAGCTCCGCTTTATGATGAGGGATTCTACGCGGCCCGGCATGCGAACACAGTCGCCGCCGGCCTCCCTTTGCTGGCGGGACGGCCGCCCGAAACGGTCCTGGGCTTATTGGATCGGGTGCATCCGCTGCAGTTTCAGGGAAAACACGGCGAGGTGAACGCGGCGAGGGCACTGCTCGATTCCCCGGTGCAGTGTTTGAAACATCATGTTCGCCCCAGGGTTCGCTGGCTGCGGGGGCGTTGAAGGGCGCGCCGCCGGAAGGCGGAATTCCCCCAAAGATCGGGGCCGTCCACTCGAGGGACCGGTCTCTCAACTCTCAGCCCTCAACTCTCAACCCTGCCCCGCCCAATCCCTCACTCCGTCCGCAGCGCCGTCAGCGGGCTCACGCGCGTGGCGCGGCGGGCGGGAAGCCAGCAGGCGACGAAGGCGGCGAGTCCGAGCACCACGGGCGCGATCGTGAACGCGATCGGATCGAGCGCGCCGACTTGATAGAGCAGGCTGCTGACGATCCGGCCGGTGACGACGGCGAGGACGAAACCGATCGCGACGCCCACTCCGAGCATCACGGCGCCTTCGCGCAGGATCATCCGCAGAACGCTGCCCGGTTCGGCGCCGAGGGCCATGCGGATGCCGATCTCGCGGGTGCGGCGGGCGACGGCGTAGGCCTTGACGCCGTAGACGCCGACGACGGCGAGCGTCAGGGCGAGTCCGCCGAAGACCGAGAACAGCGCCGCGCCGGCCCGCACGAGCCAGAGCTGCAGGTTGCCCTCGAGGTGCTGGTCGAAAGTCTTGAGCGAGAGAATGGGCAGCATCGGATCGACGCTCCGGATGGCCTGTCGAACCTCGTCGGCGCGGCGGGTCAGGTCCGCGTCGGCGGCCGCCGTCTTGAACGTGAGGTGATAGAAAACATTGTTCTGAAAACCGCGGGCGAACGGCACGTAGATCGCACCCCCGGCGGACTTCTCGAAGATCTCGTGGCGGGTCGTCGGGACGATTCCAATCACCTCGATCGCGTCGCCGGGTTTCAGATCGGAGGCGGCTTCCTCGAAGATGCCGGCGCCGCCGCCTTCGGACTTGGCGCGCGGGGCGTTGTTGCCGGCGATCTGGATCTGTTGACCGAGGGCGTTGCCTTCGGGCCAGAGCTTCCGGGCGAGGGCCTCATCGATGATGGCGACCGCGGGGCCGCTGTTGCGCTCGATTTCAGCGGCAGTGAAAGCGCGGCCCTGGCGGAGCGAAATTCCAAACGCGCGAAAATAGTCCGCCCCGATGCTGTTCCAATGCGCCGGGAACGCGAGGCCCTCGGCGGCCGTGGCCGGTTTCGCATCGGGCGAGGCGGTGAGGCCGGCGCGTTGAATCGGACGGCCGAGCGAGACCATGCCGAACGGCACCGTGGCGGCGACGCTGGAGGCTTCGACTCCGGGCAACGCGGCGAGACGTTCGCCGACGGCGCGGTAGAGTTCCCGGACCCGGACGGGCGCGTAGCCACCGAGGCTTGCATCGAGTTCCACGAGCAGGCTCCGCTCGGTGTGCAGGCCGGTGTCGATGGCCGCGGCCTGGTTGGCGCCACGGATGAAAAGGGCGGCGGCTGTGAGCAACGCGAGCGAGAGCGAGACTTGCACGACGACCAGCGGATGGCGCGGCACGAAGCGCCAGCGGCGGACGAAGGTGTCCTCGCCGGCGTGGGATTTGAGATCGGTGACGACATCGGCGCGCGAAAGCTTCAGGGCCGGCCCGAGGGCGAAGACGAGCGTGCCGAGCACGCAGAAGCCGAAGGTCGCGGCGAGCAGGGCCGGGCTGGGTCCGGTCGACCACACGATGTCGAGCGGCATGAGGTTGCCGAGCGAAGCCACGAGGAGATCGGAGGCCCAGACGGCGAGCAGCAATCCGGCCGCGCCGCCGGCCACCGACAGCACGAGGCCCTCGACGAGCAATTGCCGCACGATGCGGGAACGCGAGCCGCCGAGCGCGAGTCGGACGGCGATTTCCTTTCGCCGCGCGGTGCCGCGGGCGAGCAGGAGGTTGGCAAGGTTGAGGCAGGCGACGAGCAGGACGACGGCGGCCATGCCGAGCAGCAGCGCGCCGAGCGTGCCGATGTCGCTGTCGTCGGACGGCGAGGTGCTGGTCGAGAAACGCGAGACCGGTGCGACGGTGAAAGTCTGATCCTTCTGCTCCGCCGGCCAGGCCTGCTCGAGCTGACTCGCGAGGGTGGCCAGGGCCGGGGCCGCAGAAGTCACGCTCATCCCCGGCTTGAGCCGGCCGAGAATCAGCAACTGCGTGCCGGTGCGTGACGTCAGCGGCTGGTTGATGCCATCATAGTCGTTGGCGAGTTGATCGTAGACGCCGAGCGGGACCCAGACCTCGACCGAGAAGACCTGCATCGTGCCGGTGAAGCGCTCCGGCATGACGCCCACGATCGTGTAAGGGCGGCCATTGAGCGTGATGGAGGAGCCGATGATGCCGGGAGCGAAGCGCTGTTTGCGCCAGTAGTTGTGACTGACGATGGCGACGGCGGTGTTGACGCCGGGCGTCTCCTCCTCGGGGAGAAAGGCGCGGCCTTGAGCGGGGGCGACGCCGAGCACGGAGAAGTAATTCGAGCTGACCGTGGCGGCGAAGGCGCGGCGCGTGTCACCCTTCTCGCCGATGCCGAGCATCGCGAGGTTATAGGCCAGCGTGTCGGAAAAGACGGAATTGCGCGTCTTGATGTCCTGATACGTCGGGTACGAGAAGCCGCGGTGGCTCTTGGGATTCTTTCGATCCTGCGAGAAGACCTGCACGACCTCCGCGGGCTCGGCGTAACGCGGTGGTTGAAACAACAGCGTGTCGACGAGGCTGAAGATCGCGGTGTTGGCGCCGATGCCAAGGGCGAGGACGATCACCGCGACCGTCGTAAAGCCCGGCGACTTGGCGAGAATGCGCCACGAGTAGCGAAGGTCTTGTAAGAACGATGACATGTTGAAAGTGCCGATTGCCGAACTCCGAGTGGCGAACGGCGGAATTGCCGATTGCCGAATGTTCTTATTGCCGATTGCCGAATTCCGAATGCCGAATGGGCGGAGAATTTCTGAACGAAGAGAGGAACCGCTCGCCCGTCAGGAATTCGGCAATCGCCACTCGGCACTCGGCATTCTCTAGCGCGTCGGATCGCTCTCCACCTGTTCCTGGACGACGCGGCCGTCGAAGATGTGGATCGTGCGGTCGGCGTGGCGGGCGAAGCGGGCGTCGTGCGTGACCATGACGATCGTGGCGCCGTTCTTGTGGAGCTCACGGAGGAGCAGCATCACGGAATCGCCATTCTTCGAGTCGAGGTTGCCCGTCGGCTCGTCGGCGAGGAGGACGGCGGGACTGCCGGCCAGGGCGCGGGCGACCGCGACGCGCTGCTGCTGACCGCCGGAGAGCTGCGACGGCAGATGCTTCGCGCGGTGGGCCATGCCGACTTTTTCCAGCGCACCGGTCACGGCGGCTTTGCGTTCGGCGGCGGGCATGCCGCGATACGTCAGCGGGAGCTCGACGTTCTCATACACCGTGAGATCGCCGATGAGATTGAAGGATTGGAAAATGAAACCGATCTCGCGGTTGCGGATGCGTGCCCGCTCGGGGAGCGAGAGGCCCTGCACCGGGCGGCCGTTGAGCACGTAGGCGCCGTCGGTCGGGGAATCGAGGAGGCCGAGAATGGAGAGCAGCGTGGATTTGCCGCAGCCGGACGGGCCGGCGATCGAGACGTACTCGCCCTTCTTGATGTCGAGGTTGATGCCGGAGAGGGCGTGCGTCTCGATCTCGTCGGTGAGGAAGACCTTGGTGACGCCTTCGAGTTTGATGAGTGATTCGGGCATGGGAGGAAGCGCGGGGGCGGGTTGGGCGGTTTAGCGATCTTGGGCCGTGTCGGTCGCGACGAACGCGACGAGCAGGGCGAGAATGAGAGAGACGGCGATCATGGCGGATGACTGGCTAACACGGACGGACGTCGGAAAGTTGCAGCGCACGAGGGAAAGTGGCGGAGATCAGTTGAGTTTGATCCGATCGGTGGCGTCCCACTGCGAGCTGTCGGAGAGGATCACGCGGTCGCCGGGCTGGAGGCCGCTGACGATCTCGATCGTATTCACGGAGCTGACGCCGAGCTTCACCTGCGTGCGCGTCGCGTAGGCGCCGTCGGCATCGAGCTTGAAGATGCCGACCTGGCTGCGCTCCTGGCCGAACGCGGGGCGGCCGACGTAGACGACGTTGTCGAGGCGCTCGAGTTCGATCGTGCCGTCGACGGAAAGATCGGGCCGGGCGCCGCGTGGCAAATCGCCGGAGATGAAGACGTCGACGGTGACGGTGCCGTTCTGGACGGACGGATCGATGCGGGCGACCTTGCCCTCGACGACGCCGTTGCGCGTGTCGATGACGGCGTGCTGGCCGATCTGGATGTCCTTGGCGCGCGTTTCCGCGATGCGAATCTCGGCCTTGAGTTTCGTGGGATCGGCGACGCGGGCGATGTTGCTGCCGGGCTGAACCTGCGCGCCGACTTCGACGGGGAGCAACTGGAGCACGCCGTTCATGCCGGCGCGCACGGCGAGAGCGTCGAGCTCGTCGCGGCGCAGCTTGGCCTGCGCGCGCAGCCGATCGACCTCGGCCTGTTTCACGGCGAGTTGCGGCTCGATCGTTTCCTTGGCGAAGGCGTAGCGCTTCTGCTCGATGCCGAAGCGGGTTTGCGCCTGTTCGGCGGTGACCTTGGTCAGGCGGCGCTCGAGATCGGAGACGAGGCCATCTTTGAAGAGTTGTTCGTTCACCTCGGCGCGAAGCTTGGTCTGCTCGTATTCGGCGCGGGCGGTGGCCTCGACGGACTCGGCCTGGAGCACGCCGCTCTGCAGCGTCACGCGCAGGCTGAGCAATTCGGCCTCGGCGGCCTTTTGCTGGGAGTCGGCGTTGATGGCGGCCTGTTCAACGTCGGGATTCGCGAGATGGAGAATGATGCTGTCGGGCGTGACCAGGGCGCCGGGGCGGAGGACGATGCGATCGACGCGACCCTGGGTGCGCGCGGCGATCCAGCGAATCTCCTCCGGGACGAGCGTGCCGAGACCGCGTTCCTGGCGGATCATCTGGCCCTTCTTCACGGTATCGATCCAGACGGTGTTGAGATCGACGCTGGGGGCGGCGGGCTTGAGCCGGGACAATGCGATGGTGATCGCAATCAACGCAGCTCCGATGACCGCGCCGTACGCGAGGCGCTTTTTGCGGCGGGCCTTGGATTGGTCGGGGCGCTGGATGTCCATTTGCGGGAGCTCTTTGCACCCCCTGTGCCCGGTGGGGCGGACAGGATGCAAACCCTTGCAGCAAAACGGGCTAAAATTTCATGCGTTCGGCTGCGGTCCCGGCTCGGCATCGCTGCTGGGACGGTGAAATCCCATTAATGGGAAGACGTGGACTTCGCGCGGAGATGCGTAGGCGCGGAGAAAACTTCGGACTTTGGACAGGATGACAGGATGGGCAGGATTCGATCCGGGTCAGATGGGATACATGAAGCGGACGAGGAATCGTCGTAGCCATCGGGCGTGGACGAGCCTCGCCCCTACAAGAATCTCGTACGCTCACACTTCGTAGGGGCGCGCCTCGTGCGCGCCCGTGACGTCGGGGACTCAGCACGATCCGACACCCCCCGTCGCTTCGCGCCACCCCTCTTCTAGAGGGGATCTTCGTTAGGATCGACCTTCGGCTGAGGTGTTGAGCTGTGTCTTCCCTTAACCTCTGCGCCCTCTGCGTTCGAAGTCAGATGCTAGAAGATCTCAATCCTGCGCATCCTGTCATCCTGTCCAACTTCGCGGCTCCAATCCTGGCTTCAAGCCGGCAGCCGCAAACTCGCCACGCAGCCGCTCGCGCCGGTGCGATTCGTAAGCGTGAGGTTGCCGCCGTGATTTTCCGCGATCTGCCGGCAGAGCACGAGGCCGACGCCGGTGCCTTCGGGCTTGGTGGTGAAAAATGGCACGAAGAGATTCGTCGCCTGCGCGATGCCGGGGCCGTCGTCCTCAATCGAAACTTCGACGGCGCCGGAAATTTTCTTCCAGGAAACCCGCACGCCGGCTTCGGGGTGGCTGTTGGCGCGTTGTTCCAGCGCAGCCTCGACCGCGTTTTTGATCAGGTTGATCAGCACCTGCTCAAGTTGGGCGGAGTCGCAGGGCAGGGTGAGATCGGGACCTCCGGGCACGGCGACGGCCAGGCGCGTCTCGAGGGCGACGACGCGCTGGACGAGCGGGCGGAGTTGGGTCGGTGCGAGCGTGGGCTGCGGCAGGCGGGCGAGTCGCGCGTAGCCCTGCATGAAGCGCGCGAGGCTTTCGGCGCGGGCGCCGATGATGTCGAGGCCGCCGCGCATGTCGTCCTCCCAGTCGTCGGCGCGGCGGGGCGACTTGAGCAGATCGCTCAGGCTGCGGGCGATCGACTTGATGGGCGCGAGGGAGTTGTTCAGCTCGTGGCCGAGCACGCGCACGATGCGCTGCCAGGCGAGCAACTCCTCCTCGCGCAGCGTGCGGCTGAGGTCGGCGATGACGACGAGTTGGTGCGGCCGGCCGCCTTCGCGGAATTCCGTGCGCCGCATGCCCCAGCGTCCGCTGCCGCCGGGAAACGTGAGTTCGAGCAAGCGAGCGGCGTCCCCTTCGAGACACGCGGCGAGTCCGATTTCCGCGGCGTCGCGGCCGAGAATTCGCTCCGCCGGCTGGCCGAGCAGGTGCTGGCCGGCGTGATTGGCGAGGCGCAGCTTGCGCTCTCCGTCGAAGGCGAAAATCGAGATGTTGATCTCCTCCATCACGGTGCGGAGCAACGCGGTGGCCTCGAGCGCGCTGAGCCGTTGATCCTGCAGCGTGCGGCTGAGCGTGTTGATCTCGGTGAGGATTTCGCCGAGCGCCTCGTCGCGCCGGGCGCCGCGGGCCCGGATCGCGAAGTCGCCCTCGCGCAGCGCCGAGAGCAGGTTCGCCATCGTCTGCAGCGGACGAACGACGTGATTCTGCAGCGCGAACGCAAAGCCCAGCCAGCAGCCGACGGTGAGGAGCGTGAGCGTCCACTGTTCCTTCGGTGTCCAGTCGTGATGCCAGATAAAGTACTGCGCGACCACGAGCGCCGGCAGGCCACCGAGCAGCGCGTAGAGCAGGACGATCTGCTCGTGGGTCAGGCGGCGCGTATTCTTCGACATCGGCGGGGTGAGAGAGGGCGGCCGGAAGCGAAGGGGCGCGGACGGAAGACTTGCAACCCGGTTTATTGAAGGGCGCGTGATGGGCTGACTCACTTTGGCAGTTCAAACCTCCCGCTGCTCACGCAGCGGGCCACGACGGAAATGCCACGACTGAAATGTGGCCCGGCCCGTGAGGGCAGGGATTCGAAATCTGGGATCGGACTGACAGTACGGGAGTCAAACACCGCCGGCCGCGCGGTCGCTCGTTACAAGCCGTATTTCTCGAGCCGGCGGTAGAACGCGCTGCGGCTCAGGCCCAGTTCTTCGGCGGCCTTGCGGGCGTTACCGTCGCAGCGGGCGAGGGTCTTCTTGATGAGGAACGCCTCGACTTCCTCGATGCTCATTTCCTCGAGGCGGGGCGCGGCCTGCGCGGAGTTGAGCCCGAGATCCGGTGCGCGGATCACGCGACCCGCGGCCATCAGCACGGCGCGTTCGACGGCGTGATCGAGTTCGCGGACGTTGCCCGGCCAGGCGTAGTCGCGCATGGCCTGCAGCGCGCCGTCGTCGAAGCCGGTAATCGCCTTCCGATAGCGTGCGACGTGTTGCTTGAGGAAATGCTGGCCGAGCAGGTCGATGTCCTCGCGGCGTTCGCGCAGCGGCGGCAGGTGGAGCTGGATCGTGTTGAGCCGGAAAAGCAGATCCTGGCGGAAACGGCCCGCGGCGACCTCGGCCTGGAGATCGGAATTCGTGGCGGAGATCAGCCGGACGTTCGCGCGATGAGTGCGGGACGAACCGACGCGCTCGAACTCGCCGGTTTCGATCGTGCGCAGGATTTTCGCCTGCTGGCTCATCGGGATGTTGCCGATTTCGTCGAGGAAGAGCGTGCCGGTGTCGGCGAGTTCGAAACGTCCCGCGCGATCCGCCTTGGCGTCGGTGAACGCGCCGCGCACGTGGCCGAAGAGTTCACTTTCGAACACGCCCTCGGGGAGGCCGCCCATGTTGACCGAGATGTAGGGCTTGCCGGCGCGGCTGGAGACGGCGTGCAGCGCCTGTGCCACCAGGCCCTTGCCGGTGCCGTTCTCGCCGGTGATGAGGACGTTGGCGTCGGATGGACCGACGCGGGCAATGACATCGAGAATCGGGCGCATCGCGGCCGACTGGGCGATGAGCGTCGGGCCGCCCTTGCCGCCGCCGCCGCGCAGGATCTGGTTCTCGGCCTCGAGTCGCCGATACGCGCGAACCGCGAAGCCGAGGTCGATCTGGTTTTTGACGATGGCGAGCAACCGGGCGTTGTCCCACGGCTTCGTGACGAAATCCCGGGCCCCGCGGCGCATCGCCTCGACCGCGACATCCACGCTGGCCCAAGCCGTCATGACCACGACGGGGAGGGTGGGGTCGATCGCCTGAAGTTTTTGGAGCAACTCGAGTCCCTCCTGCCCGCTGGTGGTGTCCCGGGCATAATTCAGGTCCATGAACACCAAATCATAGTCGTTGGCCTCGACCAATTTGATCACGGCGGCCGGCGACTTCGCGGACTCGGTGGCGTAGCCCTCGGATTTCAGGAGCAGGCGAAGCGCCTCGATGACGTCGGCTTGGTCGTCCGCGACAAGGATCCGATGCGCGCTCGGGTTGGCCATCACGCAGTTGCAAGGCGGCGCGCGGGTACTGTCAAGGGGCGGCTGGTGGCGAAACGAATTCTGGAGCGGCGCTCCCCACTTCCCCCTGCTGGCCCGGGGTAGGCCCGAATGGGTTGTCGAGAGTAGGGAAAAACCCGATGGAAAATAGGTATTAATAGCTATTCAATTGCACTTCTATCGCTCCAAAATGCCAGCAAATACGTAGTCTGAATACGTAGATCCTCGCCCTCTTCGGCTTGACGCCCCAAACCGACCCTCAAATTATAGGGTCAAGTCCTTACGTACTCTTTCTGATGAAAACGATGGGTATTCGCCGCCGGGCCGCCGCCTTCACCTTGGTTGAGGTGATGATGGCTGCTGGCGTGATGATCCTCGCACTGGTCGGGATGATTCAGGTGGTCGTTTCCGGTTCCGAAATGCTCGATGTGGCGCGGAAGCAGACGATCGCGATGCAGATCATCCATGGTCAGATCGACAATATCCGGCTGAGCAACTGGACGACCGTTAATGGCTATTCGGCGAGCACGACCGTCTCGGTGACTTCGACGCCCGCCTCCGGCTTTGATTTCGGCTCAAACCTGCCGGCCGTCGCCACGGGTTTCTCCTGCACGCGTACAATCTCGACGGTGCGAACCGACCTTAAGAAGGTGACGTTTACGGTCACATGGCTCGGAAACACCGGGCGCACCTATCGGCGTACGGGATCGACTTACTACGGCAACAACGGGCTCTATGTTACTTACCAGCGCACCTAGCCTCCGCAACGGGCGCCGGGGATTCACGCTGGTCGAGGTCCTCGTCGCCACGAGTGTGTCTGCGTTTATCGTCGCGGGGATCCTGGCGGCATATCTCTTTGTTGGCCGCAATCTGACCCGATTGGTTAATATGCAGCACCAGGAGGTCGAGAGCCGGCACACGGTGCGGCAGATGACGGCCGATGTCAGTGCGGCGATCAGCCTGACGACGGCCACGAGTTCCCAGCTGTCGCTGACCCGCACGACCTCGAGCGGCACCATGACCGTGACCTACACCTATTCGTCCGCCGCGGGCACGCTGACCCGGACGGTTTCGAGCGGGACGGAAACGCTCCTGACGGGCCTGACGGCTTTCGCGATTACCTATTTCAACGAACGCGGCATCGCCGTCAGTTCGAGTCCGCAGAGCGTGAAGTCGCTGGAGTTTTCGTTTACGTCGGCGGCGGGCACCGCGAACATCGGCACACGTGCCAGCTACAAGAGCGTTTCGCCGCGGGTCCTGATCCGGAACAAGGCGTTCCTGCAATGAACCCGCGCGGCCCAGCATGTTTCCGGCGCCGGCGCGGATCTGCGATGCTCGCGGCCCTGTGTTTTGCGACCGTGCTGACCATTGCGCTCGGGAGCTATCTGACGCTCTGTTACCGCACGCTCGAAATGAGCCTGCGCTCCGTGCAGGGAACGCAGAGTGTCGAGCTGGCTGAGACCGGGATGGAGGAGGCGTTGTGGGCGCTGAACAAGAACGACTGGTCGA
>CANJCM010000098.1 GCA_947472765.1 Opitutia bacterium
TACCTCCGGAATTTTTGACCACGGAGTGCACAGAATACACCGATTGAAGAGGTCTGGTTCTCAGCTTCCTGGCTTCAGGCTCCGTCGATGGCTCGGGTTTGGGTTGAGCCTGAATCCAGGAATTCAAGAAACGGACCGAGCGTGCGTTTGAACAGGAAGGCCGGGGAGATCGGGGAGCCAAGGCCTCCGCTTCCCGACCTTCCCGATCTTCCTGTTCACTCATCCCGGCTCATTCATTGACGGGGAAGGCGCGTCCCGGAGGATGCTCAAGGGGTGAAGAGGACGGGCGGCAGCGCGGCGGCTGGCTTGGGCGCTGGTGCGGTCGTGGGCAACTCGAACCAGAAGCGCGCGCCGGCGCCGGGCGAACTCTCGACCCCCACCTGGCCGCCGAGCTTTTCGACGATGCGGCGCACGATCGACAGGCCGAGCCCGTGGCCCATGGCGCGCACCGTGGAGATCCGGGTGAACGGCACGAACATCTTCTGCCGGCCGGCCTCGTCGAGGCCCGGTCCGGCATCCTGCACCCAGAACCGGGACGAGCGCCCGTCGGCACTCGTCTCGCCCCCGAGGGTGATCTGAGGATTGGCGCCACCGTACTTCGCGGCGTTGCTGATAAAATTAACCCAGATTTCGACCACCCAGGGAGCGTAGCCGACGGCGGCGGGCCACCCGGCGGGCTGCCGGACCATGGTGGACTTTTCCTTGAGAATACTTTCGAGCCGATCGGTCGCCTCGACGACGATGGCCGCCATGTCGAGGGGCTCCGGGACGACCGTCTGCCGCCGGGCGCCGGCGAGGAGGAGGAGCTCGTCGATGATGCGACTGAGCCGGTGGGCGGACTTGGCGGCTTCGGCGAGGTGCTGCCGCATCGTCGCCTCGTCGCACCGGCCCAGCATCATTTCGGCGAGTTCGATCCGCCCGCAAAGCGTGGCGAGCGGGTTCCTGAGATCGTGCGCCACCGTGTGGGAGAAGGCATCGAGCTCGTCGATCAGATCTTTTTTCTCCAGCCGGGTGGTGATGGACTGGATCACTTCCTCCTCGGTAAACGGCTTCGTGATGAAGTCGGCGGCGCCGAGGTTCATGCCGCGGCGGGTGGCGGCGCGCTCCACGGCCGCCGATATCACGATCACCGGAATGCTGCGCAGCGCCTCGTCGCGGCGAAATTCCGCGAGCAGCTCATATCCCGTCATGCCGGGCATCGCGAGATCGGTGATGATGAGCGAAGGGTGATTCTGCCTGGCGGCGGCGAATCCCTCGATCCCGTTCGCGGCGGCCACGGTGCGGATGCCGTTCAGTTCGAGGATGTCGACCAGGGTGCGGCGGACGGCTTCGTCATCCTCGATCACCAGAACGGTGGCATGCTGGAGAATGCTCATGAAGAAGAGGTGGGGGTTGAATCCGCGGGAAAGTCGAGGGTGAAGCGGCTGCCTCCACCGTCGGCGTCGGCCAGCGCCACCGTGCCGCCGAGCAGCCCGGCCATGCGTTTCACGATGTTGAGCCCGAGGCCCGTGCCCTTGACCGAGCCCACGTTGGAGCCGCGCTCAAAGGGTTCGAAAATCCGCGCGCGATCCGCCGCCGGGACCCCGATGCCCTGATCCTCCACGGCGATCTGCGTTCGCCCGGCGGCGACGGCGAGGCGCAGGGTGATGAGGGTGCCGGCCGGCGAATAACGCACCGCATTGCTGAGCAGGTTGGAGAGGATGTGATGCAGCAGGCTGGGATCCGTGACCACCGCTGCGGTCTCGCCGGTGGCGGAGAGTTCGAACCGGTGGGCGTCGCGATCACCCAGCCGGATTTCCTCCAGGACATTTTTCGCGAACGAGTGGAGATCGACCGGGGTGAGCTGAACGGGGACGCGGTTTGCATCCATCCGGTTCAGGAGCAGGATGTCGTCGAGCATCACCGTCATGCGGTGGAGCGAGGAGGTGATGCGGTCGAGCAGTTCGCGGCGTTTCTCCGGCGCGAGGCGGTCAAGATGGTTGGACAGGATTTCGACCGAGCCCATGGCCGCGGCCATCGGCGTGCGGAATTCGTGCGAGGTCACGGAGATGAACCGCGTCTTCATCTCGGACAGTTCATGCTCCCGCGCGAGTTTGGCGGTCAGCTCGGCTTCGTGGCGCTGTTTCGCGGTGATGTCGTCTTTCAGGGCGACGTAGTGGGTGGCGCGGCCCTGCTCATCCGCCACGGGGGCGATGACCACTGCTTCAAGATAGACTTCGCCGCTCTTGGTCCGGTTGATCAGTTCGCCGGTCCACACCCCGCCGCGAGAGAGGGTCTGCCACATGGCGCGATAGACCTCCGGCGACGTCCCGCCCGACTTGAACACCCGGGGGTTCCGCCCGAGCACCTCAGCCGGCGTGTAGCCTGACACGAGGCTGAACCGGGGATTCACATACTCGATCGCGCCCGTCAGGTCGGTGATGACGACGGACAGCGGCGCCTGTTCGATGACGGCCGAAAGTTTGCGCAACTCCCCGGCTGCCGCCTTCTCATCCTCGACCACGCTCAACAACACCTGCCGCGCCTGCTCCAGCTCGGCCAACGACTGTTGGGTTTGCTGCTCCGCCCGCACCCGTTCGGAAATGTCACGGATGTTACATTGGATGACCTTGTGACCGCCCACCAGATAGACGTTGCTGATGAACTCCACCTCGATCCGCCGGCCGTCGCTGGTTTCCAGCGCCATGTCTTCGTAACGGATGTATTCCTTGGCCTGCAATTCCACGAAGTTGGCCTCGTTGGCGACGAGGTTCCTGAAAAATCCCAGCTCCCAGACCTTCTTGCCGAGGAACGCCTCGTGGGAGTAGCCCAGCATCTCGATGAGAAACGGATTCACGTCCACGATCGCCCCCGTCTTGGCATCGAGAATCAAAATTCCATCCTTGGCTGTCTCGAAGAGCCGGCGATAGCGCGCCTCGGAAGCGATCATCGCCCGCTCCGACTGGGCACGTTCGGCCAGAGCGCGCAACGCGGTGATGCCATAGGCCAGATCGGCGGCCAGTTTGCCCAGCAGCACCACTTCCTCCGCGTTGAAGGCGTCCGACTCGGCGGCATACACCATCAACGCCCCGAACGCGCGCTCACCGCTGAGCAACGGAAGCGTGGCCGAAGAGGTGTAGCCGCGCTGGATGGCCGCCGCCCGCCACGGGCCATAGGCGGGATCGGTGGGGATGTCGCGCGCGACAACGGGTTGCCCGGTGCGGATGGCTGCACCGGTGGGACCACGCCCGTGCTCGTCGTCGGCCCAGGTGATGTTCACCGTGTCGAGGTAACCCGCCTCGAAACCGGCGCGCGCGACGGGGCGCACCGACTTCGCGTCGTCCTGCTCCGCGAAACCGACCCACGCCATACGGTAGCCGCCCTGATCGACCGCGATGCGGCAGATGGATTGAAGCAGCTCCGGCTCGGAAGTGGCGCGCACCAGCTCTAGATTGCACTCGTTGACCATGCGCAGCGCCCGGTCGGTGCGGCGCAGCGCCGCCTCCGCCCGTTTGCGCTCCCGGCTTTCTCGCGTCAGCTTCCAATTCCACGCGACCAGCCCGAGGAAGAGGGCGGCAAAGCCGGCCACGATTTGCCAGAGCCGGGTGTAGTCAAACGCTGGTTCGCGGAGAAGGGGCAGCCACCGGCGATAAATTGCCTCGCGCTCCGTGGGGGAAACCGAGTCCAACGCCTGGTCGAGGATGCCGGCCAGAATCGCCCAATCTTTGCGCACCGCCATGCACTGCGCGTTGGTATAAGGGGTCGTTCCGGCGACCTTGAGGCCCGTCATTTTCTGCCCGGCCAGGTAGGAACCCACGACGAGCATGTTGTCGACGCACGCAAAGACTTCGCCGCGCTGGAGCAGGGCAAGCGCTTTCTGGGTCGTGTTGACCGGGACCAGTTGGATGTCCGGAAAGTCGCGGACCATCCAGATACTGGGCGCGTTGCCCTCGACCACAGCGACCTTCCTGCCTGCCAGCTCACGCAGGTCAGCGATGTAGGTGACGTCCGCCCGGGTGACGACGACGATGGGCATGGTCATGTAGGGCTTGGTAAAGGCCCAGAAGGTCTCGCGTTCCGCGGTCACGGCCACCGAGGTAGCCAGGTCGATCTCCCCGCGCTGCAGCCGCGCATACGAGTCCTGCCAGCTCAGGTTGGGCACCCGCTCAAACTTCACGCCCAGCCGCGCTGCCATGAGGCGCAAATAGTCCGCCGTCATGCCGGACGGCGTGCCGTGTTCGTCGGTGAATTCGATCGGTGGCCAGCTGGGATCCAGCGCCACGGTGATGACGGGATGCTCGCGCAGCCAGGCGCGCTCCGGCGCGGAGAGGGTGCCAAGGAAATCCCCGGCCGCGGACGTCTCCGCCGGCCGCTGATCCTGGGCATGGCCCGCCACCGCGACCAGCAGCACGAGGCCGGTCGCCAGCAGGCCCAACAGAACGTTGCGCCGGATTATGCCGGGATTTGGTCTGCGGTTCACTCCTGGCCCTCCTTCAAAACGCTCGAATACTTTGGCGCCTCGCCGTGTCTGACGTGCAGGGCGTTGATCTCCCGCTTGAGCTCGAGGACGCGTCCTTCGCGGCCGAGGGTCGCGCCCTGCCAGCGACGCAGCTCCTCCATTCTGGCGGCAAGATTGGTCGCCGCCGCCTTTTCCTCCGTGATGTCGCGGACGATCGCGGTGAAGAATTTCTGCCCGTCGATCTGCCATTCGGACAGGGATATTTTCAGCGGGAATTCCCGGCCATCTTTTCGGCGCCCCACCAGTTCCATGGTGGTGCCGATGACGCGAGGCGTCCCTTCCGCCACCGCCCGGGCCAAGTCCGCCACCTGGCGTTTATGGTACCGGGGCGGCAGCAGGCGCGCGAAGAACCGGGAGAGAATCTCGCTTTCCGGATAGCCGAAGATGTGCTCGGCCCCGGGATTCCAGCCGGTGATCCGGCCCCTGTGGTCGGCGCTGATGATGGCGTCGGCGATCGAACCGACCATCGCACCATAGCGCGCCTCCCGTTCGCGCACTGCCGCCTCCGCCCGCTTCTGATCTTCCAGGGTGCTGAGCAGGGCCCGGCGCATGCGATCCGCCGACGCCTGGTTTTGCTGGAAGACCGCCTCCGCCTGCTTGCGCTCGGTGATGTCCGAAATGATGCCGTGCCAAAGCGTGCCGCCATCCTCCATCCGCTCCGGTTGCGCCTGGCTCCAGCGCCAGCGCAGACCTTGCCTCGGCAGGAGAACTCGGAATTCACAGTTGAACGTCCGCAGGGTTCGGGCCGATTCCTGAATGAGATCGCCCACACGACCGTAGTCTTCGGGATGCAACCGTCCGAATACCGGCGTGGCATCTTCCCTGACCTCTTCGGGTTTCACCTCATAGATGTCATTCATCCCGGGGCTGGAGTACGGAAATGCGGAACGCCCGTCCGGGAAGAGCCGGTATTGGTAGACAACACCGGGCACCAGCCGGGTCAGGTTGGCGAGCAGCTCGTGGCTTTGTCTGGCATTGTCCTCCGCCTGCCTGCGCTCGGTGATGTCGCGGGCGATGCCGTAGAGGCCGATGAGAACTCCACTCGCATCGCGGATCGGATACTTGCGGTTGTCCACCCAGCCTGCCTTGCCGTCCTTGCCCAGGGTTTTTTGCTCTTCGTGGGCCACCGTCAGGCCGGCGAAGATTTGCTTCTCGAGCCGGTAATAGAGGTCGGCGAATTCCTCGGGAAAGACGTCGTAGTCGGTCTGGCCGAGCAAATCGGTCCAGCGGGTGGCCGGGGAACAAAGTGCCACCAGAGTCTGGCTGGCCCCGGTGAAGACGTGGTTGCGATCCTTGAAGTAGATGTAGTCGTCCGTGTTTTCCATCATGGCCGCAAACATCGGCGACGTGTGGGCATCGGCCATGGTCCGGGGCAGGCACTTCGCGTCCTGCAGGAGCAACTCGAGCACCACGCCGCCGGCCGTGACCTCCCGACGGTAGCGCCCCTTGACACAGAGGATGCGGCCGCCGGCCGGCCGGAGGCGGAGATTGCACTCGCCCTCGTTGCCTGGGCTGGCCGGCGAAAACAGCGCGTCGGCGACATCCCGATCTTCGGGATGAATCAAGGAAGGCAACGCCCTCTGGCCGGAGCGAAAGTCCGCCGCGGGATAGCCGAGCAACGCCTGCACGCCGTCGCTCACGGCGGACAGCCTCGGCGCACCGTCCGTCAGAATGAGGCGGAACGCGGCCTCGCGGAGGGCGGTGGCGGCTGGGGAAGTGAGCGGGCTTTCCGTGGTCATTGGGCGTTCCTCAGCGCTGGTGGCGTCGGAGACGGAGAATTTCCAATCGCCAACAAGGAATCTCCAATTTCCTCGGAGAGCAGTGTAGGGCCGTCGCTGGCCGTCGCTGGCCGTCGCGCCGCTTCCGCCTGCGAACGCAGGGTGGCGGTCAGGGGCTGACGGGGGTCGTTCACTTTTTCCTCTCTGCGAGCTTCGCCGGAATCACTTTCATTCCGGCCAGGGCCGCACACTTACGCTGGCGTTCATCGTAGGAGGCAAAGGCCGTGCAACCGGCTTCCAGCGCTGCCGCCACATGCAAGAGGTCGAGGCTGCGAGTGCCGATCTCGCCCGAATGCCGGGCTGAAAGCTGTTCCGCCCGGATAAAAACCGCCGTGAGGTTGTAAGCGGGCCGCGCCATGCGCCCCGCGTCAACGTCCGTCCGGAAGGCGCGGATGGCCGCCGTTTCCTGCGCTCGCGTGATCTCCCCCCGAAAACGTTTCAGCCGGATCGCGTTGGGAATCTCGATTTCGTGCAGGTGGGAAAACGGCAAAGGCTCGCCCACCGCTTCGACGATTTGGATCGCCGCCGGGGAATCGCCTTCCCAGACGAACGACTTCACTAAAAGCGACGTATCGAGATAGGTCTTCACGTGTCCCCCCGGTCGTAATTCAGCACGTCTGCCACGTCACCCTGAACGGGGCCATGGGGGAAAATTTTGCGCAGCCGCGCCCACCGGTCGAGGGGGACGAGTACGGTTCGCTTCCGTGCCGGGACGAGCGTGGCAAATTGCAATCCCCGCTTCGTGATCGTGACGGCTTCCCCGTTATGGATCCACTTGGAGACGGAGGAAAAGTTGTTCCGCAAATCTGCCACCGTGGCTGTTTTCATGATGAGAGATGAGCTATCATGCTCTGTCGGCCTTGGCCAGCCAGAGCTTGATGGGCTCCGCTTTGGGACCCGGCCCCGTCTGGTGACCGGAAATAACTCCGCCTGCTTTCACTCGTGCCCATGGGTGCCCATTTGTGGCCCAGCTGTGTAGCCCTGCCCGTGAGGGCAGGGACTTCTCGAACGCTTCGCATCCTGTCGTCCCGCTGCTCACGCAGCGGGCTACAAAGGCCAACGATCTCAGCCCTTCGCAAAACTTCGCGTTCTTTGCGCTTCAAATGCATGGGTCGGGTTGGAGAGTGGGGCGCTTGGGCTACCCGCTGCCCTGGCTGGGATATTTCACGGTCTCCCCCAGCCGACCGGCCAGTTGGTTTACCTCGCGCTTGAGTTCCTGCACGCGGTCCTCGCGATCCAGCATGACGTCCTGCCAGCGCCGGAGCTCGTCCAGTTGCCGCACCACCGCGGCCTCCGCCTGCTGGCGCGTGGCGATCTCGTCCCGCAGTTTCAGATTCGCGCGCTCGGCGGCCTGCTGGGCCGTCAGCGCGTCCTCCATCAAGTTGAGCGAAGCCAGATGCGCCTGGGCGGCGGCGGCGGCCTTTTGGGTGAGTTCCGTGGCTTGATCGTGCAGGGTGCGGGTCAGGCGAAGAATGCGGACGTAGACACCCACCCGGGCGAGCAATTCCCGGTTGGCGATGGGTCGGGCAATGTATCCATCCGCCCCTGACTCCAGACCTTCGGCCTGATTTTCCGTCGTGGTGTAGGAGGCCGACACGAGGACAACCAGCATGTCCGCATAGGCAGGCACCTGCTTGATCCGGCGGCACACCTCGAGGCCATCGATGCCTCCGAGGTCGCGATCCAGCAGCAACAGGTCCGGTGGTTGGGCGGCGACCGCGGCCAGGGCGGCCTCGCCGGTGGTCACGCGGTCCACAGTGTAGCCGGCTTTCTCCAGCAGGTGCGCCGTGCCGCTGAGGATGTCGGGATCGTCGTCCACGACTAGAATTTTGATGTCGGCGGGGTTCATGGGGTGCGTGAGGCGACAGGGGCGGAACCGATCCGGACGGAACAAGCATTTACCACCGAGACACGGAGGCACCGAGGCCAACCCCCTGCGCCCCCCGCCTTGCTCGGTGTCTCGGTGTCTCGGTGGTTCAATGGATTGAAGGGTTTCGTCCGCGGATTATTCCGACGCGGGCAGCGAGAATTGAAACGTCGCGCCCGCGCCGGGCTGGCTTTCGACCCAGATGCGGCCACTTGACGCCCGACGAGACGCGTAAGACCGTAAGACATGACGACCATGTTATCCAGCAAGGGCCAGGTGGTGCTGCCCGCCGCCGCCCGCCGGAGACTCGGCCTCAAGGCGGGGACAAAATTTGCCTGTCGCGTCGAGGGCAACCGCATCGTGCTGACGCCCGCCGCGGTGCCGCTGGGCCGGTCTCGATTCGTGAAATCGAAACGGACGGGATTGGTGGTGACCGAGGGGGCGCCAGGCGCACCCGTGGTCACGAGTGAACAAGTCCGCGCCCTGCTGGCCGACTTCCCGTGAGATACCTGCTCGACGTCAACACGCTCATCGCCCTCGGGCACACGTTGCATGGGCACCATGCGCGGGCGGAGAAATGGCTGAAGAGCGTTCTGCCGACTGCGGAGGTCATCGCCACCTGTGCCATCACTGAGTTGGGGTTCGTGCGCATCAGCGTGCAGTCGGGCCTGCAGCCGGACGTGGACGCGGCCATCGTGGCGTTGGCCAAATTGAAAGCTTCCAGTCCGGTCCCGACTGAACTGTGGCCCGACGACCTGGGCGTCGAGCGACTGCCCAAATACGCGAAGAGGCCGGCTGAGCTGACCGACGGACATTTGCTGGAACTGGCGCGCACGCACGGTGCGCAACTCGTCACGCTGGATGGCAGGATCCCCGGCGCCTTGCTGGTTCCGTGACCGGGCGCGGTTCCGTCCGGTCGTCCCACCCGCCGCGCCGGGGCCACCGTGGCCCGACCAGGCATTCACCACCGGGACAGGGAGCCACAGAGAGGCATTTTTGCCTCTTCCCGCCTTGCTCCGTGTCTCGGTGTCTCGGTGGTTCAATGGATTGAAGGGTCTGGTCTGCGGATTATTCCGACGTGGGCAGCGAGAACTGAAACGTCGCGCCCGCGCCGGGCTGGCTTTCGACCCAGATGCGCCCGCCGTGTGCCTCGACCACCAGCCGCGCAGGCGACGACGGCCGACTGGCCGTTGCGCGGCATCGCGAAAAGCCGGGGATAGGTGAGGTTGAGCAGTCCCTCGCTGATCGCCGTGGCGGGACACTCATCGCGGGCTTTCCTCCAGGACCGGAAGGTGGTGGCGCGGGGGTTCACCCACCCGATCGCAGAGTTCGTTAATCTCACGCTTCAGCTCGATCATCCGCAGCTCGCGGCCGACGGCGACGGCATTGAAGCGGCTCAGGGATTCGTTGCGGAGGCGGAGTTCCTCGGCCTGCTGGCGGAGGATTTGCTCCGCGCGCTTGAGCGAAGTCAGATCAACGTCCATGCAGAACAATTCGGCCGGCCGGTGGGGCGGCTGCACGATGGCGTGGTTGGAATAGACCTCGATCCGCGAGCCATCCTTGCGCTGAAGGGAAAGCTCACCGGATGGAATCGGAGTCCCGTGGTCGGCCATCTGCCGCATGGCCTCCGCGACGCCGGACTGCATTTCGGGAGGAATGATGAGATCCCGCAGGTTCCGGCCGACGGCCTCCTGCGCCGTGTAGCCGTAGAACCGCTCGCTGGCTCGATTCCAGAACTGCGTGGTGCCGTCCGCCCGGTAACCCCGGATCGCCACCGTGGAGATGTCCTCGAACAGGACCCGGAAGCGCGCCTCGCTGAGTTGCAGCTCCTGCTCCAGTCGCTTGGCTTCGGTGATGTCGCCCCAGACGGCGGTCAGGCAGTCGCGGCCGCGCAGTTTCATCGCGCGCGCGCTGATGCGCACGTCACGCATGCTTCCGTCCCGGTGACGGTGGCGCGTCTCAAGAGTGAGGCCGCCCACCGTCAGGATCTGGCGGATGTTCGCGCGGATCTGACTCTCGTCCTGCTCGGCCTGAATGTCGCTGACGCGGAGGCCGGCGAATTCTTCGCGCGTGTAGCCGAGATCCTCGTGCGCCGCCCGATTGAACTCCCTGAACCGGCCGGTCTCAGCGTCGATCAGAGCGATGGCGTCGTTGGCCTGGCCGACGATGCTGGAGAAGATTTCCTCGCGAGCACGGAGGGCCTCCTCCGCCTGCCTGCGCTCGGTCACATCCATCGCCATGCTCATGACAAGTCTCCGCCCGTCCGGCAATCGGCCCAGCGGGGCGGAGCTGAATTCCCAGATGCGGGTGGCACCGGATTTGGTGCGAACCTCGTAGTCACCTTCGTATTTTGGCCCGGTCATCGCGTACAGCGTGTCGATGTACGCCTCCACCGCAGCCTTCCGTTTGCCGTAGGCCCGCTCGGTCCAGTCTCCGATGGTGGTAAGTTCCCCGGGGGAATAGCCGGTGATGGTGTGCCACGAGTTGCTGGTCTGGATGATCGTTTCGTCGTCGGCGTGGATCATGATCGGGATGGGCGAATCCACGATGGCGCGCCGAAACCGTTCCTCGCTCTCGCGCAGCGCGATCTCCGCCTGCTTCCGCTCGGTGATATCTTGGACAATACCCGCCATCCGGATGGATTTATTTTCCGAGCTTCGTTCATGACTACCCGCGGCCGTGATCCATCGCACCTCGCCGTCGGTTCGGCGGATGCGGCACTCAAAGTTCCAGTCCGTCTGCGCCGCAGTCGCCTGGGCAAAGAGCCGATCGACGTTCGCGCGGTCCTCGGGAAGAACGTGTTCGAGGAACATCTCGTAGGTCCACTCTGGCAGCAGCATTTTATACCCGAAGATTTGGTCGTGGATCAGGGTGCGATGCGCGGTGTGGTCGCGCAGGTCTAGATCCCATGCGCCGGTCATGATCTGTTGCAGGGCAAAGTTCAGCCGGGCCTCGCTCTTGCTGAGCGCCGCCTCGACCATCAAACGCTCCAATTCACCCGCTGCCCGCGGGGCCACCCGCGCCACGGTGGTCTCGGCAAGTGCCCGGTTGGTCAGGGGCTGCCGGCCAATCAAGGCGATGAGCCCGATCGGTTGCCCGGTGTGGCTGAAGAGCGTGACTCCGACGTAGCTTTCGGCCCGCAGTTCCTGCAGCGCCGGATCGTTCGGGAACGACTGGACCACATGGGCGGGATAGCAGCAGACAGTTTTGCCGACCACCTCGCCGCAGGGCGTATCTTTCAGGGCATAAGTCAGGTTGTCTTCAAAACGACCGTCGTGCCAGACCGCCAGGGTCGTGGCGTTCAGGGCATCGCCCTCGAGCCGATCGATGCAGATGTAGTCCATCTGCAGAGTTTTGGCCAGGAAGCGCGCCAGCGCGGGAAAGAAGGAATCGCCTTTCGCGCTGACCCCGGCCTGCGCCAGAAACGCATCAATCGCTTCCTCGTGCTTGCGCGCGGTGATGTCCTGAAATGCCCCCTGCACTTGGTGAATGCGGCCCCCGGCGTCCCGTAGCGCCATGCCGACGGCGCGCACCCACACCCGCCGGCCGCGCGTGGTGAAAATTTCCAGCTCCTCATCATAGGGTGTACCGTCGCGGGCGCACGCCGTGAAAACCGCCGTGATTTTATCCCGCCACTCCGGGGCGTAGTAATTGAGTCCCTGAGCCAGCGTGGGCGAAAAACCGGGCGGTTCCTCATGGATGAGGGCGACTTGGTCGGACCAGCACAGCTTGCTGTCGGCGAGATTAAAGCTCCACCCGCCGAAATTCGCCATTTGCCCGGCGGCGACGAGGAGGCCCTCCGTCTGTTGCGCGGCCTCCTCCGCCAGGCGACGCGCGCGCCGGTCGGCGGCATGGGTCAGCTCGCGTTCCACGGCGGGCCCCAGCCGCGACAGATCGTGCTTCAACAGATAGTCGTGGGCGCCCGCGCGCATGGCGCTCACGGCGGTCTCCTCGCCCATCGCCCCCGACACCATGATGAAGGGCAGGTCGTGGCCGCTCGCCTGCAGCAGCTTGAGGGCGTCCAGCCCGGAGAAGGGTTGGGCCGATCCGGTGGACGCCGCCGGGTTGGACGGTCGCACGCTCCCGACCACCGCCGCCCCCAGCGCAATGAAGAGGACTGCCGTCGGCAGCGCCATCATCGTCAGGCCGCCCCAGCCATAGGTGCGCAGGGCGGGCGTGAAGTAGGAAAAGATTTCAACCAGCCCGATCGTCACGACCAGTGAGCCGACAAGGATGGGAACGGAGGACAGGTGAGGATCGGCAAATATCCTACAGACGACCCCGCCAAACCGCTCCGCGCCCGCTGCCGGATTCCACGCACCGTTTGCCAGCGGTCTGACTGCTGATTGAGGTTCGCTCAATCGACTGACGTGTTCGCGAGCCAGACCTCCCGCTGCTCACGCAGCGGGCCACGACTGCAATGTGGCCCTGCCCGCGAGGGCAGGGAGGAGAAGTTTACGGTCAGCCAAACAGACGAACCTCCATAACCGCGGGCACGTTCTCCGGCTTCGGGATGCGCGGGGCGGCCCCGACTTTCCCGTTATTGGGAATGCTCCATTCCACAAACGAGCCGGGAGCCGTCCGGCGGCCGGCCTGCCATTCCGGCCCTGAATTTCTAATCGCTGTCTTTCTGGCGGTTACATACCTAGGCCACCCGCGGCACACGCGTTGCTATCTATCCTCGCCATGAAATACCCCGCCCTGCTCCCCACCGCGTTACTGACGCTAACCGTGGCGTCGGCGGCGATGGGAAATGACCTGGACTCCGAGGTCGCCGGTATAGCCCGCGGCGTGAGCAGCGGGACCTCGTCTCGCCAGACGACCGTTCAGTCCCTGCCCTCACGGGCAGGGCCACGCCAAACCACCGCAAGCTTGAGCCTTGGAGTTGATGCGCCGAGCCGGTCGACCGACCCGCGCCCCACCGCCAAGTCCAAGACCGAAAAGTCCGCCCCACCCGCCGCACCCCAACCGGCTCCGGTCCCGGTCGCCCCGGCACCCCGCCGCGAGCCACCGGCTCCGCCGCCGCACTTGTTCATGTGAGGCCGACGCCCGTTTGCTCGTCCCGATGATTTCCCTCCGCAAAGTCGACCGCGTCTATCCGCTCAAGGGCGGCCCGTACTACGCGCTCCGCCATATCAACCTCGAGGTCGCGGCCGGGGATTTCGTTTCGATCATGGGGCCGTCGGGTTCGGGCAAATCCACCCTGCTCCACATTCTCGGCCTCCACGACGCGGCTTGGAACGGCGAATACACGCTCTGCGGCGCGGCGGTCCACGCGCTCGACCAGAAGAAGCGATTCGAGCTGCAGAAAAAACACATCGGCTTCGTCTTTCAGAGTTATCACCTGCTCGACGACCTCACCGTCTACGAGAACCTCGAAATTCCGCTCTCCTACCGCGACGTCCCGAAGAAGGATCGCGAGGGCATCGTGTGCGACGCCCTCGATCGCTTTCACATCGTCGGGAAAAAAGATCTCTATCCGTCGCAGCTCTCCGGGGGACAACAACAGCTCGTCGGCATCGCCCGCGCGCTCGTCGCCAAACCCGATCTCATCCTCGCCGACGAACCGACGGGCAATCTCCACTCCGACCAGGGCCGCGAGATCATGGCGCTGTTCCGCGAGTTGAACGAGAAGGACGGCGTGACGATCGTCCAGGTCACGCACTCCGCGGAAAACGCCACCTACGGATCGAAAGTCGTCCGGCTCGCGGACGGAATGGTGGTGTGATTTTCGATTTTGGATTTTCGATTTTCGATTTCTTCGTGATGCGATTCTTTTTACCTTCTTCCGCCCTCCGCCTTCTCGCGGGCGTTCTCTGCGCCGCCTCGATGCTCGGCGCGGCGCGTGCGTCCGCGGCGCCGCTGACGCTCGACGACGCGATTCGTCGCGCGTTGCAGAACAACCAGCGGCTGAAGGTGAGCGCGTTCAATCCGCAGATCGCGCGCGCCAACGTGCTCACGGCCGCCGGTGCGTTCGATCCCGCGCTGACGTTTCGTCGCACGAAGTCCGAAAACGAAGTCCCCGGCGTGCTCACGCCGCTAGGTCTGCGCGACCGCGCGCAGACCGACGATTACAGCCTGTCGCTCGACGGACTCATGCCTTGGGGTCTCACGTACTCCCTCGGCGGCACGGCCCAGAACGAGCGCGGCACGTTCAACAGTTTCGCGAACAACTACGCCACGTTCGGCGGCCTGTCCGTCACGCAGCCGTTGCTCCGCGGCTTCGGCTTCGGCGCCAACCTCGCCGGCCTTCGCATCGCCCGCGCAAATCGCGGCATCTCCGAATGGCAGCATCGCCAGACTGTGATCGACACGGTCACGGACGTGATCTTCGCGTTCAACAACCTCCAACAAGCCCGCGACTCGCAGCGGATCGCCCGCGTTTCGCGCGAACTCACGGCCCAGCTCGTCAGTGACAACGAGAAGAAGAACCGCGTCGGCGCGCTCTCCGACGCCGACGTCACCCAGGCCCGCGCCCGTCTCGCCACGCGTGAGGAAGCGATCCTGCTGGCCGAGCGCGCGGTCCGGGACGTCGAGAATGAACTCCGGCTCCTGATCGGTGAAACTTCCTTTCAGACCGGCGGCACCGAGCTCGAGGTCGCCGAACTCGCGCCCGCCCCCGATCTCACTGTCAACGCCGCCGCCGATGTGAAACGCGCCTATGACCTGCGGCCGGATTTCCTGGCCGCCCGCCTCGGCGTCACGGTCAACCGGGCCAGCAACGCCTCCGCGCGCAACCAGCTCCTGCCACGCCTCGATTTCGTCGGGAGCTACGGCTACAGCGGCCGCAACGCCGATTTCGGCGCGGCGCGGCGTGAAGTGCGTGATCAAGATGCCCGCGCTTACACCGCCGGAATCGTGGTCCGCGTGCCACTCACCTTCGCCGAAGGCCGCGGTCGCGCCCGGGCCGCCCAGCTCACGTTGCGCCGCTCCGAGGCGGATCTCGTGCGCTTCGAGCAGGACGTCGCCCTCAGCGTCACCAACGCCGCGGGCCAGATCGAAACCACGAAGCAGCGCGTCGCCGCCACCCGCGCCGCCTTCGATCTCGCCCAGCAGGCCCTCGACGCGGAGCAGAAGCGTTTCCAGGCCGGCACGAGCACGACGTTCTTCGTCCTGCAGCAGCAGGAACTCCTGGCCAGCGCGCAGAACAGCTACGCCCGCGCCCTCGCCGACCAGCGCCGTGCCCTCGCGAACTACGAACGCGAACTCGGCACCACGCTCGCGAGCCACGGTTTGAAGATCGAGTGATTGGATTTTCGATTTTGGATTTTGGATTTTCGATTGGTCCGGAAGGATCTGGTCTTCCATCGGGGCAGGGATCCAAACCGATTTGAGCCTGAAGCCAGGAAACCCGGAATCAACCAAGGCGGGTTTGAACACAGAGGACTGAGGGCACGGAGTCGGATCTCAGCCGAAAACTTCTCGACGCCCATTCCATGAGTCTGCCTCTGCGCCCTCCGCGTCCTCTGCGTTCAAGTCTCCGAGGCTCGAGGATCGATTCCTCGCTTCCTGGCTTCAGGCTCAAACCCGGCTCGATCGGGAGGGAGCCTGAAACCCGGCTCGATCCGTTCAGCCGAAACGTTCCACGCGCCACTCGGCGATGGGACGCTGGACACCGCAGTGCGGGCAACCCGTGAGATCCTGCGCGGCCTGGCAGTGCGGGCACACCGCACCGGTCGAGAATGGATCGAAACGGCCGCGGCACGTGCGACACACCCAGATCGGTCCGCCCGGCGGCGCCTCGTGACACGAGGGACACGCAAAGCCCGTGTGCCGCGGCAGCCGCGCGAGGGTGAAGAGTCCCTTCGACTGCTGGAAACTGTGATAGCAGCGCTGCGCGAGGAACACCGCCATGATGCCGGTCCAGAGTGACTGCCACCAAATCGCGAGCCCAAGCAGCCCGGCCGCCCCGACGAAGCCGATGATCGTCGCAACCTGCAAGCTGCGGGCGCGCCCGAGAAAAAACCAAAGTGTCGACTGCAGCATCTGTCCGCCATCGAGTGGGTAGATCGGCAGGATGTTGAAGCCGAGCAGCACGAGATTGATCCAGCTCACTGTCTGGATGAGCCGCATCGCGTCGGGGGCTGTCGCCGCCCAGCCGGCCTCACGTCCGAGATACGCGATCCCGAGGAGCACGGGCACGAGCACCACGTTGACGAGCGGACCCGCCGCGATGCTCCACAAGGTCGCGCCCGGCCGCTGCGGTGGCGACACGTAGGCCACACCGCCGAGCGGCCAGAGCACGATCTCGTTGGCCTGCCCGCCGGTCTGCCGGCAGGCGAAGGCGTGGCCGAACTCGTGCAGCAGCACGATGACGAAGAGCGAGAGGTACTCCGCGGCGTTCCACCCCGCATGCTCGTAAAGACCGTGGCGCGTGGAGATCTCGATGAACGCCACGACGAACCAGGACCAGTGCACGTACACTTGGATGCCCGCAAAGCGGAAGAACCGGACGGAGCCGGATTGGGTGGGAAGCATGCGGATCGGCACGATGCGGGGTGAATTTTCGATTTTCGATTCTCGAATTTCGATTTCCCGTGCCGCGGAGAGACCAAGACGCAGCAAACCGATCGGGTCAGTATTTGCGCCAACACACCCCGGCGCTGCGCGCCACCCCTCTCCAGCCGGAACGATGCAGTAGAAAACCGCGAAGAGCGCGAAGAGACGCGAAGGTTTGAAATCGTTGGCCTTTGTAGCCCGCTGCGTGAGCAGCGGGACGACGTGAGGCGAAGCGTTGGAGAAGTCCCTGCCCTCACGGGCAGGGCTACATTCGGAACAGCTCACCGAAAGGTGGCCGGAGTTCCGACTGCGATGCAGTAGGGAGGCCGTTCGCTTTCAGTACGTCATCGCGGCTATTTGCCGCTTTGACTGCATGGTTCCGGCTCCAGAGGGGACCTTTCGAACGGCTTTCCAAAGATCCCCTCTTTGAGAGGGGTGCCCGCAGGGCGGGGGGTGTGGCTCGAACCCGCCGACTAGCCAATCTCGGGCGTGTCGATCCCGAGCGCGTCGGCGAGGTCCGTCAGGTGCTCCTGCTCCTGCACGATGATCTCACGCAACTCTTCGCTCAGCGCGTATTCACCCATGGCCTCCGCCTGCCGGATTCGCTGGCGGTAGTGCCCGATCGTGACGCGCTCGTTCTCGAGGTCGAAGCGCAGCATGTCCTCGGCGCTGTCCGACTGCTTCACTGCCAGCGGAACGGTCAAGGGGGTGCCGTTGAGATAGTCGATCTGCTTCGCGATCGTGAGGGCGTGAGCGAGTTCCTCGGCGGCGTGGAGCTTCAACTCGCCGGCGATGTGCTGGTACTTGGCGCCGGTCATCGTCTGGCTGTAGACGATGTAGGCGATGATGGCCTGATACTCGCGGGCGAGGTCTTCGTTGAGCAGCCGAATCATTTCGGTGCGCGTGGGGGCGGTGATTTCGTTCATGTTTGATTCCTCCGGACAGCTCCGGCCGGTTTGGGTGCGCCCCGGGCCCGGAATGCCTTGTCAAAGCGGGCGCCCAGCCAAAATTTCCCTCCCATGAACCCCCCGTCCCGAATCGCTGCGGCCCTGCGGCGCCCGGCGCTCCTCCTCGCCGCCCTGCTGATGGTCGCCATCAGCCCCGCCCAGGAGCAGAAGCCGATCTACACCACGAAGGCCGCGAGCCCGGATGGGACGGGCAAAGTCTACTTCGGCCGCGAAATCGCCCACTACATGTCCCACGAGGGCGCGGCCTGGCTGGACCGGCCGGAGCGCGAAAAGGAAGAGCAGCCGGAGCTGGTGATGAAGGCCCTCGCGTTCCGCGGCGGCGAGGTCGTCGCCGACATCGGCTGCGGCACCGGTTATTTCAGCTGGCGGCTCGCCCGCCAGGTCGGCGAGCGCGGGCTCGTCTACGGCGTGGAAATCCAGCCGGAGATGCTGCAGTTGCTCGACACCAAGATGCGCGAGCGCCGCGCGCTGAATGTCGTCGGCGTCCTCGGCACGCCGCAGGATCCGAATCTCCCCGAGCCCGTCGACCTCGTGCTGATGGTCGACGTCTACCATGAGCTGAGCCACCCGGCCGAGATGATGGAGGCGATTTGCGACCGGATGAAGCCGGGCGGCCGGCTCGTGTTCATCGAGTATCGCGCCGAGGACCCGAGCGTGCCGATCAAACCGCTGCACAAAATGACCGAGGCGCAGATCAAAAAAGAGATGGCCGACCTGCCCCTGCAGTACGTCGAGACCGTGCACACCCTGCCGACGCAGCACATGGTGATCTTCCGCCGGCTGCCGCGGAA